>NZ_VMLD01000008.1:0-167791 GCF_013276485.1 Streptococcus sp. 4886 | reverse complement strand
CGATTCCGGTCCTCGGCATAATATGGAGCACCCTTAGCTCAACTGGATAGAGTACCTGACTACGAATCAGGCGGTTAGAGGTTCGACTCCTCTAGGGTGCATTTTTCTTTTTAACTCGGGAAGTAGCTCAGCTTGGTAGAGTACTTGGTTTGGGACCAAGGTGTCGCAGGTTCGAATCCTGTCTTCCCGATACATGGCGGTGTAGCTCAGCTGGCTAGAGCGTCCGGTTCATACCCGGGAGGTCGGGGGTTCGATCCCCTTCGCCGCTATAATGATCTTGTCGGACCTTTAGCTCAGCTGGTTAGAGCTCTCGGCTCATAACCGAGTGGTCGTAGGTTCAAGTCCTACAAGGTCCATTTGAATATTGGAGGATTACCCAAGTCCGGCTGAAGGGAACGGTCTTGAAAACCGTCAGGCGTGTAAAAGCGTGCGTGGGTTCGAATCCCACATCCTCCTTTTTATTAACGCGGGATGGAGCAGCTCGGTAGCTCGTCGGGCTCATAACCCGAAGGTCGTAGGTTCAAATCCTGCTCCCGCAATAAGGCTCGGTAGCTCAGTTGGTAGAGCAATGGATTGAAGCTCCATGTGTCGGCGGTTCGATTCCGTCTCGCGCCATTTTTACTTATAGTATGTATGCGGGTGTAGTTTAGTGGTAAAACTACAGCCTTCCAAGCTGTTGTCGCGAGTTCGATTCTCGTCACCCGCTTTGAACTTTGTTCAAATTACCAAGTTTTTTAACTTGGGCGCGTAGCTCAGGTGGTTAGAGCGCACGCCTGATAAGCGTGAGGTCGGTGGTTCGAGTCCACTCGTGCCCATTAATTGGAGAATTACTCAAGAGGCTGAAGAGGACGGTTTGCTAAATCGTTAGGTCGGGTAACTGGCGCAAGGGTTCGAATCCCTTATTCTCCGTTTTAATGAGAGTTTGTAACTCTCTTTTTTACTTTTAGAGACAATAAAACTTCAGATCTGTAAAACTTAATTGAATTACTAATCTGAAGTTATTTTTATATCGTTTATATTATAATTGTGTTATTTTACTTCCAACTATTGAGAGAAATTTCTCCGCTATTGAGCCAGATTTTTTTTCCGTTATCACATTGAACTAAAAGTTTACCACTTTCAGAGATGTCTTTAGCAAGTCCCTTGTAGTCTTTTTGATCTAGTGTGAAAGTAACTTCTTTTCCTAGAACGAATGACTGTTTTTTATATAGGTATAATAACTCCTCTGCTGGTGTTTCGAAGAAAGCACGCCAGATTTCTATGATCAATTCATTCCTTGTTATAGGAGCTGTAGTTTTAAATAAGCTAGTAGCTTTTTCTTTTAATTCCTGAGGGAAGTCTTTAATAGTGAAATTGATACCTACTCCAATAATGATATCTGTGACTAGGCTTGTTTCTACAGACGTTATTGCCTCAGTAAGGATTCCTCCAATTTTATGATTTTTGAGGTAGATATCATTGACCCATTTTATGTCGACATCTATTAAAGTTAGGTTCTTAATGGCTTTGTAGATAGCTCCTGCTACAAGTAGTGTGTAGGATGGTAATTTGTCGTAGGGGAGATTTGGTTTAAGATGTAGTGTCATATAAATGCCACCTTGAGGAGAGTAGAAGGAACGTTGAAAACGGCCTCGGCCTGCTGTTTGATAGGAAGCTAGATAGAGGGTATTTGCTTCATGGCCTAAATCAATTGCTTCTTTTGCATCTAGTTGTGTTGATTTTGTTTCGGGTTTAAAGCTGACTTTAATTGGAAGATTTTCTTCTAGAATCTCTGGAAGAATAAGGTCACCATTCATCAGTTGATATCCTTTGTTTTTGATACTATCAATTTCAATGCCTTCTTGTTCTAGCCGCTTGATGGCTTTCCAAATTGATGTTCGACTGAGGGATAGTTCTTCTGCGATTTTTTCTCCGCTGATATAATCGGTTTCTTTAGTTAGAATTTGGTAGACGGCTTGGTAGGATTTCATAGTGTTTCCTTTCTCACTAGTTGGTATTGAGAGTATTCTTTTCTTGTATGACTTGGAGTCTGATTAAAGTATTGTTTATAAGCTTTCGAAAAATGGAGTGGATCTGAAAAACCTACCGAGTATGCAATTACCTTGATGGATTCTTGGGTATTTTCGAGAAGTTGTTTAGCTCGGTGCATTCGAACGTAGAGTAGGTATTCTTTGGGGGATAAGGTGTTAAATTCTTTGAATACGCTTGATAAGTAACTTCTGTGAACGGATAGTTCTTTTGCTAAATCTTGAATTGTAAGTGATTGAGGATAGTGGCTATCAATTAATCGTTTGCATTCAAGATAGAGTTGGTAGGTTGATGAAATATTCTTTTTTTTCTGATTGGGAGCAATAGTTCCCAGATGAAACATCAGTTCATGGAGTTGTCCCATGATATGGAGTTGAGCTAATTCATTGGATTTTGTAATCTGAGCGAAGCGGACAATGTCTGAGATGAGTTTTGCAGTAGTCTGGGTATGACAAGTTTCAGATTGGATGAGATAGGATTGGTCAGAAATTTGAGAAAGAGCAAAATAGTCAGGAGCTTTTCCTCCAGTGATTCCTAACCAGTAGTAGGCCCAAGGATTTTCACTATCAGCTTGATAAAAGGTTAGTTCATCTGGTTTTAATAGAAAGAAATCTCCTTCTTTTAAATCAACAATTTTACCCTTGTAATGGAATGTTCCTTGTCCTTTACTAATGTAATGTAGAACGTATGTATCACGAATGGCTGGACCAAAAGAGTAATTAGGTGTGCATTCCTCATATCCATAAAAGCTTAGGGAAAGGTCGATTGTTCCAGTCTGGTATTCTGAAAAAACTAGCATGTGCCACCTCCTACCTAACATTTTACCATATTCTTGAGACATTTTTCTATTTTGGAAAGCGATTTCAGATGATAAAATAGAATCAATAAAGTGATGAGGTGAAGTAAATGGGAGTTAGGATAGAGAATAATCTATTTTATGTTGAGAGTAAAAATCTAAGTTTGATTATTGAAAATCGTGATGGGTACTTACTATTGAAACATTTAGGAAAGACTATTAAGAACTATAAAGGTTCCAATAGTGTTTATGAACGAGACCATGCCTTTTCAGGAAATCCAACGACTACTAATCGAACCTTTAGTTTAGATACTCATAGACAGATTTTTGGACAACATGGCTTAGGAGATTTTAGGAAACCAACTATACAGATTCAGCATAGTGTAACTGAAGTAACAGACTTTCGATTTGTAGAAGCAAAGATTTTAAAAGGTCAGAATGGTCCAAAGAGCTTACCTTCTCCACATAGCATGGACGATACAGAGACTCTTGTCTTAATGTTAGAGGATTCTAAGGCTCAACTGAGTCTGACTTTGTATTATACAGCTTTTGAAAATGATGCAACAATTGCTAGCTACAGTAAATTAGAGAATAATAGTAACCAGGAAGTTGTCATTCATAAAGATTTTTCTTTTATGGCTGATTTTCCTGCTGCAGCTTACGAAATCGTAACTCTTCAGGGAGCTTATGCTCGTGAAAAGACTGTCAGACGTCAACAGGTAGAACAAGGAATCTTTTCGATTAGTTCGAACCGTGGAGCTTCTGGGCATGCTCAAACACCAGCTCTTTTCTTATGTGATCAAGGAGTTACAGAGGATGCAGGGAATGTGTTTGCTATTCAACTAATGTATAGTGGAAACTTTAAAGCTTTTGTTCAAAAGAATCAATTGAATGAAGTTCGGCTGGCTATTGGGATTAATCCGGAAAACTTTTCTTGGAAGTTAGACCCTGAGGAATACTTTGAAACACCGGTAGCTTTAATGACCTATTCAGATAAGGGATTAACTGGTATTAGTCATGAAAGTCAGAATTTTGTACTGAAGCATATTATGCCAAGTAAATTTTCTAAAAAAGAACGCCCAATTCTAATCAATAACTGGGAAGCTACTTACTTTGACTTTCAGAGAGAAAAACTGTTAGAGTTAGCAGATGAAGCTAAGAAAGTTGGCATTGAACTTTTTGTATTAGATGATGGTTGGTTTGGTAATCGCTTTGATGATAATCGGGCTTTAGGTGATTGGGTTGTTAATGAGGAAAAACTGGGTGGAAGCCTAGAAAGTCTGATTTCAGCTATCCATGAAAGAGGTTTGCAGTTTGGGCTTTGGTTAGAACCTGAAATGATTTCTGTAGATAGCGATTTGTATCGTAAACATCCTGACTGGGCTATTCAGGTTCCAGGATATGACCATACCTATTCTCGAAATCAATTAGTACTTAATCTTGCCAATCCTCAGGTAGTAGAATACTTGAAAAATGTCTTAGATCAACTCCTATCTTATCATGAGATTGATTACATTAAATGGGATATGAATCGTAATATTACTAACCTAGGAAATGGCTTTACTTATCTAGAAACACAGATGCAATCTCATCAGTACATGTTGGGGCTTTACGAACTCGTTTCTTATCTGACAGAAAAGCACAGCCATATTCTCTTTGAGTCCTGCTCTGGTGGTGGTGGACGAAATGATCTTGGTATGATGCGCTATTTCCCACAAGTCTGGGCTAGTGATAATACTGATGCCATTGCACGTTTACCAATTCAATACGGTTCATCCTATCTCTATCCAACCATTTCTATGGGGGCTCATGTTTCAGCAGTACCGAATCATCAGATGGGACGAACGACACCATTAGAAACACGTGGTCATGTAGCAATGATGGGAAATCTGGGATATGAGCTTGATTTGACAAGTTTATCAGATGAAGAGAAAGCTGAGATTGCTAATCAGGTGAACTTGTATAAAGAATTACGACCAGTAGTTCAGTTAGGACAACAGTATAGGTTAATTAATCCCGAGTCTGCATCCAATGAAGCAGCTGTACAATTTAATTACAAAAATCAAACGATTGTAACCTACGTTCGCGTTTTGTCAGTTGTAGAGGCCATGGAAACAACTTTAAAATTAAAAGATTTGGATGAAGAGGGACTGTATGAATTACAGGAAAATGGAGTAGTTTACTCAGGTGCAGAACTCATGTATGCGGGCTTAACTGTTATCTTATCCCAGGGAGATTTTTTGAGTAAACAGTATATTTTCAGAAGACTATAATAAAAGTGTATAAATTTATAAAGGAGGCTTTCCAATGAAATGGTATAAGAAAATCGGACTTCTTGCAATTACAGGTTTAGCTTTGTTTGGGCTCGGCGCTTGCTCCAACTATGGTAAATCTGCGGATGGCACAGTGACCATCGAGTATTTCAACCAGAAAAAAGAAATGACCAAAACCTTGGAAGAAATCGCTCGTGATTTTGAGAAGGAAAACCCTAAGATCAAGGTCAAAGTCGTCAATGTACCAAATGCTGGTGAAGTATTGAAGACACGTGTTCTCGCAGGAGATGTGCCTGATGTGGTCAATATTTACCCACAGTCCATCGAACTGCAAGAATGGGCAAAAGCAGGTGTCTTTGAAGATTTGAGCAACAAAGACTACCTGAAACGCGTGAAAAATGGCTACGCTGAAAAATATGCTGTAAACGAAAAAGTTTACAACGTTCCTTTTACAGCTAATGCTTATGGAATTTACTACAACAAAGATAAATTCGAAGAGCTGGGCTTGAAGGTTCCTGAAACCTGGGATGAATTTGAACAGTTAGTCAAAGACATCGTTACTAAAGGACAAACACCATTTGGAATTGCAGGTGCAGATGCTTGGACACTCAATGGTTACAATCAATTAGCCTTTGCGACAGCCACAGGTGGAGGAAAAGAAGCCAATCAATACCTTCGTTATTCTCAACCAAATGCCATTAAATTGTCGGATTCGATTATGAAAGATGACATCAAGGTCATGGACATCCTTCGCATCAATGGCTCTAAGCAAAAGAACTGGGAAGGTGCTGGCTATACCGATGTTATCGGAGCCTTCGCACGTGGGGATGTCCTCATGACACCAAATGGGTCTTGGGCGATCACAGCGATTAATGAACAAAAACCGAACTTTAAGATTGGGACCTTCATGATTCCAGGAAAAGAAAAAGGACAAAGCTTAACCGTTGGTGCGGGAGACTTGGCATGGTCTATCTCAGCCACCACCAAACATCCAAAAGAAGCCAATGCCTTTGTGGAATATATGACCCGTCCAGAAGTCATGCAAAAATACTACGATGTGGACGGATCTCCAACAGCGATTGAAGGGGTCAAACAAGCAGGAGAAGATTCACCGCTTGCTGGTATGACCGAATATGCCTTTACGGATCGTCACTTGGTCTGGTTGCAACAATACTGGACCAGTGAATCAGACTTCCATACCTTGACTATGAACTATGTCTTGACCGGTGATAAACAAGGCATGGTCAATGATTTGAATGCCTTCTTTAACCCGATGAAAGCGGATGTGGATTAGGAGTAGAGACTATGAAAAAAGTATTACAAAAATATTGGGCATGGGCTTTTGTGGTCATCCCTCTCTTGTTACAAGCAATTTTCTTCTATGTGCCGATGTTTCAAGGAGCCTTTTACAGTTTTACCAACTGGACAGGATTGACTTATAACTACAAATTTGTCGGCTTAAACAACTTTAAGCTCCTCTTCATGGATCCAAAATTCATGAATGCGATTGGCTTTACCGCAATCATTACGATTGCCATGGTGGTTGGTGAGATTGCACTCGGGATCTTCATTGCGCGTGTCTTGAACTCTAAAATTAAAGGCCAAACCTTCTTCCGTGCTTGGTTCTTCTTCCCAGCTGTTTTGTCTGGTTTGACAGTGGCTTTGATCTTCAAGCAAGTCTTCAACTATGGTCTTCCAGCGATTGGGCATGCCCTTCATATTGAATTTCTCCAAACCAGTCTTTTAGGGACTAAGTGGGGAGCGATCTTTGCGGCTGTCTTTGTCCTTCTTTGGCAAGGGGTGGCTATGCCCATCATCATCTTTCTAGCTGGTTTGCAATCTATTCCAACTGAGATTACAGAGGCAGCAAGGATTGATGGCGCGACTAGCAAGCAAGTTTTCTGGAACATTGAATTGCCTTACTTGCTACCAAGTGTCTCTATGGTCTTTATCCTATCCCTAAAAGGTGGGCTGACTGCTTTTGACCAAGTCTTTGCCATGACCGGTGGTGGTCCAAACAATGCCACAACCTCACTTGGGCTTTTGGTTTATAACTATGCCTTTAAAAACAACCAATTCGGTTATGCCAATGCCATTGCCGTAATCTTGTTCTTCTTAATTGTAGTGATTTCGATCATCCAATTGAGAGTATCTAAGAAATTTGAAATTTAAGAGGAGAAGCATGATGAAACAAGATGAAAGAAAAGACCTGATTGGCAAATACATTCTATTGATTCTAGGATCGGTTCTGATTTTAGTGCCGCTCCTTGCTACCCTCTTTAGTTCCTTCAAACCCACTAAGGATATTGTAGATAATTTCTTTGGCTTTCCAACCAACTTCACATGGGACAACTTTAGCCGTCTCTTAGCTGATGGGATCGGAGGCTATTATTGGAACTCTGTCGTCATCACTGTCTTGTCTTTACTTGCAGTAATGATCTTTATTCCTATGGCAGCCTACTCCATCGCTCGCAATATGAGTAAAAGAAAAGCCTTTACCATCATGTATACCCTCTTAATCCTCGGAATCTTCGTACCTTTCCAAGTCATCATGATTCCGATTACGGTTATGATGAGTAAACTCGGTTTGGCTAATACCTTTGGTTTGATCTTGCTCTACTTGACCTATGCGATTCCACAGACCCTCTTTCTCTATGTTGGCTATATCAAAATCTCGATCCCAGAAAGTCTGGATGAAGCAGCAGAGATCGATGGGGCTAATAAATTTACAACCTATTTCCGCATCATCTTCCCAATGATGAAACCGATGCATGCGACAACCATGATCATCAATGCCCTTTGGTTCTGGAATGACTTCATGTTGCCACTCCTTGTCTTGAACCGGGATTCCAAAATGTGGACTCTGCCTTTGTTCCAATACAACTACGCAGGCCAATATTTCAACGACTACGGACCAAGCTTTGCCTCATACGTTGTCGGCATTATCAGTATCACCATTGTCTATCTCTTCTTCCAACGCCATATCATCGCAGGAATGAGCAACGGAGCAGTGAAGTAAGAAGAACTCATGGAATCTATAGTCTCTGACACAGAGGAAGGGTTCAGCTTGTTGATAATTCTATGTAGAAGACAAGAAAGTAGTACTTAGTTTATCACAGTCTATATTAGTACGAGTTTGATGATAAATAGAGATTTAAAATGAATTTGATTTACGAAGCCAAGTCAATGAGACTTGGCTTCAATTAGAAAAAGGAGAGTAATGATGCCAATTCAGAATAAAACCATGTTGATTACCTATTCAGATAGTTTGGGAAATAATCTTAAAGACTTATATGAGAATTTGGAAGAGCATTTTGGTGATGCTATTGGGGGAGTTCACCTTCTACCATTTTTCCCATCAACAGGTGATCGTGGATTTGCGCCAGTTGACTATGACGAAGTGGATTCAGCTTTTGGTGATTGGGAGGATGTTAAGCGTTTAGGTGAGAAATATTATCTTATGTTTGACTTTATGATTAATCATATTTCTCGTCAATCCAAGTATTATAAGGATTATCAAGAAAAACATGAAGCAAGTGAATTTAAAGATCTCTTTCTAAACTGGGATAAGTTTTGGCCGGAAAATCGTCCGACACAGTCTGATGTAGATTTAATTTACAAGCGTAAGGATCGTGCACCAAAGCAAGAGATCGTTTTCGCAGATGGTTCAGTAGAACATTTGTGGAATACCTTTGGTGAGGAGCAGATTGATCTTGATGTGACCAAAGAAGTAACGATGGAATTTATCCGTAAGACCATTCAGCACTTGGCAAGTAATGGCTGTGATTTGATTCGTCTAGATGCCTTTGCTTATGCAGTGAAGAAATTGGATACTAATGATTTCTTTGTGGAACCAGATATTTGGGATTTATTGGACAAAGTTCGAGACATCGCTGCTGAGTATGGGACAGAGCTCTTACCTGAGATTCATGAACATTATTCGATTCAGTTTAAAATAGCGGATCACGATTACTATGTTTATGATTTTGCTCTTCCAATGGTAACCCTTTATACTCTTTACAGTTCCAGAACAGAGCGTTTGGCTAAGTGGTTAAAGATGAGCCCGATGAAGCAATTTACGACGCTAGATACCCATGATGGGATTGGAGTAGTAGATGTCAAGGATATCCTGACCGATGAGGAGATTGACTATGCTTCAAATGAACTCTATAAGGTTGGAGCCAATGTCAAACGTAAGTACTCTAGTGCCGAGTATAACAACTTAGATATCTACCAAATCAATTCAACCTACTATTCAGCGCTTGGAGATGATGATGTCAAGTATTTTCTCGCTCGTCTAATTCAAGCTTTTGCCCCAGGTATTCCTCAGGTTTACTATGTGGGTCTATTAGCAGGCAAGAATGACTTGAAATTATTAGAAGAAACTAAAGAAGGTCGAAATATTAATCGTCATTACTATAGCAACGAGGAAATAGCAAAAGAAGTGCAACGACCTGTTGTGAAGGCCCTTCTCAATCTATTTTCTTTCCGTAACCGTTCAGAAGCCTTTGATCTAGAAGGGACTACTGAGATAGAGACACCAACAGCTCACAGCATTGTAATCAAACGTCAAAATAAAGATAAGTCCGTAACAGCAGTAGTAGAAATTGATTTGCAAAATCAGACTTATCGGGTAATTGAGAATGGAGTTGAAGTATCATTTTGAAGCCTTGATATGGTGGATAAAATAGGGTTTTTATTTTGGAAAACGTTTCCTTTGTTTTCAAATTGCTAAAAAAGTGGTACAATATAGGATAGCTTACTATTATCTGAATCAGCTGATTTGGAGAGAAAGGATTCATTTTGAAATCAATAGGCTTTATTGAAAAGCTGAAGGGGTTGTCTAGTAAAGAGCTGATTTTATTGGGAATTATCCTAAGTATCTTTTTACCCTTTTATCTTTTTGTAGTTGTATTCTGTTTATATATTATCAGTTTGATTTTTACAGGAGACATGAAAAGTATTCTTCAGAAAATGGGGGAGCATCCGATGCTGCTTCTTTTTCTTGGCTATAGTACTGTAATATCCATTTTTGCACAAAATTGGATGGGAGTTGTAGCTTCAGTAGGAATTTTTCTATTTACTATTTTCTTTTTGCACTATCAGTCGATTTTATCACATAAATTCTTTCGATTGATTTTGCAGTTCGTCTTGTTTGGTAGCGTCTTGTCAGCTGTTTTTGCGAGTTTAGAGCATTTCCAAATTGTGAGGAAATTCAACTATGCTTTTCTTTCACCAAATATGCAGGTATGGCATCAGAATCGTGCAGAAGTAACCTTCTTTAATCCTAATTATTATGGAATTATTTGTTGTTTCTGTATCATGATTGCCTTCTATCTGTTTACAACGACCAAGTTGAATTGGTTGAAAGTATTCTGTGTGTTTGCAGGCTTTGTGAATCTCTTTGGATTGAACTTTACTCAAAATCGAACTGCCTTTCCTGCTATTATCGCTGGAGCAATTATTTATCTCTTTACGACCATTAAAAACTGGAAGGCCTTTTGGCTTAGTATTGGGGTCTTTGCGATTGGCTTGAGCTTCCTCTTTTCTAGTGATTTGGGAGTTCGAATGGGTACTTTAGACTCTTCTATGGAAGAACGCATTTCTATCTGGGATGCTGGGATGGCCTTGTTTAAGCAAAATCCTTTTTGGGGTGAAGGACCATTGACCTATATGCACTCTTATCCTCGGATACATGCTCCTTATCATGAACATGCCCACAGTCTTTATATTGATACGATTCTGAGTTACGGAATTGTGGGGACCATTTTATTAGTTTTGTCTTCTGTTGCTCCTGTTCGCTTGATGATGGATATGAGTCAGGAGTCGGGGAAACGTCCGATTATCGGTCTTTATCTATCTTTCCTTACAGTGGTTGCTGTACACGGAATCTTTGACTTGGCCCTCTTCTGGATTCAGTCAGGTTTCATTTTCTTGTTAGTTATGTGCAGTATTCCATTGGAGCATCGAACTTTGGTATCGGACATGACGGATTAAGTTTTATAAGATTGAAATCTTCTACCTTTGGTGGGAGATTTTTTATATACACTGGGCATGTCGTGTATCTGAGGTGTAAGTCCTCTGTAGGGATCCACTACCGGTGAATACAATAGCTCTCCCCAAGCCTGACTATCGTGAGGTAGTGGATTAAAATGGTCTGGGGATAGATCGTTTTAAGTCTGACGCAGGAAATAAGAATTGTCAGAGGAAGGGATAGCGAAATCGTGGCACTACGAACAGGAACGTGATAGAAAGGCGTATATAGTGGATAAGGTAGCGAGAAATTTTAAAGTATAAAAGATAGTCTTAATCTATATGTGTAAATCACGAAAGTAATTAAATTTGGAATAAGGTTGGTGTGAAAAAGATATAGTAAACGGAATCTTGAATACTAGAATGATACTTCTACAATATTGTTATAATTTAATTTGAATTCCAAAATCACATTGTTCAGTCTGTATTTCATTTTACTATAGGTCTTCCTAAGCTCCAAAGTTTCTGCGTCAAATTTCCTATTTTAGCTGTAGCCTTTGATACTTCGAACGATAATTTGAATCATATATTCAGAAAAAATGAAAAATTTGTGTTAATAAGCCTAAATATTCTGAAAATTTGTTTGATTTTTAATGGATAATGTGATATAATGGTTGTCAATCTATAATTCACATAAACAGAGGAGTAGAAAATGAAAAAAAATCGTGTATTTGCTACAGCAGGTCTTGTTTTATTAGCAGCAGGTGTACTTGCAGCATGCAGTTCTTCAAAATCATCTGATTCATCAGCCCCTAAAGCTTATGGCTATGTTTATACAGCAGACCCAGAAACCTTGGACTACCTGATTTCAAGTAAAAATAGTACAACAGTAGTGACTTCAAATGGGATTGATGGTTTATTCACTAACGATAATTACGGTAATCTTGCTCCTGCAGTTGCAGAGGATTGGGAAGTCTCTAAGGATGGTTTGACCTACACTTATAAGATTCGTAAAGGGGTTAAATGGTTTACCTCTGATGGAGAAGAATATGCAGAGGTGACGGCTAAAGATTTCGTGAACGGTTTAAAACACGCAGCAGATAAAAAATCAGAAGCTATGTATTTAGCTGAAAATTCGGTTAAAGGCTTGGCAGATTATCTATCAGGAACTTCAACAGATTTTTCAACAGTTGGTGTCAAGGCGGTTGATGATTATACGTTACAATACACTTTGAACCAGCCTGAACCGTTCTGGAACTCTAAGTTGACCTATTCTATTTTCTGGCCTCTGCCTATTCTATTTTCTGGCCTCTGAATGAAGAATTCGAAACATCAAAAGGAAGCGATTTTGCTAAACCAACAGATCCGACATCCTTGCTTTATAATGGTCCATTCTTGTTGAAAGGGTTGACTGCAAAATCTTCTGTAGAGTTTGTAAAAAATGAGCAATATTGGGATAAAGAAAATGTCCACCTAGATACTATCAATCTAGCTTACTATGATGGATCAGATCAGGAGTCGCTAGAGCGTAACTTCACTAGTGGAGCTTATAGTTATGCCCGTCTTTTCCCTACCAGCTCCAACTATTCTAAGGTTGCAGAAGAATACAAGGACAATATCTATTACACACAACCAGGCTCTGGGATTGCTGGTCTGGGTGTGAATGTTGATCGCCAAAGTTACAACTATACTTCTAAAACTACCGATTCAGAGAAAGCAGCTACTAAGAAGGCATTGCTTAACAAAGATTTCCGTCAAGCCTTGAATTTTGCTCTTGATCGCTCAGCTTACTCAGCTCAAATCAATGGTAAAGATGGAGCAGCTTTAGCAGTTCGTAATCTATTTGTAAAACCAGACTTTGTTTCAGTTGGTGAGAAGACCTTTGGTGATTTAGTCGCTGCTCAACTTCCTGCTTATGGAGATGAGTGGAAAGGTGTGAATTTAGCTGATGGGCAGGATGGTTTATTCAATGCTGACAAGGCCAAGGCAGAGTTTGCGAAAGCTAAGAAAGCTTTAGAAGCAGATGGCGTTCAGTTTCCTATTCATCTGGATGTTCCAGTAGACCAAGCATCAAAAGGCTACATCGCCCGTATTCAGTCCTTTAAACAATCTGTAGAAACAGTTCTTGGTGTTGAAAATGTCGTTGTCGATATTCAACAAATGACAAGTGATGAATTCCTTAATATTACTTACTATGCTGCCAATGCTTCATCTGAGGATTGGGATGTATCGGGAGGAGTTACATGGGGACCAGACTATCAAGACCCATCTACTTACTTGGATATTTTAAAAACAACTAGCAGTGAAACTACAAAAACATATTTAGGATTTGATAATCCAAATAGCCCTTCAGTAGTTCAAGTTGGTTTGAAAGAATACGATAAATTGGTTGATGAAGCTGCCAAAGAGACAAGCGACTTGAATGTCCGTTATGAAAAATATGCAGCGGCTCAAGCATGGTTGACTGATAGTTCTCTCTTTATTCCTGCTATGGCTTCTTCTGGTGCAGCACCGGTGCTTTCACGAGTTGTTCCATTTACTGGAGCTTCTGCGCAAACAGGCTCTAAGGGGTCAGATGTTTACTTCAAATATTTGAAATTGCAAGATAAAGCGGTGACTAAGAAAGAGTATGAAAAAGCTCGTGAAAAATGGTTGAAAGAAAAAGCTGAATCAAATGAGAAAGCTCAAAAAGAATTGGCAAGTCATGTGAAGTAAATAATTTCTAATAGAACTTTCTCTCCATGAGGAGAAGGTTCTTTTGGGATTTTTAAAGGAAATAATATGAAAAAATATATTTTTATGCGTGTTTTGCGGTCATTGGTTTCGATTTTCTTAGTAACGACTTTGACCTACACGATTATCTATACCTTGGTTCCTCGAAAATTGATTTTCAAGCAGGATCCTAACTATAATAAAATTGCGACAACGGCTGATAAACGTGATAACTATGAAAATACTGTGTTTGAGCGTATGGGCTACATTGAGTATTACGATACTAAAGAGTTGCAAGAAAAGGCAAGTAGCATGGATTCTTCTGTAACAGTAGAAGCAAATGCGACCAATAAAGCTATTTATGAAAAGTACATCAATCAATTAGGTCATGGTTGGACTTTGGGAGAATTTACTGAAAGTGGTCAATTCTATGCTACTCGTGAAATTCCAATTTTTGAACGTGTTTTTCACTTCTATGCTAACTTGATTGACATTGACCATACAAATAAAATCCAAGACCCTGAAAATCCAGACTTGAAACGCTACCTTCGTTTTGAAAATGATCCAGCTATCGGATGGTCATTGGTCGGTTCAGGAACTAAACATAAATATCTCTTGTACTTCAACAGTCAGTTCCCATTTGTGCATCAAAACTTTGTGAATATCAATTTAGGTGACTCTTATCCAACCTATGCTAATACACCAGTTCTTCAGGTTATTACTCAAGGTCAAGGACAGACCAAAACTGCTCAAGTTCAGTTCCCAACAGGTAAGAAAACGTCTTCTGTAAATATTTACTCAAGAACCTACAAGTCACCTAGTCAGGCTGACTCTCGTGAAGTAGCTAGCTATGGGAAAGATGATCCTTATACAGCGACTGAAAGTAATTACCAATATCCATCTATGATTGTCAGCTCTGCTATTGCTGGTTTGATTGGTTTGGTGATTTCTTATGCGATTGCCGTGCCACTTGGTTCAGCCATGGCTCGTTTCAAGAACACTTGGATCGATAGCTTCTCAACAGGGGCTTTGACCTTCTTGATGGCACTTCCAACAATTGCCCTTGTTTATATTGTTCGATTGATTGGTTCCTCAATTGGTTTACCAGATTCATTCCCTATCTTGGGAGCTGGAGATTGGCGTTCTTACGTTTTACCGGCAGTAATCCTTGGTTTGTTGGGTGCTCCTGGTACAGCCATTTGGATTCGTCGTTACATGATTGACTTGCAATCTCAAGACTTTGTTCGTTTTGCTCGTGCAAAAGGTTTGTCTGAAAAAGAAATTTCAAACAAACACATCTTTAAAAATGCCATGGTTCCGCTGGTTTCAGGAATTCCTGGTGCCGTTATTGGGGTTATCGGTGGTGCAACCCTTACTGAAACAGTCTTTGCCTTCCCAGGTATGGGTAAAATGTTGATTGACTCTGTAAAAGCATCTAATAACTCTATGGTCGTTGGTCTTGTCTTCATCTTTACATGTATTTCTATCTTCTCACTTCTTTTGGGAGATATTTGGATGACGATTATTGACCCACGTATTAAATTGACTGAGAAAGGAGGCAAATAATGTCTACAATCGATAAAGAAAAATTTCAGTTTGTAAAACGTGACGATTTTGCCTCTGAAACTATTGATGCGCCAGCATATTCTTACTGGAAATCAGTGTTTAGACAATTTATGAAGAAAAAATCAACTGTAGTCATGTTGGGAATCTTGGTAGCCATTATTTTGATGAGTTTCATCTACCCAATGTTTTCTAAGTTTGATTTCAATGATGTCAGCAAGGTAAACGACTTTAGTGCTCGCTATATCAAGCCAAATGCTGAGCATTGGTTCGGTACAGACAGTAACGGTAAATCACTCTTTGACGGTGTCTGGTTCGGAGCTCGTAACTCTATCCTCATTTCTGTGATTGCGACAGTGATTAACTTGGTTATCGGTGTCTTTGTCGGTGGTATTTGGGGAATTTCAAAATCAGTTGACCGTGTCATGATGGAAGTTTATAACGTCATCTCAAACATCCCATCTCTTTTGATTGTTATTGTCTTGACTTACTCAATCGGAGCTGGATTCTGGAATCTGATTTTTGCTATGAGTGTGACGACATGGATTGGGATTGCCTTCATGATTCGTGTGCAAATTTTGCGCTATCGTGACTTGGAATACAACTTGGCTTCACGTACTTTGGGAACACCAACCTTGAAGATTGTTGCCAAAAACATTATGCCACAATTGGTATCTGTTATTGTGACAACCATGACTCAAATGCTTCCAAGCTTTATCTCATACGAAGCCTTCTTGTCATTCTTCGGTCTTGGATTACCAATTACAGTGCCAAGTTTGGGTCGTTTGATTTCGGATTATTCACAAAACGTAACAACTAATGCTTACTTGTTCTGGATTCCATTGACAACTCTTGTCTTGGTATCCTTGTCCCTTTTCGTAGTTGGTCAAAACTTAGCGGATGCTAGTGATCCACGTACACATAGATAGGAGTAGAAATGACAAAAGAAAAAAATGTAATTTTGACTGCTCGCGATATTGTCGTGGAATTTGACGTTCGTGACAAAGTATTGACAGCCATTCGCGGCGTTTCTCTTGAACTAGTTGAAGGAGAAGTATTAGCCTTGGTAGGTGAGTCAGGATCAGGTAAATCTGTTTTGACAAAGACTTTCACAGGTATGCTCGAAGAAAATGGTCGCATTGCCCAAGGGAGTATTGACTACCGTGGTCAGGATTTGACAGATCTATCTTCTCATAAAGATTGGGAACAAATTCGTGGGGCTAAGATTGCGACTATCTTCCAGGATCCAATGACTAGTTTGGACCCAATTAAAACAATTGGTAGTCAGATTACAGAAGTTATTGTAAAACACCAAGGAAAAACAGCTAAGGAAGCAAAAGAATTGGCCATTGACTACATGAATAAGGTTGGGATTCCAGATGCAGATAGACGTTTTGATGAATACCCATTCCAATATTCTGGAGGAATGCGTCAACGTATCGTAATTGCTATTGCCCTTGCCTGCCGACCTGATGTTTTGATCTGTGATGAGCCGACAACAGCCTTGGATGTGACCATTCAAGCACAGATTATTGATTTGCTCAAATCTTTACAAAACGAGTACCATTTCACAACAATCTTTATCACTCACGACCTTGGTGTGGTAGCAAGTATTGCGGATAAGGTAGCGGTTATGTATGCAGGAGAAATTGTTGAGTATGGAACTGTTGAGGAAGTCTTCTATGACCCTCGCCATCCATATACATGGAGTCTCTTGTCTAGCTTGCCTCAGCTTGCTGATGATAAAGGGGATCTTTACTCAATTCCAGGAACACCTCCGTCACTTTATACTGACCTGAAAGGGGATGCCTTTGCCTTGCGTTCAGACTATGCAATGCAGATTGACTTCGAACAAAAAGCTCCTCAATTCTCAGTATCAGAGACACATTGGGCTAAAACTTGGCTTCTTCATGAGGATGCTCCAAAAGTAGAAAAACCAGCTGTGATTGCAAATCTCCACGATAAAATCCGTGAAAAAATGGGATTTGCCCATCTGGCAGACTAGGAGGAAGGAAATGTCTGAAAAATTAGTAGAAATCAAAGATTTAGAAATTTCCTTCGGTGAAGGAAGTAAGAAGTTTGTCGCGGTTAAAAATGCTAACTTCTTTATCAACAAGGGAGAAACGTTCTCGCTTGTTGGTGAGTCAGGTAGTGGGAAAACAACTATTGGTCGTGCGATAATCGGTCTCAATGATACAAGTAATGGTGATATTATTTTTGAGGGTCAAAAGATTAATGGTAAGAAATCGCGTGAACAAGCTGCGGAATTGATTCGTCGTATCCAGATGATTTTCCAAGACCCTGCAGCAAGTTTGAATGAACGTGCGACTGTTGATTATATTATTTCTGAAGGTCTTTACAATCATCATCTGTTTAAGGATGAAGAAGAACGTAAAGAGAAAGTTAAAAATATTATCCGTGAAGTGGGGCTTCTTGCTGAGCATTTGACTCGTTACCCGCATGAATTCTCAGGCGGTCAACGTCAACGTATCGGTATTGCCCGTGCCTTGGTCATGCAACCAGATTTTGTTATTGCGGATGAGCCAATTTCAGCCTTGGACGTTTCTGTACGTGCCCAAGTCTTGAACCTGCTCAAAAAATTCCAAAAAGAACTCGGTTTGACTTATCTCTTCATCGCCCATGATTTGTCGGTCGTTCGCTTTATTTCAGATCGTATCGCAGTTATTTATAAGGGTGTTATTGTAGAGGTTGCAGAAACAGAAGAATTGTTTAACAATCCAATTCACCCATATACTCAAGCCTTGCTTTCAGCGGTACCAATTCCAGATCCAATCTTGGAACGTAAGAAGGTCTTGAAGGTTTACGACCCAAGTCAACACGACTATGAGACTGACAAACCTTCTATGGTTGAAATCCGTCCAGGTCATTATGTTTGGGCGAACCAAGCCGAATTGGCACGTTATCAACAAGGATTAAACTAATAATGGTTTTATAATTTCCATGTCAACTTTTATGGAAATTATAAACCTTTTTTTGTTGGACTGATTTGAAAAAACTTTGAAAGCGGCTTGAAAGAATTTTCGAAAAATTTTAAAAAATTCTGAAATATTCTTGACAGGTGATGAAAAAGGTGGTAAGATAGGAAACATCAAAAAAGAAAGCAGAAAAAGAAATGAATAAAAGACAAGCTGTAACAATGAATCAAAACTTTTACTTTAGCTACTTTAGATAGTGTTTGTAGACATGTCACCATGGATGCAAACAGTTCAAGCAATTTGTTTGTATCTATGTGGCTAAGATTTTTGATTGTGGTCCATATAGATGAATATCTAAATGGACTAGCAAAGTTATAACTTGTTAGATTTTTTCAAGCATCCGTTTAGGTATTATCTAGGCGGTTTTTTGTTTTATACTCTTCGAAAATCAAATTCAAACCACGTCAACGTCGCCTTGCCGTACTCAAGTACAGCCTGCGGCTAGTTTCCTAGTTTGCTCTTTGATTTTCATTGAGTATTATCTTTTCTGAGAAGGAGTTTCATTATGAAAGTTGTTCGAAAATTGCTAGCACCCCTCTTGGTAGTGGGGATCCTCTTAACCTCTCTGATCAGTTTGCATCAGTTGAAGGCAGATAAGAAAAAAGATGTATTTCGTATCGGTATTTCACAATTTATTACCCACCAGTCTCTAGACGCTACTAGAGAAGGTTTTGTGGATGAGCTGGGCAAGCAAGGTTATATTGAAGGGAAAAATATCGAGATTGATTTGCAAAATGCACAGGGAGAACAAAGAAATCTAAAAACGATTTCCCAGCAACTAGCAGAATCTAGTGATGTCGTTCTAGCTATCGCAACGCCTTCTGCTCAGAGCTTGGCTAATACAACACAAACGACACCGGTTATCTTTTCAGCGGTAACAGATCCTGTCAGTGCCAAGTTGGTTGAGTCAAGAGAACATCCTGGGGGCAATGTAACTGGGACAAGCGATCAGTCATCAGATGCCATTTCAACCCAAATCAATTTGATAAAGAAAGTGTTGCCAAAAGCTAAAACAATTGGAATTCTTTATACTCAGAGCGAGCCAAATTCGGTTGTCCAAAAGGATGAAGCTAAGCGCCTTCTGGAAGAAAAAGGCTTTAGCGTTGTTGAAAAAACAATCTTGGACAGTAACAACGTCAAGGCTGCTGCAGAAAGCTTGATGGCAGAGGTGGATATGGTTTTTGTCCCAACGGATAATACCATTTCGTCAACCATGGAAACAGTTAAGCAGGTTTCTATTAAACACAAGGTTCCAGTATTTGGTGGTTCAACAGAAATGATTGCGGTTGGTGGCTTGTATAACTACGGAACCAATTATGAAGAATTGGGACGTCAGACAGCAAGAATGCTGGTTCGTGTCTTAAAAGGTGAGAAGCCAGAAAATATAGCAGTTGAGTTGCCTGAAAAGCTGGAATTGCATACCAACCAAGAAATGGCAGATGCACTAGGAATTGATATTAGTAAGTTAGAAAGCAAGGAATAGGGAGGTTTAAGATGAGTTTTGTATTATCTAGTTTATCAGAAGGTTTGTTGTGGTCGATTATGGCCATTGGGGTTTACTTGACTTTTCGTATTTTGGATATTGCGGATATGACTGCTGAAGGAGCCTTTCCTCTGGGTGCAGCTGTTGTTGTATCGCAGATACAGGCAGGGACAAATCCTTGGATTGCGACTTTACTTGCTTTGTTTGCAGGTATGGTAGCAGGTCTAGTATCAGGAATGCTCCATACCAAGATGAAAATTCCAGCTCTCTTGACAGGGATTGTGACCTTGACAGGGCTTTATTCCATCAATATTAAAATCATGGGAAGTGTGCCCAATCTTTCCTTGGGAGATTCTTCAACTGTCTTTAAACAATTGGCGAGCTTAGGGCTGACAACTGAAGAAGCTGTTTTCTCATTCAGTTTGGCCTGTCTCTTACTTGTTTGTTTGGTCTTGACTCTTTTGATGAAAACAGAGATTGGCTTGGTTTTGCGTTCGACTGGTGACAATATCCCGATGAGTGAGGCAAATGGGGTCAATGTAGACACCATGAAGATTGTTGGTTACATGATTTCAAACGGCTTGATTGCCCTATGTGGTTCCTTGTTTGCCCAAAATGATGGATTTTCAGATGTGACTTCTGGGACAGGAACCATTGTTGTTGGTTTGAGTGCAGTCATTATTGCGGAAGTCTTGATTCACGACTTGACCATTGGAGGTCGCTTGTTATCCATCGGAATCGGTGCTATTGTTTACCGTTTGATTATTTTAAATATCTATGAAATTCCAAATCTAGATCAAAACCTGGTTCGTCTCTTTAATGCAATCTTGCTCGCTTTAGTTTTATTTGCACCAGAATTGCAAAAGAGATTAAAGATTCGTGGTCTGAAATTGAGAAATGAATAGGAGGAGAAAGTTATGGCAAGTTTGTTAACACTTGAAAATATTCACAAAACATTTGAAGCAGGGACGGTCAATGAGAACCATGTCCTCAAAGGATTAGATTTAGAGGTTGAAGAGGGAGATTTTATCTCTGTGATTGGTGGAAATGGAGCAGGTAAATCCACTTTGATGAATATCTTGGCAGGCAATCTATCGGTGGACGAAGGGGACCTTTTATTGGCAGGTAAATCCATTAAAAATCTGAGTGTAAGAAAGAGAGCCAAGGATATTGCCCGTGTTTTTCAAGACCCTAAGATGGGGACAGCTTCTCGTTTGACGATTGAGGAAAATATGGCTATTGCCTTGAGACGCGGGCAGAAGAGAGGGCTTGGTTGGGGCGTGAAGGAGAAGGATAGAATCCAGTTCCAAGAGGCCTTGAAGGAGTTGAATATTGGTCTTGAAAACCGCTTGAAAGTGGATACTCAATATCTCTCAGGAGGACAAAGACAGGCCTTGACTCTAGTCATGGCAGCTCTAGTGAAACCTAAACTCTTGCTTTTGGATGAACATACTGCGGCACTTGACCCGAAAACGAGTCAAATGGTGATGGATTTGACACAAAAAATTGTGGAACATCATCAGTTGACGACTTTGATGATTACCCACGATATGAACCATGCGATTGAGTACGGAAATCGTCTCATTATGCTCTATCAAGGCAAGATAGTGGTGGATGTAAAAGGAGAAGAGAAAAAGCATCTGACAGTTGAAGACCTCATGCATCTCTTCCAGAAAAATAGTGGCCAAAGTTTGGTCAGTGATGAATTGGTTTTGGGATAAAGAAAAAGGCTGAGATCTAGTGTCTCAGTCTTTTATTTCTTGCGTTTTGCAAAATCTCTTCAAACCGTGTCAGCTCTATCTGCAACCTCAAAACAGTGTTTTGAGCAGCCTGTGGCTAGCTTCCTAGTTTGCTCTTTGATTTTCATTGAGTATAAACTCAGTAAGGAACCCTCTTTCGCAGAAAAGCAGGGTTCTTTTTGCCGTCTATTCCCTCCCTGAAAGCGTAAAACAAACTAGTCAGGGTGGCTAGTTTGTGGTATAATGAAAGAGACTCAAAAAGAAACAGGAGAAATATAATGGATTTACTATTAGCAATTGTATTGATTGTGCTAGCTTTTCTAGGAGGAGCTCTTGGAGGAATGTACTTGGTTCGTAAGCAAATTGAAAAAGAATTCGCTGACAACCCACGTTTGAATGCTGAAGCAGTTCGTACTCTTTTGAGTGCAAATGGTCAAAAACCAAGCGAAGCCAAGGTGCAACAAGTTTACCACCAAATCATTCGCCAACAAAAAGCAGCCCTTGCCAACAATAAAAAGAAAAAATAAATAAGGAAAAGTCTGGGATGAAAGTTCCAGACTTCTCACTATGTTGGTTATGTTTAGGGATGAGACTTTTTCCTTGCATTCTATTGATATTTGATTATGATTAAGAGAGATAGTTATTGATTAGACTGTCATTCAGTTCATAAGGATAAATAATCATAATGAACTATCAATCAGAAAAAAGACTAGAAAGAAGACTGTATGGATAATCGACCAATTGGTTTTTTGGATTCGGGTGTCGGGGGCTTGACCGTTGTGCGCGAGCTCATGCGCCAGCTTCCCCATGAAGAAATCGTCTATATTGGAGATTCGGCACGGGCGCCCTATGGTCCCCGTCCTGCTGAGCAAATTCGTGAATATACTTGGCAGTTGGTCAACTTTCTTTTGACCAAGGATGTCAAGATGATTGTCATTGCTTGTAACACTGCGACTGCGGTCGTCTGGGAAGAAATCAAGGCTCAACTAGATATTCCTGTCTTGGGTGTGATTTTGCCAGGAGCTTCAGCAGCCATCAAGTCCAGCCAAGGTGGGAAAATCGGAGTGATTGGAACACCCATGACGGTCCAATCTGACATTTATCGCCAGAAAATCCATGATCTGGATCCGGACTTACAGGTGGAGAGCTTGGCCTGTCCCAAGTTTGCTCCCTTGGTGGAGTCTGGTGCCCTGTCAACCAGTGTCACCAAGAAAGTGGTCTATGAAACCCTGCGTCCCTTGGTTGGCAAGGTGGATAGCCTGATTTTGGGTTGTACCCATTATCCACTGCTCAGACCTATTATTCAAAATGTCATGGGGCCCAAGGTTCAGCTCATCGATAGTGGGGCAGAGTGTGTACGGGACATCTCAGTCCTACTCAATTATTTTGAAATCAATCGTGGTCGTGATGCCGGATCACTCCATCACCGTTTTTACACAACAGCTAGCAGCCAAAGTTTTGCACAAATTGGTGAAGAATGGCTGGAAAAAGAGATTCATGTGGAGCATGTAGAATTATGACAAATAAAATTTATGAATATAAGGATGAACAGGACTGGTATGTCGGGTCCTATGGTATTTTTGGTGGCGTCCGGACGTTGACGGATGATGACTTGGATTTTCCTCTATTGGAGTTTGCCCAAAGATTTCGAGATGAGGATCGAGGTTTTCCTGTTTCTGTTACTGTTTTACGCTATGGTTCTCTCTACCGTTTATTGTCTTTTGTGGTAGATATCCTCAACCAAGAAATGGGACGAAATGTGGAAGTCATCCAACGTCAGGGGGCTTTTCTCTTAGTTGAAAATGGGCAACTCCTGCATGTAGAATTGCCTAAAGAAGGTGTTGATGTAGAAGCTTTCTTTGAGACAAACAAGGTCAGAGAAACCTTATTGATTGCGACTCGAAACGAGGGCAAGACCAAGGAATTCCGAGCTATCTTTGACAAGCTAGGCTACGATGTGGAAAATCTTAATGACTATCCTGACTTACCTGAAGTAGCTGAAACAGGCATGACCTTTGAAGAAAATGCCCGTCTCAAGGCAGAAACTATTTCTCAATTAACGGGCAAGATGGTTTTGGCAGATGACTCAGGTCTCAAAGTCGATGTCCTTGGTGGCTTGCCAGGTGTCTGGTCAGCTCGTTTCGCAGGAGTGGGAGCTACTGACCGTGAAAACAATGCCAAACTCTTGCACGAATTGGCCATGGTCTTTGAACTCAAGGACCGCTCGGCTCAATTCCATACAACCCTAGTCGTAGCCAGTCCAAACAAGGAAAGTTTGGTTGTTGAAGCAGACTGGCCTGGCTACATTAACTTTGAACCTAAGGGTGAAAATGGCTTCGGCTATGATCCTCTCTTCCTTGTAGGAGAGACAGGCAAGTCATCAGCTGAATTAACCCTCGAAGAAAAAAATAGTCAATCTCACCGTGCCTTAGCCGTTAAGAAACTTTTGGAGGTATTTCCATCATGGCAAAGCAAACCATCATTGTAATGAGCGATTCTCATGGCGATAGCTTGATTGTGGAAGAAATCCGTGATCGCTATGTGGGCAAAGTCGATGCCGTTTTTCATAATGGCGATTCTGAACTGCGTCCTGATTCTCCACTTTGGGAGGGCATCCGTGTTGTTAAAGGGAACATGGACTTCTACGCCGGCTACCCAGAACGTTTGGTGACTGAGCTTGGTTCGATCAAGATTATCCAAACCCATGGTCACTTGTTTGACATCAATTTCAACTTTCAAAAGCTGGACTACTGGGCTCAGGAAGAAGAGGCCGATATCTGCCTTTATGGTCACTTGCATGTGCCAAGCGCTTGGATGGAAGGCAAGACCCTCTTTCTAAATCCAGGTTCCATCAGTCAACCACGTGGGACCATCAGAGAATGTCTTTATGCTCGTGTGGAGATTGATGATAGTTATTTCAAAGTGGACTTTTTGACACGAGACCATGAGGTGTATCCGGGCTTGTCCAAGGAGTTTAGCCGATGATTGCCAAGGAGTTTGAGACTTTCTTGTTGGGGCAGGAGGAAACTTTTTTAACTCCTGCTGAAAATCTAGCTGTGTTGATTGATACTCACAATGCAGATCACGCGACACTCTTGCTCAGTCAGATGACCTATACCCGTGTTCCTGTTGTGACAGATGAAAAACAGTTTGTTGGGACGATTGGGCTCAGAGATATTATGGCTTATCAGATGGAGCATGACTTGAGTCAAGAAATCATGGCAGATACGGATATTGTTCATATGACTAAAACGGACGTAGCGGTTGTTTCGCCTGATTTTACCATTACGGAGGTCTTGCACAAGCTGGTAGATGAGTCCTTCTTGCCGGTTGTGGACGCAGAAGGTATTTTCCAAGGGATTATTACGCGCAAGTCTATCCTCAAGGCAGTCAATGCTCTCTTGCATGACTTTAGTAAGGAATACGAGATTCGATGCAAATGAGAGATAGGATTTCAGCCTTTTTAGAGGAAAAGCAGGGCTTGTCTGCCAATTCCAAGCAGTCCTATAAGTATGATTTGGAGCAATTTTTAGACATTGTGGGTGAGCGGATTTCGGAGACCAGTCTCAAGATTTACCAAGTCCAGCTAGCCAGTCTGAAAATCAGCGCCCAGAAGCGGAAAATTTCGGCTTGTAATCAATTTCTCTACTTTCTCTATCAAAAAGGAGAAGTGGATAGCTTTTACCGCTTAGAATTAGCTAAACAAGCTGAAAAGAAGACCGCAAAGCCAGAACTGTTAGACCTAGACTCTTTTTGGCAAGAAAGCGACTATCCAGAGGGTCGCTTGCTAGCACTCTTAATCCTAGAAATGGGACTCTTGCCGAGTGAGATTTTAGCTCTAAAGGTTGCGGATATCAATCTGGATTTTCAGGTGTTGCGAATCCAGAAGGCTTCCCAACAGAGGATTGTCACCATTCCCACGACCTTGCTTTCAGAGCTAGAACCCTTGATGGGCCAGACCTATCTGTTTGAAAGGGGAGGGAAAGCCTATTCTCGTCAGTGGGCCTTTCGTCAGTTAGAAGCTTTTGTCAAGGAGAGAGGTTTTCCAGCCTTATCAGCCCAAGCCTTGCGAGAACAGTTTATTCTAAGACAAATAGAAAACAAGGTCGATTTGTACGAAATTGCAAAAAAATTAGGATTAAAAACAGTCCTGACCTTAGAAAAATATAGATAATGGATATTAAATTAAAAGATTTTGAAGGGCCCCTGGACTTGCTTTTGCACCTGGTTTCTAAGTACCAGATGGATATCTACGATGTGCCCATCACGGAAGTCATCGAGCAGTATCTAGCCTATGTCTCAACCCTGCAGGCCATGCGTCTGGAAGTGACGGGCGAGTACATGGTCATGGCCAGTCAGCTCATGTTGATCAAGAGCCGCAAGCTTCTTCCAAAGGTAGCGGAAGTGACAGATTTGGAGGATGACCTGGAGCAGGATCTTCTCTCTCAAATCGAAGAATACCGTAAGTTTAAGCTCTTGGGTGAGCACTTGGAAGCCAAGCACCAAGAACGGGCCCAGTACTATTCCAAAGCGCCGACAGAGTTGATTTACGAAGATGCGGAGCTTGTGCATGACAAGACGACCATTGACCTCTTTTTGGCTTTTTCAAATATCCTAGCCAAGAAAAAAGAGGAGTTTGCACAGAATCACACGACTATCTTGCGGGATGAGTATAAGATTGAGGACATGATGGTTATCGTGAAAGAGTCCTTGACTGGACGAGATCAATTGCGCTTGCAGGATTTGTTTAAGGAAGCCCAGAATGTCCAAGAGGTTATTACCCTCTTTTTGGCAACCCTAGAGTTAATCAAAACCCAGGAGCTGATCCTTGTGCAAGAGGAAAGTTTTGGAGATATTTATCTCATGGAAAAGAAGGAAGAAAGTCAAGTGGTCCAAAACTAGACTTGATAGAGAGGAAAGATGAGTACTTTAGCAAAAATAGAAGCGCTCTTGTTTGTAGCGGGTGAAGATGGGATTAGAGTCCGCCAGTTAGCTGAACTCCTCTCTCTGCCACCGACAGGCATCCAACAGAGTTTAGAAAAATTAGTCCAGAAGTATGAAAAGGACCCAGATTCCAGTTTGGCTCTGATTGAGACAGGGGGCGCTTATAGATTGGTGACCAAGCCTCAATTTGCAGCGGTTTTGAAGGAATACTCTAAGGCACCTATCAACCAGAGTTTATCTCGAGCTGCCCTTGAGACCTTGTCCATCATTGCCTACAAGCAACCCATCACACGGATAGAGATTGATGCCATCCGTGGGGTCAACTCGAGTGGGGCCTTGGCAAAGTTGCAGGCCTTTGACTTGATACGAGAAGACGGGAAAAAAGAAGTGTTGGGTCGCCCCAACCTCTATGTGACTACAGATTATTTCCTAGATTACATGGGGATAAATCATTTAGAAGAATTACCAGTGATTGATGAGCTTGAGATTCAAGCCCAAGAAAGCCAATTATTTGGTGAAAGGATAGAAGAAGATGAGAATCAATAAGTATATTGCCCACGCAGGTGTGGCCAGTAGGAGAAAAGCAGAAGAGCTGATCAAGCAAGGCTTGGTGACGGTTAACGGCCAGGTGGTACGTGAACTAGCAACGACCATCAAGTCAGGCGACAAGGTCGAAGTTGAAGGCCAGCCTATCTACAACGAAGAAAAGGTCTATTATCTGCTTAACAAACCACGCGGTGTCATTTCCAGTGTGACAGATGACAAGGGTCGCAAGACGGTTGTCGACCTCTTGCCCAACGTGAAAGAGCGCATCTATCCTGTAGGTCGTTTGGACTGGGATACATCAGGTGTCTTGATTTTGACCAATGATGGGGATTTTACGGATGAGATGATTCACCCTCGTAATGAGATTGACAAGGTTTATGTCGCGCGTGTTAAAGGTGTGGCCAATAAGGATAATCTCCGCCCCTTGACCCGTGGACTGGAGATTGATGGCAAGAAAACCAAGCCAGCTGTTTATGAAATTCTCAAAGTGGACCCAGTTAAAAATCGCTCTGTGGTACAGTTGACCATTCATGAAGGACGTAACCATCAGGTTAAAAAGATGTTTGAAGCTGTTGGTCTTCAAGTGGACAAGTTGTCACGGACTCGTTTTGGACACCTAGACTTGACAGGACTCCGTCCAGGAGAATCTCGTCGTCTTAATAAAAAAGAAATCAGCCAACTACACACCATGGCTGTAACCAAGAAATAATGAAACGAATCTTAATAGCGCCTGTGCGCTTTTACCAACGGTTTATCTCACCAGCCTTTCCACCCTCTTGTCGCTTTGAGCCGACTTGTTCCAACTACATGATTCAGGCTATTGAAAAACATGGCTTCAAGGGTGTTTTGATGGGTTTGGCTCGAATTTTACGTTGCCATCCATGGTCGAAAACAGGTAAGGACCCCGTCCCAGACCATTTTTCCCTTAAACGGAATCAAGAAGGGGAATGAGGTTGGGCAAAAGGTTTTAATAAAATGATAAAAACGCATCCTATCAGGTTTGAGTGAGCTTGATAGGATGCGTTTTATCATGTAAAGATGTGATTGAGTTTAAAGCAGCTTATTTCAAGGCTTTTTGTGCATCTTCAATCATGAGTTTTGTTGATTCAAGTCCGCCTCCGCTTAGATACCAGAGATCTGGTGTTAGTTGGATGATCTTTCCATTTTTAGCGGCAGGTGTTTCAGCGATGAGGGCATTTTCTAGGACGCCATCGTTGCTTGAGTTGTCACCACCGATGGCAAGGGTACGGTTGATGACAAAGAGGATGTCAGGGTTGATTTCTTTGACACTTTCAAAGCTGACTTCTTGTCCGTGGCGTGAGTCTTCGAATTTAGTGTCAGTTGGCTTGAATTTCAAGGTTTGATACAAGAAAGAGAAACGAGATTGGGCACCAAAGGCAGCCATTTTTCCTTCATTGAGGAGGATAGCAAGGGCTTTTTTGTCAGAACTTTCGTTTTTAGTTGCGACTTCTTGGATGCTCTTGTCTAGCTTGTCCAATTCTTCCTTGGCTTTCTGTGTACCAGTTTCACCAAAGGCGCTTGCTAGGGATTCGATATTAGTCTTGGTAGAAGTCCAGTAGTCATCTTTGCCTGCTTGGAAGAGAACAGTCGGAGCGATTTCGTTGAACTTATCTACGAATTTTTGGGTACGTGGTGAAGCGATAATTAGGTCTGGTTCAAGAGCAGCAAGGGCTTCTAGGTCTGGCTCAACCATAGAACCAACATTTTTAACTTTTCCAGCTAGGTCTTTTAGATAAGTCGGAACAGTTTTTGTAGGCATTCCGACGATATTCTTTTCAAAACCTAAAGCGCGAATAGTATCCGCAGCACCGAGGTCAAAGGTCACAATCTTTTCAGGGACTTTTGAAAGTGTGACTATACCTAGTGAACTTTTAATGGTTACCTCTGTTGGAGCAGAGCTACTTGACTCCGTCTTACTAGTGCTTGAGTTTGTACTACATGCACCAAGTAGGAGCAAGAAGCTGGCCGCTAGGGCAGTGAGATAAAGTTTAAGGGATGTTTTCATAATTTCTCCTTTTTAAAATGTGATAACGATTTAGGGAGTCTCTAGGTTTTATTGACTAAGAGACTGAAAGTTCTCTAACTTGAGCTTCTATGTTACTAGCTATAGATACAAATCTTTTTGCCATTGATATCAGCTAGCGTGATAGGAATTTCATATAGTTGACTGAGCAGATCAGCTTGCATGATTTGATCTGTTGTTCCCTTGCGAAAGACTCGGCCGTCCTTGAAGGCGACAATTTCATCCGCATACTGGCTGGCCATGTTAATATCGTGGAGGACGATGATAATGGTCTTTCCGAGTTCTTCCACCAGTCTCCGAAGAATCTGCATCATGCTAACGCTTTGTTTGATGTCGAGATTGTTGAGTGGTTCATCCAGCAAGATAAAGTCTGTATCCTGGGCCAGTACCATAGCGATAAAGACTCGCTGGAGTTGTCCCCCAGACAGGCTGTCGATGTAGCGGTCTTTTAAGTTGGTTAGTTCCAGATAGTCCAGAGTTTCTCGGATTTTTTCCCAATCTTCTGGTCTCAGTCGACCTCGGCTGTAGGGAAAACGTCCAAAACTGACCAGTTCTTCCACCGTCAATTTGGCTTGGTAATTGATTTTCTGCTTTAGGATGGTTAGTTCTTGAGCCAGTTCTTGCGAATTCCAACTCTCGATTTCACGGCCTTTGATACTGAGAATTCCCTGATCTTTCTTGGTCAGTCTGCTCATGATGGAGAGGAGAGTCGATTTTCCAGCACCATTTGGACCAATGAAGGCTGTCAGTTTCTGAGGACTGACTTCAAGCGAAATGCCTTGCAAAATATCCTGTTTTTGAATGGATTTGTCAATGTTTTTCAGTTTCACCGACGCGCCCTCCTATAAAGTAAGATAAAGAATAAGAAGCCACCCACACTCTCGATGATCATACTGATGCGAATTTCCAGAGCAAATACTCGTTCAATCAGGGCCTGCCCCAAGGTCAAACTGATAAATCCGACCAGAATAGCCACGATAAAGAGCAACTTGTGTCGATAGTCTTTGACGATTAGGTAGGTGAGATTGGCTAGCATAAAGCCGAAGAAGGCCATAGGACCTACCAAGGCAGTGGCCGTTGAGGTCAAAAGTACGATGCCCCAGAGGAGTTCTTTCTGTTCTTTTTCAACATCGAGTCCCAATATCTGAGCCGTTTCTCTTTGTAGGTGCAAGACATCCAGAATGACTGCTTTCCGAAAGAAAAAGATTGTCAAAGCAAGGATAATCAGAGAGCCGATGGCTAGGATGGAAGTGTTGAGATGTTGAAAGGAGGCAAAGAGACTGTTTTGCAGTTTATCGTATTCGTTTGGATCCATCAGGACCTGAAGGAAGGTACTGATATTTCGAAAGAGACTTCCGAGGGCTAGACAGATTAGCAGGATGAAGACCAGGTCTTGTTTCATCAGTGTCTTTAAGTAGCCTTGTAAGGCAAGAAAGAAGAGGGATTGAAGTAGAAGCAAAACTAGGAATTCTAAGATAGGAGACTTGCCAAGTTGAAGAAACTTACTTTCAAAAACCAGTAGTAGGGTTTGTAGTAGGACGTAGAAGGATTCGATTCCCAAAATACTTGGCGTCAGGAAGCGATTTTCCGTTAGGGTTTGAAAACTAATGGTCGAAACCCCTGTCGCGATAGCTACCAAGAGATAAACGATGATTTTTTGGGAACGTAGCTTCCAAGCAAAGGCTGACAAGTGAGTGATGGGCCAAAAGTAGAGAAGACAAGCTCCGACGGCAAGAATAATGAGAAGCCAGAAGAGCTTGGTATGTTTGCTTTTAGACTGCATCTTGTCGTCCCCCTCTCCAGAGAAGTAGGATAAAGACGAGGCTACCAATGATTCCTAGTAGAAGACTGACAGACAGCTCATAGGGCCGAATTAGAACTCGGGATAGGATATCGCAGGCCAGAACTAGATTAGCACCGACCAGAGCGACGATGAGTTTGGTCTGGCTTAGATTATCTCCATAGCGCTTGCGAACAAGATTTGGAACAATAACTCCGAGAAATGGTAAGCCCCCCACGGTAATCATGGTGACACTAGTCGTTAATGCCACCAGAAAGAGGGCCAGTTTTTCAAGTAGGGAGTAGGAAATCCCCAAACTTTCGCTAGTTTCTTTTCCTAGATTCATGATGGTGAAGGTTTGGGATAATTTCCAAACGGCTATCAGGATGATGAGGCCTAAGAAGAGCCACTCATACTGATGGGTCTGAATCATAGAGAAGGAGCCCTGGGTCCAGGCAGTCATACTCTGAACTAGATTGAAACGATAGGCGATAACTTCTGTCACAGAACCGATAATCCCACTATAGATGATCCCAATCAGAGGCAACATCCACCTTTCCTTTACGGTGAAAATAGTCATAAAGGCTAGGAAGAAGAGGGTGAATACGATGGATGAAACAAAAGCAAAGAGCATCTTTTGGGTCAGACTAGCCGACGGAAAGACAAAGAGGCTCAATACCATTCCCAGTTTGGCGGCTTCAGTGGTTCCAACTGTACTCGGAGCAGCAAACTGATTTTGAGTGATAGTCTGCATGAGGAGCCCTGCCATACTCATACTAGAGGCAGTCAGGAGAATGCTAATGGTTCTTGGAAGACGGGACTCTTGAAAGAGAAGCCAAGTTTCATGATCCAGTGCAAAGAGTTTTCCCCATGAAAAATCACTGGTCCCAATGCTAATAGAGAGAAAGACTAGGAGTAGAAGTAAGCCAATTAAATAATGAGAAAGTTTCATACCCCGTCCTTTCATGTAGATTTGGTATCGAAAGATACCTGCGGATATAAATGTAACATTATTTTTCTAATCTGTCAATAAAATTTCTGACAATTTAATGTAAAAAGAAAGAAAAATTCCTGAAAGAACATCTGTCTCTCTTTTTTATAGGAAAACTGAGTAAAAAACTATCAACCTTCCTGCTATCCTTCTCCTATAAAAAGTGGTAAAATGGATGAAAGAAAGAAGGAACTGAAATGACAACATTATTTTCAAAAATCAAAGAAGTAACAGAACTTGCTGCGATCTCAGGTCATGAAGCGCCTGTCCGTGCTTATCTTCGTGAAAAGTTGACACCGCACGTGGATGAAGTGGTGACAGATGGCTTGGGTGGTATTTTCGGGATTAAACATTCAGAAGCTGCAGATGCACCGCGCGTCTTGGTCGCTTCTCACATGGATGAAGTTGGTTTTATGGTCAGCGAGATTAAGCCAGATGGTACCTTCCGTGTTGTAGAAATCGGCGGTTGGAATCCTATGGTGGTCAGCAGCCAACGTTTCAAACTTCTGACTCGTGACGGTCGTGAAATTCCTGTGATTTCGGGTTCTGTCCCTCCACATTTGACTCGTGGTAAGGGCGGTCCAACTATGCCAGCTATCGCATATATCGTCTTTGATGGTGGTTTTGCAGACAAGGCTGAGGCAGAAAGCTTTGGCATCCGTCCTGGCGACACCGTCGTACCAGATAGTTCTGCAATCTTGACAGCCAATGAAAAAAATATCATCTCAAAAGCTTGGGACAATCGCTATGGAGTGCTTATGGTTAGTGAGTTGGCAGAAGCTCTTTCAGGTCAAAAACTCGGAAATGAACTCTATCTGGGTTCTAACGTCCAAGAAGAAGTTGGTCTTCGTGGTGCCCATACTTCCACAACCAAGTTTGACCCAGAAGTTTTCCTAGCAGTTGATTGCTCACCAGCAGGTGATGTTTATGGCGGTCAAGGCAAGATTGGAGATGGAACCTTGATTCGTTTCTACGATCCAGGTCACTTGCTTCTCCCAGGTATGAAGGATTTCCTTTTGACAACTGCTGAAGAAGCTGGTATCAAGTACCAATACTACTGTGGTAAAGGCGGAACAGACGCTGGCGCAGCCCATCTGAAAAATGGTGGGGTCCCATCTACAACAATCGGTGTTTGCGCTCGTTATATCCATTCTCACCAAACCCTCTACGCTATGGATGACTTCTTAGAAGCTCAAGCTTTCTTGCAAGCCTTGGTGAAGAAATTGGATCGTTCAACGGTTGATTTGATTAAAAATTATTAAACTTAAGGAGGTGGTAGGGATGGTAGAACCAAACCTAGAAAGCCTTGTAACAGATCTTTACAATCATGCTCGACATGATTTGAGTGAAGATTTAGTTGCTGCTCTCCTAGAGACTGCTAAAAAACTGCCTACTACAAATGAGCAATTGCTGGCAGTTCGTCTCTCAGGACTGGTCAATCGTGAATTGCTCAAGAATCCCAAATATCCGGCACCTGAGTTGCTCAATTTGGCTCGTTTTATCAAGAGAGAAGAAGCCAAGTACAGAGGAACCGCAGCTTCTGCGCTTATGTATGGGGAGATTTTTAAAATGCTTTGATTCCATTGTGGATCAAAGTATTTTTTTGTAAGACCTATCTCGTGAGCGTTCAAATAGTAGTAACAAGGAATCATGAGAAGTTAGCCGAGACCATAGTAGTGAAGAAACTTCTGTAATGGAAGTGGAGAGAAGTGAGGAATCGTCAAACGGTAGGGGATAGGCTGTTTGAAGGGTGCTATGAGAAAGATAGGGTAAGGTAAAATTAAATACGAACAAATTGATTGGGAAATTCAAATCGCTTTCTATCAATGTTTTAGAAGATACAGTGCCCTAGTCCAACTTCAATATACTATAAAAGAACAGATGGAAGCAATTAAGATTGACTTCTATCTTTAAAATAAATGGTCTGATAGGAAAAACGTATCCCCTAATAAAATATAGGACAGTACGGATGGAAGACTTTTGTAGACTGGAGGACGAAGGAGTTTAGAAACTCTCGTTAAAAGTTAGTTGAACTGGAGTATGGTGATGTAAATTATTATCAAAAATTATTTCTAAATCGAAATAGTTGACAGTTGGAAGGACAAGTGTTACAATTATTTTATTCGTTTCGATATCGAAATAAATTGGAGGTGTTATGAAAAATAGTCATTTGCTAGCCCATCATATTCGTTTGTTGAATGGACGGATTTTTCAGAAGTTACTGAGTCAAGATCCTGAGGCTCTTTATAGGGGTGAACAGGGCAAGATTTTAGCGGTTTTATGGAATAGTGAAACTGGCTGCGCAACTGCGACAGATATCGCGCTTGCGACTGGGCTTGCGAATAATACGCTGACGACTATGATAAAAAAGCTAGAGGAACAAAAGCTTGTAATTGTTAGTCCGTGTGGAAAAGACAAGCGTAAGAAGTATTTAGTTTTAACGGAGTTAGGCAAGTCCCAGAAAGAAGTGGGACATCGTGTCAGTCAGAAATTGGATACGATTTTTTACAAAGGATTTTCAGAGGAAGAAATTCGGCAATTTGAAGCCTTTCAAGAAAGAATTTTGGCAAATCTGAAAGTGAAGGCAAAAGAGGATTAAAATATGTCACAACAAGTGAAAAATGCTCACAACCTATACATCCATGCCATTCAAGACGGACGAGTTGCTGAGGCTCAAGCCCAGTCTGTAGGGGATACCTATATCCAACATTCGACAGGTGTTCCTGACGGGAAAGAAGGATTTGCAGCCTTCTTTGCAGATTTCTTTGAGCGTCATCCAGAGCGTCAGATTAAGATTGTCCGCACCATTGAGGATGGCAATCTGGTCTTTGTTCATGTTCATCAATATCTGAATGGTGGAGAAGCTCAATGGGTGACGACGGATACTTTCCGTGCGGATGAGAATGGTCGTATTGTTGAGCATTGGGATGTCATTGACTACTATCGAACACCTGAAAATGACCAACTAGATCAAATTTTTGGAGATTTTGAAATCAAGGATTTGGATAAGAAAGCAGAAAATAAAAAGCTGGTTCGCCGTTTCTTGACAGAAATTTTCCAAAATGGGGAGCTAGAGCAGTGGAGTGATTATGTGGCAGACGATTTGATTCAGCATAATCATGAAATTGGACAAGGAAGTGCTGCGTATAAAAACTATGTGGCTGAACATGGTGTCACTTTCGACTTTGTTTTCCAACTCTTAGGATAAGGAAACTATGTGGCTAGCTATGGTCAGACTCAGATTGATGGCCTTGCTTATGCCCAGTACGATATCTTCCGTTTAGAGAACGGGAAAATTGTGGAGCATTGGGACAATAAGGAAGTCATGCCTAAGGTAGAAGACTTGACCAATCGAGGGAAGTTTTAAATGAGGATACAGAATGATTGAATACAAAAATGTAGCTTTACGTTACACAGAAAAAGATGTCTTGAGAGATGTTAATTTACGGATTGAGAATGGGGAATTTATGGTTTTAGTAGGGCCATCTGGCTCAGGTAAGACGACCATGATTAAGATGATTAACCGTCTCTTGGAACCAACTGATGGAAATATTTACATGGATGGCAAGCGCATCAAAGATTATGATGAGCGTGAACTTCGTCTGTCTACTGGTTATGTTTTACAGGCCATTGCTCTCTTTCCCAATCTAACGGTTGCAGAAAATATTGCCCTGATTCCTGAAATGAAGGGCTGGACTAAGGAAGAAATTGCTCAGAAAACTGAAGAGCTTTTGGCTAAGGTTGGTTTACCAGTAGCCGAGTATGGGCATCGTTTACCTAGTGAATTATCTGGTGGAGAACAGCAACGGGTCGGTATTGTCCGAGCTATGATTGGTCAGCCTAAGATTCTCCTCATGGATGAGCCTTTTTCAGCCTTGGATGCTATTTCGAGAAAACAGTTGCAGGTTCTGACTAAAGAATTGCATAAAGAGTTTGGGATGACAACGATTTTTGTAACCCATGATACGGATGAAGCCTTGAAATTGGCGGACCGTATTGCTGTCTTGCAGGATGGAGAGATTCGTCAGGTGGCGAATCCCGAGACAATTTTAAAAGCGCCTGCAACAGACTTTGTAGCAGACTTGTTTGGAGGTAGTGTTCATGACTAATTTAATTACAACTTTTCAGGATCGTTTTAGTGATTGGTTGACAGCTCTATCTCAACATTTGCAGTTGTCACTTTTGACCCTGTTACTAGCTATTTTTATCGCGATTCCCTTGGCTGTTTCTCTTCGCTATCATGAGAAGTTGGCCGACTGGGTCTTGCAGATTGCAGGGATTTTCCAGACCATCCCGTCTCTGGCCTTGCTGGGGCTCTTTATCCCCTTGATGGGAATTGGAACCTTGCCGGCTTTGACAGCTCTAGTGATTTATGCGATCTTTCCGATTTTGCAAAATACTATCACTGGACTCAAGGGAATTGATCCAAGTCTACAAGAGGCTGGGATTGCCTTTGGGATGACCAGGTGGGAGCGTCTCAAGAAGTTTGAAATTCCACTTGCTATGCCGGTTATCATGTCTGGGATTCGGACGGCAGCTGTTTTGATTATCGGTACGGCAACCTTGGCGGCCTTGATTGGTGCAGGGGGACTGGGTTCCTTTATCCTTTTGGGAATTGACCGTAATAATGCCAGTCTAATTTTGATTGGGGCACTTTCTTCTGCAGTGCTTGCCATTGCCTTTAACTTCCTACTAAAAGTGATGGAAAAAGCAAAATTGCGGACGATTTTTTCTGGTTTTGCCTTGGTGACCTTATTGCTAGGTCTGTCTTATAGTCCAGCTCTTTTGGCTCAAAAAGAGAAAGAAAACTTGGTCATTGCTGGGAAATTGGGTCCAGAACCAGAAATTTTGGCCAATATGTATAAACTCCTCATTGAAGAAAATACCAGCATGACTGCGACTGTTAAACCGAATTTTGGGAAAACAAGTTTCCTCTATGAAGCTTTGAAAAAAGGTGATATTGACATCTATCCTGAATTTACCGGTACGGTGACTGAAAGTTTACTTCAGCCATCACCTAAAGTGAGTCATGAGCCAGAGCAGGTTTATAATGTGGCGCGTGATGGTATTGCCAAACAGGATCATCTAGCCTATCTCAAACCCATGTCTTATCAAAATACCTATGCTGTAGCTGTTCCAAAAAAGATTGCTCAAGAATATGGCTTGAAGACCATTTCGGACTTGAAAAAAGTGGAAGGGCAGTTGAAGGCTGGATTTACCCTTGAGTTTAATGACCGTGAAGATGGAAATAAGGGCTTGCAGTCAATGTATGGTCTCAATCTCAATGTAGCGACCATGGAGCCAGCTCTTCGCTATCAGGCAATTCAGTCAGGCGATATTCAAATTACGGATGCCTATTCGACTGATGCGGAATTGGCGCGTTATGATTTACAGGTCTTGGAAGATGACAAGCAACTCTTCCCACCTTATCAAGGGGCTCCACTCATGAAAGAAGCTCTTCTCAAGAAACATCCTGAGTTGGAAAGAGTTCTCAATAAATTGGCTGGTAAAATTACAGAAAACCAGATGAGCCAGCTCAACTACCAAGTCGGTGTTGAAGGCAAGTCAGCAGAACAAGTAGCCAAGGAATTTCTACAAGAACAAGGTTTGTTGAAGAAATGATGGGGCAGAGACTTTAAACATACTGAACTCAACTTCCTTAAACGACTAGATAAAAGAATGCTCAGACAATTTCGTCTGGGCTTTTTGATTATTGAAAAGATAAGAAACTCAGTAGCCTAGAAATAAGGCAACCGAGCTTTAATCTGTATTCAATTTTTAGGAATGAGAAGGTCTAGATAAAATTGGACAACTTCCTGTTCTGTGAAATCTTGCCCTTTTTTGAGCCACCAGGTCAATGTCTCGATAAAGTTGGATACGATTAAGTGTTGGAGGTAAGAAGTAGGCAGACTCGGGTGAGATTCTTTTAAATCATCAGCCATCACGGAATAGACATGGTGTTCTAGCTCTTTATGGAGTTGACGGAGGAAGTAGTCATTTTTGGAAAATAGCAGACTGGTGATATGGTCTTGGTTTTTCTGAAAATGCAGAAAGAGGTGGGCGAGATAGTCCACGGTAGAAACGGATTGCTTTCTTTCAAAGAGGTGATGGAAGAGGTGGCGGCAAAGCTCGTCCAGAAGTAGTTCCTTACTCTCATAGTGACAGTAAAAGGTGGAACGTCCTACATCTGCGAGATCAATGATATCCTGAACTGTAGTGGCTTCGTACCCCTTATCGTTCAAAAGTTGTAGAAAAGCTTGATAGATGGCTTTTTTGGTTTTGCTGATACGGCGGTCAATGTTAGTCATATGGACACTTGAGGCAAATTGTTCAGAACTGAATAAAGCTGACGTTTTGCTTCTATCCTTTCTTTGAATTTTAGTGGATAATGATAATGAACAAGGTGTTCATAAATTTATTATAACAAAGGAATGAGAAAGATGAAGGCAAAATATACTGTTTGGGTAGCTTTTTTCTTAAATTTAAGCTATGCCATTGTTGAGTTTATCGCAGGAGGAATCTTTGGTTCGAGTGCTGTTCTTGCTGATTCTGTCCATGACTTGGGAGATGCTATAGCCATTGGCATATCGGCCTTTTTAGAAACAATCTCTAATCGTGAAGAAGACAGCCACTATACCTTGGGCTACAAGCGTTTTAGCCTTTTAGGGGCCATGGTAACGGCTGTGATTCTTATGACAGGGTCCGTTTTGGTCATTTTGGAAAATATAGCGAAAATCTTTCATCCACAACCGGTCAATGATGAGGGGATTCTCTGGTTAGGAATTATTGCGATTACTATCAATGTGCTAGCGAGTCTCGTCATTCGCAAAGGACAAACCAAGAACGAATCCATTCTCAGCCTGCACTTTCTGGAAGATACCTTGGGTTGGGTGACTGTCATCCTGATGGGCATTGTTCTTCGATTTACCGATTGGTATATCTTGGATCCGCTCTTGTCTCTTGTTATTTCCTTCTTTATTCTGTCAAAAGCCCTTCCACGTTTTTGGAGAACGCTCAAGATATTCCTCGATGCAGTGCCAGAAGGAGTAGATATCCAGAAGATCAAGACGGATTTAGCAGAATTGGACCATGTCGCTAGTATCAATCAGCTTAATCTCTGGACTATGGATGGTTTGGAAAAAAATGCCATTGTCCATGTTTGTTTAAAAGAGATGGAGCATATGGAAACTTGTAAAGAATCTATTCGAATTTTCCTCAAAGATTGTGGCTTTCAAAATATTACCATTGAAGTTGATGCAGACCTAGAAAGTCACCAAGCACATAAGCGAAAGGTGTGAGTTGGAGCGGAATCATAGAGATTATTAGAGAAACAGCCTTGCTAAAGGTCGTTTTGTAATTCTAATCATTTTTTGTACTCTCTCTTAAAGTCAGTCTGGTTCCCAACATGGTCAGGCTAGGTATTTTGCGACCGTGGAGTACTTCCTTGTTAAGAATATCCATACCTGCTCGGCCCATTTCTTCAGTATAAACCGTGATGCTAGAAAGGGGAGGATAGACCTGCTTGGTTAGACTAGTGTCGTTAAAGGAAATGAGGCTGACGCGGTCTGGCAGGCTGATTCCAGCTTCTTGGAGGGCACGGAGGGCACCGATAGCTAAACTATCGCTAGCTGCAAAAAATGCTGGTGGGAGTTGGTCTCCCAAGTTTTGAATGGCCTCTTTCATTAAGTCATAGCCAGACTGGGCAGTAAAGCTTCCTTGAAAGACCAGTTCATCATGATAGATTCCTTTTGTTTGACTGTAGTTCTTAAAGTTTTCCAGACGCTTGTCCTGAATGATTTCTTCTTGGTCTGTTGTTTCTTCAAGACCTGTTAGAATCCCAATGCGATTCAACCCTTGGCTGAGAAAATAATCGACAACCTGTTTCATGGCAGTGTAAAAATCCGTGATAATACAGGTATGCCCCAAGGAAAGTGTATCACTGTCTAAAAATACAAGAGTTTTTTGGTATTCTTCAAAGGCAGAAATCTGAGCTCGGCTAAATTTTCCGATGCAAAGAATCCCAATCACTTCTTCGCTCAGGGTAAAAGGATGGTCATTAAAATAGCGTAAGATATCATAGTCCAACTCTTGGGCTCTTTTTTCAATACCCAGGCGAATCTGGTAGTAGTAGAGGTCGTCCAGTTCCCCTTGTTCGCTGACCCATTGGATAATGGCAATCTTTTGCTTGGGCTTGTGGGACTCGCCTGTCTTGAGGTGCTTGGTGTAGCCCAACTCTTCAGCAACAGTTAAAATACGGTGTCTGGTTTCTTCTGTAACAGATAGGCTCTGGTCGCGGTTTAGGACACGGGATACGGTCGCGATAGAGACAGAAGCTAGTTGTGCAATATCTTTTAAGGTAGCCATAAATCCTCCTTGATTAGATTAGTATATCATATTTTTCTGTATTTTACTGATAGTTTAGTAAAAGTTTAGTAAAAAGGATTGACCTTGGGAAATCCCTTGGATACAATAGAAGAAAACGATTACACGTTAAGGTAACTTAACGGACAGTAAAAGGAGAAATCATATGACACAAGATCTTACTGCAGAAGCACTTCGTAAAGATTTTCTTGCTGTTTTTGGTCAAGAAGCAGACCAAACATTCTTTTCACCAGGCCGTATCAATTTGATTGGTGAGCACACAGACTACAACGGTGGGCACGTTTTTCCTGCTGCCATTTCCTTAGGAACTTATGGGGCTGCTCGCAAACGTGATGACCAAGTCTTGCGTTTCTACTCAGCTAACTTTGAGGACAAGGGCATTATCGAAGTGCCTCTCGCTGACCTCAAGTTTGAAAAAGAGCATAATTGGACCAATTATCCAAAAGGAGTTCTTCATTTCTTGCAAGAAGCTGGGCACGTGATTGACAAAGGTTTTGATTTTTATGTTTATGGGAATATCCCAAATGGTGCTAGTTTGTCTTCTTCAGCATCCTTGGAACTTTTGACAGGGGTAGTGGCAGAGCATCTCTTTGATTTAAAATTAGAGCGTCTCGATTTGGTTAAAATCGGAAAACAAACAGAAAACAACTTTATCGGAGTCAACTCTGGCATTATGGACCAATTTGCTATCGGTATGGGGGCTGATCAACGTGCTATTTACTTAGATACTAACACTTTAGAGTATGACTTGGTGCCACTTGATTTGAAGGACAATGTTGTTGTTATTATGAACACCAATAAACGCCGTGAATTGGCGGACTCTAAATACAATGAACGTCGTGCTGAGTGTGAAAAAGCAGTGGAAGAATTGCAAGTTGCCTTAGATATTCAGACCTTGGGTGAATTGGACGAGTGGGCCTTTGACCAGTATAGCTATCTGATTAAAGATGAAAATCGTTTGAAACGTGCTCGTCATGCTGTGCTTGAAAACCAACGTACTCTTAAAGCTCAATCAGCCCTTCAAGCAGGTGATTTGGAAAGATTTGGTCGCTTGATGAATGCGTCACACGTTTCCCTAGAGCATGACTATGAAGTAACTGGTTTGGAATTGGATACTCTTGTTCACACAGCTTGGACACAAGAAGGTGTTCTCGGTGCTCGTATGACAGGAGCAGGTTTTGGCGGATGTGCCATTGCCTTGGTGCAAAAAGATGCTGTTGAGGCCTTTAAGGAAACTGTAGGCAAACACTACGAGGAAGTAGTTGGCTACGCTCCAAGCTTCTATATCGCTGAAGTTGCAGGTGGCACTCGCGTCCTTGACTAGTCAAAAGGAGGCTCTATAGTGACCTTAGTAGATAAATTTGTAACACATGTCATTTCTGAAAGTTCATTTGAGGAAATGGATCGAATCTACCTGACCAATCGTGTCTTGGCACGAGTGGGAGACGGTGTTTTGGAAGTTGAGACCAATCTGGATAAATTGATTGACCTCAAGGACCAGCTGGTTGAGGAAGCCGTTCGATTAGAGACGATTGAAGATAGTCAGACTGCGCGTGAAATCCTTGGTGCTGAACTGATGGATTTGGTGACCCCTTGTCCAAGTCAGGTCAATAGTGACTTCTGGGAAACCTATGCCCACTCTCCTGAGCAAGCGATAGAGGATTTTTACCAACTTAGCCAGAAAAATGACTACATCAAACTCAAGGCCATTGCTAAAAATATTGCTTATCGTGTTCCATCTGATTACGGTGAACTTGAAATTACCATCAACCTCTCTAAGCCTGAAAAGGATCCGAAAGAGATTGCGGCAGCCAAGTTGGTGCGAGCTAGTAATTATCCTCAGTGTCAGCTTTGTCTAGAGAATGAGGGATACCATGGTCGGGTCAACCACCCAGCCCGTAGCAACCACCGTATTATCCGCTTTGAAATTGCGGATCAGGAGTGGGGTTTCCAGTATTCGCCCTATGCTTATTTTAATGAGCACTGTATCTTTTTAGATAGCCAGCATCGTCCCATGGTCATTAGTCGTCAGAGTTTTGAGCGTTTGTTGGCTATCGTAGAGCAGTTTCCAGGATATTTTGCTGGCTCTAATGCCGACCTGCCGATTGTGGGTGGCTCTATTCTGACTCATGACCACTATCAGGGGGGGAGACATGTTTTTCCTATGGAATTGGCTCCCTTGCACAAGACTTTCTCTTTTACTGGTTTTGAACAGGTCAAGGCTGGGATTGTCAAGTGGCCCATGTCAGTGTTGCGTTTGACTTCGGCTTCCAAAGAGGAATTGATCAACTTGGCTGATAAGATTTTGCGAGAATGGCGTCAGTATTCAGATTCTGCAGTGCAGATTTTGGCAGAGACAGACGGGATACCGCATCATACCATTACACCCATTGCCCGCAAACGCGATGGACAGTTTGAGTTGGACTTGGTCTTGCGGGACAATCAGACTTCTGCAGAACATCCTGATGGTATTTATCATCCCCACAAGGATGTCCAACATATCAAGAAGGAAAATATCGGCTTGATTGAGGTCATGGGCTTGGCAATCTTGCCACCACGTCTGAAAGAAGAAGTGGAGCAAGTCGCTAGCTATCTTGTAGGAGAAGCTGTTACAGTTGCTGATTATCATCAGGAATGGGCAGACCAACTTAGAGCTCAATATCCAGACCTAACAGATAAAGAAAAAACCCTTAAAATCGTCAAGGACTCTGTTGGTGCTATCTTTGCGCGTGTTCTGGAGGACGCTGGAGTTTACAAGCAGACGGAGCAGGGACAGGCAGCCTTTATGTGCTTTGTAGAACAGGTCGGAATTTTGCCAGACTAGGAGTTTTCTCCTTGCACAGTCCTATAAAAAGTAGTATCATAGTGTCGTTTGAAATATCAGGAGGAAACGATGAAAGATTTTCATTTTGACGCTATATCTGCCTTTGAAAATTACGAAATTGAACAAATGAGAGATGGTCACGTTGTGGTGACGACCAAAGTAGTGGACTCGTCGCTCAACTACTATGGCAATGCCCATGGTGGCTATCTCTTTACCCTTTGTGACCAGATCAGCGGTTTGGTGGTCATATCTCTGGGGATTGATGGGGTGACACTCCAATCCTCTATCAACTACCTTAAGGCAGGAAAACTTGACGATGTATTGACCATTAAAGGAGAATGTGTCCATCAAGGTCGCACAACCTGTGTCGTGGATGTCGATATCACCAATCAAGAGGGCAGAAATGTCTGCAAAGCAACCTTTACCATGTTTGTCACAGGCCAGCGGTCAGAAGACAGACAGGTACGAATATAGATAACTAAAAAAGAGGCTCGCACCTCTTTTTCTTATTTCTTTTTATGATTTAATACGGCATTGAGGACAATGGCGAGTAGGCTAGCTACGACGATTCCGTTTGAGAAGAACATTTGGAAGGCTGTCGGCATGCTGACAAAGAGATTACTATTGTTGAGTCCGACACCTGCAGCGATGGAGACTGCTGCGATAAGGAAGTTGTGTTCATTGTTAGCAAAGTCAACACGGGCGAGGATTTGCATCCCTTGAATCGATACAAAACCAAACATCACCAGCATGGCACCACCAAGGACAGGGCTTGGAATTATTTGGGCAAGGGCACCAAACTTAGGAAGGAGTCCAAGGAGAACCAGGAAACCAGCTGCGTAGTAGATTGGCAGGCGAGTCTTAATGCCTGATAATTTTACCAAACCAACGTTTTGTGAAAATCCTGTGTAAGGGAAGGTGTTAAAGATTCCTCCGAGAAGTACGGCCAAACCTTCTGCGCGGTAACCGTTGCGAAGGCGGGTGCTGTCGATTGGGTCTTTCGTGATATCAGACAAGGCTAGGTAAACACCAGTCGATTCAACCATAGACACCGTTGCGATGATACACATCATGACAATCGATGAGATTTCAAAGGTTGGCATCCCAAAGTAGAGTGGAGTTGGGACATGGACAAGTGGTGCTGCCGCAACAGGAGAGAAGTCAACCAAGCCCATGGTAGCAGCAATGGCAGTTCCAACAACCAGACCAATCAAAATAGAGATAGACTTGATAAATCCTTTGGTAAAGATGTTAATCAAGAGGATAATCAAAACAGTAATAGCTGCAAGCAAGAGACTTTGACCAGTTGGCTCTGGAACGTTATTTCCCATATTTCCAATAGCGACAGGAATCAAGGTTAAACCAATCGTAGTAATAACAGATCCTGTTACGATAGATGGGAAGAGATTGGCCACTTTTGAGAAGATGCCTGAAACAAGAACAACGTAAATCCCTGATGCGATAAGGGCACCAAACATAGCGCCACTACCATGGCTTTGTCCAATCATAATCAAGGGAGCGACTGATTGGAAGGCAACTCCGAGAACGACTGGGAGTCCAATACCAAAGTATTTGTTGAGTTGGAGTTGGAGGAAAGTTGCCACCCCACACATGAAGATATCTGTAGAAATCAGGTAGGTCAATTGCTCAGTTGAATAGCCAAGGGCTGTCGCAATCATGATGGGAACCAGGATAGATCCTGAGTACATGGCTAGTAAGTGCTGCAAGCCAAGAACGGCTGCTTGTGAATGTTTTTCTTGAGTTTGCATTAGAGATCTGCCTCCTTAAATACGACTTGACCATTTTCAAAACGATCCAAACGAGCGAGTGATAGAACAGGGTAGCCTGCTTTTTCAAGCAAATCACGGCCATCTTGGAAGGATTTTTCAATCACAATACCGATAGCTTCGACTGTGGCACCAGCTTGTTCGATGATTTGAATCAAGCCTTTGGCAGCTTGGCCATTAGCAAGGAAATCGTCGATAATCAAGACCTTGTCCTCTGGTGAGAGGAATTTTCCAGCGATAGAAACGGTGCTGGTTACCTGCTTGGTAAAGGAGTAAACTTCGGCAGTTAAGATTCCTTCGTTCATAGTGATGTTTTTAGCTTTTTTAGCGAAAATCATGGGAACGTTTAAGGCTTCAGCTGTAAAAATGGCTGGGGCAATACCCGACGCTTCAATGGTCACGACTTTGGTAATACCAGCAGAAGCAAATTTTTCCGCAAAAACCTTACCAATCTCTCGCATCAAGCTAAAGTCAACTTGGTGGGTTAAAAAGGAATCCACCTTGAGGATGTTATCACCCAAGATATGCCCATCCTTGAGGATGCGCTCTTCTAATAATTTCATAAGACCTCCTAAAGTCTAAAAGACAATTTACTTGTTGTTTAAATGTTTCTATAGTGATCCCTTTTGCTAGTACTATATATTTGATAAAACTATTACGAGCGAAGCGAGTCTTATCAAATATTTCCCGTTGTAGTGGTATCATAGACAATAATCTTGTTATTGTCTATGACGGGATTTTTGAGACTTTTGGCTCAAAAATTAGGGATGAAATTCCGAAGGAAGTTGCTCCCGTCCGCACTAATTAAGGGAAATATTAAAAATATTCAAAAAAGACCTACTTAATCTCTAAGCAAATCCCCAAAATAGGCATGGCAAAAACGCCATACCTCACTCTGACTTACTTATTGTTAGGTGTTCCGGCACCTTGTAGAAACGTCGTGCCAATTCACGACATAAACAAGTAAAATGATATTTAATTTAAAATAGGCTTGTGCCAATGTTTTTATTTTACACTAAATAACTTTAGAAATCAACTGTTTTGTTAGTGTTTTGGTTTAAAAAGCGAACGAATATAATAAAAATGGGCAAAAGTTAACTTATTAGCTAACCTTTAGAAGGTTTTTCCATCATAAAAGGCATATTATCAAGATTTTTCAAGATCTGCCAATATGCCTTTTTCTAACTTTAAAGACGTTTTCCCAATCTTTATTATTCTACTCGCTAAATCTTAAAAAATAGCCATCTGGATCCAAAATCGCAAATTCATGGGGATATATAAAGCTATCTCCTACTCGAAATTCTCTTTTTGTCAGGGGACGATGGATAGGATAGTCAGCTTCCAGCAGTTTTTGGTGGAGCTGAGGAACATCTGCAATGCCAAAGGAAATATTGACACCGCGCCCGAAAGGATAGGTCAGCTGAGCTAATTCTTCTGCGCTGCCTTCTTCTAGCATAAGTTGGCAGTCTTCAAGCGAGAGGAAGAGAAATTTCTCCTCTGGACGATCGTATTCGACAGAGAATCCTAGCAGGTCGCAGTAGAAGTGGCGTGATTTTTCGATGTCAGATACTACAAATTCAGGAATGACAGCTTGATAGTCCATTCGTTTTCTCCTTAGAGTTCAATCTCCAAGACAATGGGTGTATGGTCTTGACGAGCTCCTGAGTCAATCATGTCAGACTTTGTCACCTTGTCAGAGATGCGGTTACTTGTCAGCCAGTAGTCGATTCTCCAGCCTGTATTGTTGATTTTAGAAGTCTTGCTGCGTTGTGCCCACCAAGTGTAGCGTTCTGGAACATCGCCGTGAACATGACGGAAAGTATCGGTAAATCCTGTTGCCAAAAGGTTGGTAAATCCAGCACGTTCCTCGTCGGTAAATCCTGGTGAACGGCGGTTGCTGGCAGGATTTGCAAGGTCGATTTCATTGTGGGCTACGTTGTAGTCACCGGTCGCAAGGACTGGTTTTTCTTTGTCTAGTTCAGCCAAGTATTCCGCATATTTGACATCCCAGACTTGACGTTCTTCCAAGCGTTTGAGGCCATCGCCAGCATTTGGTGTGTAAACTTGGGTTACGAAAAATTCATCAAATTCTAGAGTGATGATACGGCCTTCCAAGTCCATGGTAGACGGAGCACCGATTTCTGGGAAGCTGATAGTAGGCGTAAGTTCTTTCTTATAAAGGAACATGGTTCCAGCATAGCCTTTACGGGCAGGTTCTTGGGAAGAGCGCCACGTGTTTTCGTAGCCTGGGAAGAGTTCTTCTAAAATTTCTAGGTGTTTCTTTGTAGGGCCCTTGGCAGAAAGCTTGGTTTCTTGGATAGCGATAATATCAGCATTTTCAGCGACCAAGGTTTGTAGGACTTCTTGGGACAATTTGGCACGAGCTGAGTCACTCGTTAGGGCAGCATTGAGGGAATCAATATTCCATGAGATAAGTTTCATAAAGTTACCTTTTTCATTCAGATTATAGATTTTATTATACCAGAAAAAGGTCTATTTCCCCAACGTATGGTTTGAAAAATCACCCTCTTTCGTTTATAATAAAGAATGATTTTATGAAAGGGAGTGAAAATAAATGAAATTTTACTCATATGACTATGTGCTTAGCCAAATCAGTCAGCAAAATGGCATCATGATTGGCTTTGGGATTGTTCTCCTAGCTATCACAGGATTTTTTGCTTTTAAGGCCTATCGTGATAAAAAGGGGACTAAGTTTCGGGAATTGGTCATGATTTTAGCCCTGACTTTAGTGGCCATGCTTTTGGTGACAATTTCAAAATACCAGACCAATCAAGCCTCTAACAATCAATTTCAAACCTCCCTTCATTTCATAGAGGTTGTTTCCAAAGACTTGGGAGTGGATAAATCAGAAGTTTACGTCAATACTTCAGCTGCCACTGATGGAGCGCTTGTCAAGGTAGGTCCAAATTTCTACCGCGCTATGAACGGGAGCCAACCAGACAAGTATCTTTTAGAGAAATTAGAATTGCATCAAATAGATGCTATTGAATTGGTGGAGGTAAACAAATGACACTCAATTATATGGAAATTTTAATCAAACTGGCCTTGGGTCTTTTCTCGCTGGTTTTCGTGATCAATGTGACAGGAAAGGGGAACCTAGCACCTAACTCTGCGACAGACCAAATTCAGAACTATGTTCTTGGTGGTATCATCGGTGGGGTGATTTACAATAGTTCAATTAGTATTCTGCAGTACGCAGTGATTTTGATGATGTGGACGATTTTGGTCTTGACCCTCAAGTGGCTCAATAACAATGTTCGTTTTGTCAAACGCTTGATTGATGGGAAACCGACTCTCCTCATCAAAAATGGGAAGATTGACCCAGAAGCCTGTCGTTCAGTTGGCTTGTCTGCAGCGGATGTAGCCCTCAAACTTCGTAGCCAAGGAATTTTCCAAATGAAGCAGGTTAAACGAGCTGTGCAGGAGCAAAATGGTCAACTCATCGTGGTCCAAATGGGAGATGAAAATCCTAAGTATCCAGTTGTGACTGACGGTGTGATTCAAGTTGATGTTTTGGAATCGATTGGCCGTAGCGAAGAGTGGCTGCTTGATAACCTCAGCAAGCAAGGGCATGGCAATGTAGCCAACATCTTTATCGCTGAGTATGACAAGGGTGCTGTTACAGTCGTAACCTATGAATAAGAAAAACCTGGGGTTTTGGCCTCAGGTTTCCATTTGCAATCAGAAAGGGATTTTATGTCCATTATTCAAAAACTTTGGTGGTTTTTCAAGTTAGAAAAACGCCGTTATTTAGTCGGGATTGTGGCCCTGGTCTTGGTTTCCGTCCTCAATCTCATTCCCCCCATGGTTATGGGGCGGGTCATTGATGCCATCACTTCGGGGCAATTAAGCCAGCAGGACTTGCTTTTGAACCTCCTTTATCTGCTTCTTGCAGCTTTGGGTATGTACTATCTACGCTATGTTTGGCGCATGTATATCCTTGGGACTTCCTACCGTTTGGGACAGATTATGCGCTCTCGCTTATTTGAGCATTTCACAAAAATGTCTCCAGCCTTTTATCAAACCTATAGGACGGGGGACCTGATGGCACACGCAACCAACGATATCAATGCCTTGACTCGTCTGGCAGGAGGCGGTGTTATGTCTGCTGTTGATGCTTCTATCACGGCCTTGGTGACCTTGTTGACCATGCTCTTTAGCATTTCATGGCAGATGACCTTGGTTGCCATTCTGCCCCTGCCTTTCATGGCTTATGCGACCAGTCGTTTAGGGAGAAAGACCCACAAGGCCTTTGGCGAATCGCAAGCTGCTTTCTCTGAACTCAATAACAAGGTGCAGGAGTCCGTATCAGGTATTAAAGTGACCAAGTCTTTCGGTTACCAGGCGGACGAGTTGAAGTCCTTTCAGGCAGTCAATGAATTGACCTTCCAAAAGAACCTGCAAACCATGAAATACGATAGTCTCTTTGACCCTATGGTTCTCTTATTTGTTGGTTCATCCTATGTCTTAACGCTTTTGGTCGGCTCCTTGATGGTTCAGAAAGGGCAAATCACGGTTGGGAATCTAGTTACCTTTATCAGCTACTTGGATATGCTAGTTTGGCCTCTTATGGCCATCGGCTTCCTCTTTAATATTACTCAGCGAGGGAAGGTTTCTTACCAGCGGATTGAAAATCTTTTGTCTCAGGAATCACCTGTACAAGACCCTGAGTTTCCTCTAGACAGTATTGAAAATGGGCGTTTGGAGTACTCTATTGACAGCTTTGCCTTTGAAAATGAGGAAACACTAACGGATATTCACTTTAGTTTGGAAAAAGGGCAAACTCTGGGCTTGGTTGGTCAGACAGGTTCTGGAAAAACGTCTCTAATCAAACTGCTCTTGCGTGAATACGATGTGGATAAGGGAGCCATTTATCTAAACGGTCACGATATTCGTGACTATCGTCTGACAGACCTTCGCAGTCTCATGGGCTATGTCCCTCAGGACCAGTTCCTCTTTGCGACTTCGATCTTAGACAATATCCGTTTTGGTAATCCTAATTTGTCGCTTGCAGCAGTCGAGGAAGCCACTAAACTAGCCCAAGTCTACCAAGACATTGTAGCCATGCCTCAGGGATTTGATACGTTGATTGGTGAAAAGGGAGTCAGTCTTTCTGGAGGTCAAAAGCAGCGTCTGGCTATGAGTCGGGCTATGATTTTAGACCCTGATATCTTGATTTTGGATGATTCTTTGTCAGCCGTGGATGCCAAGACAGAATATGCCATTATCGACAATCTTAAGGAAACGCGTCAGGACAAAACAACCATTATCACTGCCCATCGCCTCAGTGCGGTTGTCCATGCAGATTTGATTTTAGTCCTGCAAAATGGTCAAATTATCGAACGAGGCACGCACGAAGACTTGCTAGCTTTGGATGGCTGGTATGCCCAAACCTACCAGTCTCAGCAGTTGGAAATGAAGGGAGAAGAAGATGCAGAATAAGAAAGAACAATGGACTGTATTGAAGCGCTTGATGTCCTATCTCAAGCCTTATGGACTCCTGACCTTTTTGGCACTCGGTTTTCTCCTAGCGACGACGGTCATTAAAAGTGTCATTCCCCTTGTGGCTTCCCACTTTATCGACCAGTATCTCAGCAATCTCAACCAACTCGCTGTGACCGTTTTGCTGGCCTACTATGGCCTTTATATCCTACAAACTGTGGTCCAGTATGTCGGCAATCTTCTCTTTGCGCGCGTGTCTTACAGTATTGTTAGAGATATTCGTCGCGATGCCTTTGCCAATATGGAGAAGCTGGGCATGTCTTATTTTGACAAGACGCCAGCAGGCTCTATCGTCTCTCGTTTGACAAATGACACCGAGACTATCAGTGATATGTTTTCGGGGATTTTATCTAGCTTTATCTCAGCAGTTTTCATCTTTCTGACAACTCTTTATACCATGTTGGTTCTGGATTTTCGTTTGACAGCATTAGTCTTGCTCTTTCTCCCCTTGATTTTCCTTTTGGTCAATCTCTATCGGAAAAAATCAGTGAAAATCATTGAGAAAACCAGAAGTCTCTTGTCAGATATCAATAGTAAGCTGGCAGAAAATATCGAAGGAATCAGGATTATCCAGGACTTTAATCAAGAGAAGCGTCTGCAGGTGGAATTTGATGAAATCAACCAAGAACACTTGGTCTATGCCAACCGTTCTGTAGCCTTGGATGCCCTCTTTTTGCGTCCTGCCATGAGTTTGCTGAAACTTCTAGGCTATGCAGTTCTAATGGCCTATTTTGGCTATCGTGGACTTTATCTGGGAATAACTGCCGGGACTATGTATGCCTTTATCCAGTACATCAACCGCCTTTTTGACCCCTTGATTGAAGTAACGCAAAACTTTTCAACTCTACAAACGTCCATGGTTTCTGCAGGTCGTGTCTTTGCCCTGATAGACGAGAGGACCTATGAGCCCCTTCAAGAAGATGGGCAGACTAAAGTCAAAGAAGGCAATATCCGTTTTGAACATGCATGTTTCTCTTATGATGGCAAACATCCGATTCTGGATGATATTTCCTTCTCTGTTAACAAGGGTGAGACCATTGCTTTTGTGGGTCACACAGGTTCTGGGAAATCGTCTATTATCAATGTTCTCATGCGCTTTTATGAATTCCAGTCAGGGCGAGTTCTCTTGGATGATGTGGATATCAGGCATTACAGTCAGGAAGAGTTGAGAAAAAACATCGGTCTGGTCTTGCAGGATCCCTTCCTCTATCATGGGACCATTAAGTCCAATATCGCTATGTACCAAGAAATCAGTGATGAGCAGATCCAGGCTGCGGCAGCCTTCGTGGATGCAGATTCCTTTATTCAAGAACTTCCTCAGGGATATGATTCCCCTGTTTCCGAGCGTGGTTCGAGTTTTTCAACTGGACAGCGCCAGCTTCTTGCCTTTGCTAGAACAGTCGCCAGTCAGCCTAAAATCTTGATTTTGGATGAAGCGACAGCCAATATTGACTCTGAAACAGAAAGTTTGGTTCAAGCTTCTCTGGCTAAGATGAGACAGGGACGAACAACCATTGCCATCGCTCACCGCCTTTCGACCATACAAGATGCCAACTGTATCTATGTTTTGGACAAGGGGCGCATTATCGAGAGTGGCACTCATGAGGAACTCTTGGCTCTGGGAGGAACCTATCACAAGATGTATAGTTTGCAAGCGGGAGCCATGTCCTAATAATCTTTGATTTTCATTGAATATAAGAAGGAAATTCTTCAAATTACAGATTTCTTTCACCGCCTTTTCCATTTTGTGGTATAATGAAAAATGTTGACAAATAGTATAATAAAAACAAAGGAGAAACAGCATGCTGAAATGGGAAGACTTGCCCGTGGAAATGAAATCAAGCGAGGTTGAGTCTTACTACCAGCTTGTCTCTAAAAGGAAGGGTTCGCTGATTTTCAAGCGTTGTTTGGACTGGGTTTTGGCCTTGGTCTTGCTGGTTCTGACCTCTCCCATCTTTCTCATCTTGAGCATTTGGATCAAATTGGATAGCAAGGGGCCAGTGATTTACAAGCAAGAGCGCGTGACCCAGTATAACCGTCGGTTCAAGATTTGGAAGTTCCGTACCATGGTAACGGATGCAGACAAAAAAGGAAGTCTGGTGACTTCTGCTAACGATAGCCGCATTACCAAAGTGGGAAATTTCATCCGCCGTGTCCGTTTGGACGAACTACCTCAGTTGGTAAATGTCCTTAAAGGTGAGATGTCCTTTGTCGGTACACGACCTGAAGTTCCGCGCTATACAGAGCAGTATAGCCCTGAAATGATGGCGACCTTGCTTTTGCCAGCAGGAATTACCTCTCCAGCCAGCATCAACTACAAGGATGAGGATACTATCATCAGTCAAATGACGGAGAAAGGCCTGTCAGTTGACCAAGCCTATGTGGAGCATGTCCTCCCTGAAAAGATGCGTTATAATCTCGCCTATCTCCGAGAGTTTAGTTTTCTTGGAGACATCAAAATCATGTTTCAAACCGTGTTTGAAGTGCTAAAATAAAGTAGTCATGAGAAAATGAGTACAGATAAAAGGAGCAAATCAATGCCAAATTACAATATTCCATTTTCACCACCCGATATTACGGAAGCAGAAATTGCTGAAGTAGCGGATACCCTGCGTTCTGGTTGGATCACAACAGGTCCTAAGACAAAAGAACTGGAGCGTCGCTTGTCCCAATACACACAGACGCCTAAGACCGTCTGCCTCAACTCTGCGACTGCCGCGCTTGAGTTGATTTTGCGCGTCTTGGAAGTTGGACCTGGTGATGAAGTTGTCGTTCCAGCCATGACCTATACAGCTTCATGTAGTGTCATTACTCACGTAGGAGCGACCCCTGTCATGGTGGATATCCAAGCAGATACGTTTGAGATGGACTATGACTTGCTTGAGCAAGCCATTACTGAAAAGACTAAGGTGATCATTCCGGTTGAGCTTGCGGGGATTGTTTGCGACTATGACCGTTTGTTCCAAGTCGTGGAGAAAAAACGTGACCTCTTTACCGCTTCAAGCAAGTGGCAAAAGGCCTTTAACCGTATCGTGATTGTTTCTGATAGTGCCCATGCTTTGGGATCAACTTATAAAGGGCAACCGGCTGGTTCTATCGCTGACTTTACATCCTTCTCATTCCATGCCGTTAAGAATTTTACAACTGCTGAGGGAGGAAGTGCAACTTGGAAAGCCAATCCAGCGATTGACGACGAAGAGATGTACAAGGAATTCCAAATCCTTTCCCTTCACGGGCAAACTAAGGATGCTCTTGCCAAGATGCAACTGGGCTCATGGGAATATGATATCGTCACACCAGCCTACAAGTGCAATATGACTGATATCATGGCGTCACTTGGTTTGGTACAATTGGATCGTTACCCTGGTTTACTAGAACGTCGTAAGGAGATAGTGGACCGCTATGATCGTGGTTTTTCAGGTTCTCGTATCCATCCATTGGCACATAAGACTGATACTGTCGAATCTTCACGCCACCTCTACATCACCCATGTAGAAGGAGCGAGCTTAGAAGAACGCAACCTCATCATCCAAGAATTGGCCAAAGCAGGAATTGCAAGTAATGTACACTACAAACCGCTTCCGCTCTTGACAGCCTATAAGAATCTTGGCTTTGATATGGCGAATTATCCTAAGGCCTATGCCTTCTTTGAAAATGAAATTACGCTTCCGCTTCACACTAAATTAAGCGATGAAGAAGTGGACTATATCATTGAGACTTTCAAAACAGTTTCTGAAAAAGTACTAGCTTCATCAAAAAAATGACAAACTACAGTCAAGTAATAGTGATTCTGTTTCTAAAAAGTCTAATTGAGTGTAAAACTGTTGTTTTCAATTGAAAGTCCTATAGTAAAATGAAATAAAAACAGGACAAATCAATCAGGATAGTCAAATTAATTTCTAGCAATATTTTAGAAGCAAAGGTGTACTCTTATAGTTTCAATATACTGTATGGTTTGAAATGAGATGTGAGCAATTTGGTGTAGCATTTAGAATTTTTATTAGGCATCATTTAGAAAATGTAGTGTCTTGTTCTAGTTTTCAATTCACCCTATTTTTTGAAAGACGCGAGTTTCCACGATGAGGTTGTGGAAACTCGCGTCTTTCTTTTTTGTTTTCAGAATATTGTTCAAAGTTTTGAGACTATTTTTCATGTTCTAGTCATTCTTTTGAAATAATCTATAAAACACGTGTCTACAATGATTTATATGTCCTATTCCAGTATTTTAGAAGAACTGCGTCTATTTTTATAGAGCTTGAATCTAGCTTTTATAGAAAATCTATTTAAGAAATATATTGTATTGTTTTGATTTCAATCCGCTATATGAACGATATTCATGTAAATATACCTGGCGAATGCTTGCATGACAAGATATTTGTTCTTGTATTTATAAATTAGTATTTTACGAGATGTCAACATGCTTTAAATACAGTGAATAGGATATTTTTATGTTCAAGCTAAGAAAGATAGTAATCACTTTTGAATGGAAGGTTAAAGAATTATTAGAAGTATGGTTAGATATATAAATGGTCACGCTTTCACAATTTTGATATTTTATTGTGTTATTCCTTGACAATTTTGATTTAAAAATATATTATAAAGAAAATGACAGCGGTGTCATTTTCTGGTATGGAATTTATATGAATATTAAATTAGGACATAATATTTTTAATTGGAGGCTAATATGAAATCTTTTCAACAAAATGAGGTTTTCTCTATTCGTAAGTCTAAGGTGGGAGTTTGCTCAGTTCTCTTAGCGGTTTTATTTATTGGAACACAAAGTGTTTTAGCTAATGAAGTAGTTGGTGAAACTTCTTCGTCTAAAGATAATATGCAATTGAACTCTTTGTTGAGTAGCACATCTACATCATTATCTGCGGAACCCCATCCTGATACTCTCAGTCTTGATAACAATTCAAGTTTAAGTACTGATAATAATGGAGGAGTGAGTATTAATCAAAATAAACCTGATATAACAAATGATACTATGATGGGTAACATCTCTGGGATGGAAGTGAATACTATTTTAAGTACTAATCTGAAGGAACACGTAGCTTTGAATGTTAAAGATTATGGAGCAATAGGTGACGGGGTTAATGATGATCGTCAAGCAATTCAAGATGCAATAGATGCTGCAGCTCAAGGGCTAGGTGGAGGAAATGTATATTTTCCGGAAGGAACTTATTTAGTAAAAGAAATTGTTTTTTTAAAAAGTCATACACACTTAGAATTGAATGAGAAAGCTACCATTCTAAATGGTATAAATATTAAGAATCACCCTTCTATTGTTTTTATGACAGGTTTATTTACGGATGATGGTGCGCAAGTAGAATGGGACCCAACAGAAGATATTAGTTATTCTGGTGGTACTATTGATATGAACGGTGCTTTGAATGAAGAAGGAACTAAAGCAAAAAATCTACCACTTATAAATTCTTCAGGTGCATTTGCTATTGGGAATTCAAATAACGTAACTATAAAAAATGTAACATTCAAGGATAGTTATCAAGGGCATGCTATTCAAATTGCAGGTTCGAAAAATGTATTAGTTGATAATTCTCGTTTTCTTGGGCAAACCTTACCCAAAACGATGAAGGATGGGCAAATCATAAGTAAGGAGAGCATTCAGATTGAACCATTAACTAGAAAAGGTTTTCCTTATGCCTTGAATGATGATGGGAAAAAATCTGAAAATGTGACTATTCAAAATTCCTATTTTGGCAAAAGTGATAAATCTGGGGAATTAGTAACAGCAATTGGCACACACTATCAAACATTGTCGACACAGAACCCCTCTAATATTAAAATTTTAAATAATCATTTTGATAACATGATGTATGCAGGTGTACGTTTTACAGGATTCACTGATGTATTAATCAAAGGAAATCGCTTTGATAAGAAAGTTAAAGGAGAGAGTGTACATTATCGAGAAAGCGGAGCAGCTTTAGTAAATGCTTATAGCTATAAAAACACTAAAGACCTATTAGATTTAAATAAACAGGTGGTTATCGCCGAAAATATATTTAATATTGCCGATCCTAAAACAAAAGCGATACGAGTTGCAAAAGATAGTGCAGAATATTTAGGAAAAGTATCAGATATTACTGTAACAAAAAATGTAATTAATAATAATTCTAAGGAAACAGAACAACCAAATATTGAATTATTACGAGTTAGTGATAATTTAGTAGTGTCAGAGAATAGTATATTCGGTGGTAAAGAAGGAATTGTTATTGAGGATTCAAAGGGTAAAATAACCGTTTTAAATAACCAATTTTATAATTTATCCGGTAAGTATATATCATTCATCAAATCTAATGCAAATGGGAAAGAACCTGTTATACGTGATAGCGATGGTAATTTCAATATTGTAACGGAGAATGGGCTTTACAAAATTGTAACAAATAATTTAAGTGATAAAAACGAAAAAGAAAAAAACAAAGAGGAAAAACAATCTAATTCAAACAATCTAATTCAAATAATGTAATTGATAGTAACCAGAAGAACGGAGAGTTTAACTCAAGTAAAGATAATAGACAAATGAATGACAAGAGCGACAATAAACAAGATAATAAGACAGAAGAAGTAAACTATAAAATAGTTGGAGATGGCAGAGAAACTGAAAATCATATTAATAAATCTAAAGAAATAGTAGATGTAAAACAAAAATTACCAAAGACTGGTTCGAACAAGATTATGGAACTATTCTTAACAGTGACAGGAATTGGTTTACTTTTGACACTAAAAGGGTTGAAGTATTATGGTAAAGATAAATAAAATTTGTTCGATACAAGGAAGTTCTGTAGAAAATGAGGATACTGTAGGTTCACAAAATCAGTATTTTTGGATTATCGATGGAGCTACAGATTTATATAATTCTAAAGAGGAGATAGGTTATTCAGTCTCAGAAGTTGTACATATTTTATCAGAAAGTTTGTCGGTTAATTGTAAAGAATCAAAAACTCTTAAACAAATATTTGAAACTGCTTTACTCGAGGTTAAAGATGAAATCGGTTTAAACTCATATGAATTAACAGAGTATTATCGCTTACCAACATTTGCTTTTATATTTGCTAAACTTTCAGAAAAAAAGTTGGAGTATATGATGCTAGGTGACTGCGTCATGTTAGTAAACGAAATGGAAATAACTGATCATAGAGTAGATAACTTATTTGAAAAAGGAAAAAATGAGATAAAAGATTCAATTGGTACAAATAGTGCTTTAAATAAAAAAATTATTTTACAAAAAATCAGAAAATTATCTAATCAACCGAGTGGGTACTGGATAGGTTCGTTGGATGAGAGATTTTTAGACCATGCTATTATTAATCAAATAGATGTTACTAGTAAACAAATTGTTTTAATGAGCGATGGCTTTTATGAATTCTATCAAAATAATCAAAATAAGACTTTTGAAGAGTTAATTAAGATGAGATTTAATTCTTCTGCTATTGATCCAATCTATGGAAAGAAGGATGATGCAAGTATTCTAGTTATTGATGTTTGATATATTGTTTAAAATATTAATTGTTACTATTGAACTTTGTTAAGAAGAGGTACCTAAATGTTAAGGTTATATTTAGAAAATGAAATTATAGAATTATCAAATAATTTAGAGACCATTTGGGTATCTGTGCTTGATAAATATGAGAAGTTATTTGAATATTTATCAAATGAAGAACGAATAGAATTGATTAAAGAAGATTTAATCATAAATGAGTCAGTTCTAAATGTTGATAAAAAAGGATATGAGTTAATTTGTTTACAACATCCCGTTTCATATGACTTAAGAAGAATTATTAGTGTAATAAAAATATCAACTGACATTGAACGTATTGGGGATAGAATTGTTGAAATTTTAAAAAATCTACAGATTATTCAAAATAATGAAATTTTGAAGAAAATTATTTCAGAAATAAAAATACTTCATGAAGTTATCGGACTGCATATGAATAGGGCTATATCTTGTTATAGAGAGGAACAATCTGGATGTTTAGATATGGTTGTTATACAAAAACAGAATGAGATAGAAGAGCTTAGTATAAATATTGAAAAGAAAATAATGAATTATATATTTGAAGATGATGGGAATGTTTCTGAAGTAATTGGTACTTTGGATATTATTCATCACCTTGATAAAATTGCTCATACTACGCAAGCAATTTATAAATGGATAATGTATAGAAAATATGGGAACATAAATTAGAAAGAAAAATATATGAAAACAATTATTGATAATTTTGTTGATAGAGTAATTGAATACGGAATGTATAATGAAATTGACAAAATATATGTGAAAAATAGAGTACTAGCGTTAATAGGTGAGGAGGGGACTGATCGCATTTCCGATGAAAATGACCTGAAACAAATAAAAGATTACTTAGTGGAAATCGCCTTAAAAAACGGTAAAATTAAAGATTTAATCGAGGAAAAGGAATGTTTAGGAGCAGAGTTAATGAATTTCATAGTTCCTTTACCTAGTCGATTAAATGATATTTTTTGGAGTTCATATGATATATCACCTCAAGAAGCAGTTGAAGAGTTTTATAAGTTAAGTAAAGATAGTGATTATATTAAAACTTCTGCTATTGCTAAGAATATTGAGTTTCGAGCATCAACTAAATACGGAGAGCTAGAGATTACGATAAATTTGTCAAAACCCGAAAAAGATCCAAAAACAATTGCTGCTGAAAAATTAGTAAAAGCCACTAATTATCCCAAATGTTTACTATGTATGGAAAATGAAGGATATCAGGGGCGAATAAATTATCCAGCACGTTCGAATCATAGAATTATTCGATTGAAACTTGGTGACGAAGTATGGGGATTCCAGTATTCTCCCTACTTATACTTTAATGAGCATGCGATATTTTTAAATAGTCAACATGTACCAATGGCTATTACCTCTAAAACATTTGAACAATTATTGGAGATTGTTGATATTTTGCCAGGATATTTTGCTGGTTCAAATTCTGATCTTCCTATCTCAGGAGGCTCCATTCTTAGTCATAACCACTACCAGGGAGGGAAACATATTTTCCCAATGGAAAAAGCAAAATTTGAGAGTGAATTTCGTTTTAAAGACTTTGAGGATGTTAATGCTGGTATTGTAAAATGGCCAATGTCAGTAATTAGGTTACAAAGTGAAAATAAAAATCGCTTGTTAGATTTAGCTACTAAAATTCTAAACAAGTGGAGAGAATATTCAGATTTAGAAGTAGACATCATTGCAATGACTGCAGATGTCCCACACCATACGGTGACTCCTATTGCTCGTAAAGTGGACGGAAGATATGAATTAGATATTGTTCTAAGAGATAATCATACTACTGAACAATACCCAGATGGTGTTTTCCATCCCCATCAAGATGTACAACATATTAAAAAGGAAAATATTGGGTTAATCGAAGTGATGGGACTTGCGATTTTACCACCTCGTTTGAAAACAGAGTTAGAAGAAGTTGAGAAATATCTTTTAGGAAAAGATAACGCAATTGCGGATTATCATTTAGAATGGGCCGACCAATTGAAAGAAAAATATCCTCGCATTAATAAAGAAGAGGTTAATAGCGTAGTTCAACACGAAGTAGGACAAGTGTTTGCGAGAGTTCTGGAAGATGCAGGAGTTTATAAGAATACACCGTCTGGGCATGAAGCGTTTATGAGATTTGTTAAGTCGGTTGGAATTAATTAGGAGGAAACCCAAATGGCAATATTGGTAACAGGCGGAGCTGGTTATATTGGTAGCCATACCGTAGTAGAATTACTAAATTTAGGAAAGGAAGTTATCATTGTCGACAACCTTTCGAACTCTAGCATCTTGGTGCTAGACCGTATTGAAGCAATTACAGGAATACGTCCCGTGTTTTACGAATTAGATGTTTGTGATAAACAAGCATTGAGAAAGGTATTTGAACAAGAATCGATTGATGCTGCAATTCATTTTGCAGGTTATAAAGCTGTCGGAGAATCCGTGCAAAAGCCTGTGATGTACTACAAAAATAATATTATGAGTACATTGGCACTTGTTGAAGTGATGTCAGAATTTAATGTTAAAAAGATTGTCTTTTCTTCAAGTGCGACTGTATATGGAATTAACAATCAGTCACCTCTAATTGAGACAATGCAAACAAGTGCTACAAATCCTTATGGGTATACGAAAGTAATGCTTGAGCAAATTTTAAAAGATGTTCATGTGGCAGATTCAGAATGGAGTATTGCGTTGCTTCGTTATTTCAATCCAATTGGTGCTCATGAGTCTGGTTTGATTGGGGAAGATCCCTCAGGAATTCCTAACAACTTGATGCCTTATATTGCACAAGTAGCGGTAGGTAAGTTGTCAGAGCTAAGTGTGTTCGGAAATGATTATGATACGCTTGATGGTACTGGTGTGCGTGATTATATCCATGTAGTAGATTTAGCAATAGGACATATAAAAGCTTTAGAAAAAGTATCTGAAAAAACAGATGTTTATATCTATAACCTAGGCTCGGGAGAAGGCACTAGTGTATTACAGCTTGTAAATACATTTGAAAGTGTTAATAAGATCCCTATTCCTTATAAAATAGTTCCAAGACGTTCAGGAGACGTTGCAACTTGTTATGCAAATGCAGACAAAGCATATAAGGAATTAAATTGGAGGACAACAAAATCGATTGAAGACATGTGTAGAGATACATGGAATTGGCAATCAAAAAATCCCAATGGCTATAATTGATGATACTGTCTATATGAGTGCTGTATTTTGGAAAAATTACTTAAACTTTTAATGAAATGCATATTTAATGAAAGATAAATTTTTTTAAAAAATGTTTGAAAGCGCTTGACAAAGTAAACGGTTTCGTTATATAATATAAGCATAGATGACACCGGTGTCAAATATAAAAAAGAGGGTCTTTATATGAAAAACCTAACAAAAATTAAGTTCAAAGAAAATGGAGAATTTAATCATTTTCCAGGAAATACTGTTGTAGCAAATCTTTATACTAAACAAGATTTGATGGAAGTTGTTGATATTATTCAATCACGTTATAGAGAATTACCATTTATCGATAAGTTTACTTTAACTCCAAGGAATTCTATTCACATGACTGTAATTGAATTGTTGTGCCATGAAAATCGTGAAACGGAGTTTTGGAGCAGTAATCTTCCTCTTGATACACCTTTACAGGAAATACATGATTACTTTGCTAAACAACTTGAAATTTTTCCATTGTTGGATGAAGAAATTCATATGCGTGTGACTGAAATGGGAAAACAAAACATACTAGTTGAACCTGCAGATGAAGCTTCTGCAAAGAGATTAGAAGAAATTCGTACTTATGTTTCAGAAAAAGCAGGTGTTCGTTTCCCTAATCATGATAGATATCAATTCCATATTTCAATTGGATATCTTCGGATTCCTCTAACCGAAGAGGAGGAAGAAGAGTTTACTAAAGTCAGAGCAGAATTAACTGAAATCTTATTAGAGAAGATTCCAACTATTACTGTAAACCGTATTGACTATACTGTATTTGAAGATATGAGACAATTTGTTCCATATCACGAAAAATTTAAATAAAATAATAAAAAAGGAGAACTTATCATGAAAAAAATGAAAGTTTGGTCTACTGTACTTGCAACGGGAGTTGCTCTTACTACACTTGCTGCTTGCTCTGGAGGTTCAAATTCTACGACTGCTTCTTCATCTGAAGAAAAAGCTGATAAAAGTCAAGAATTAGTAATCTATTCGAACTCAGTTTCAAATGGTCGTGGTGATTGGTTAACTGCTAAAGCAAAAGAAGCTGGTTTTAATATAAAAATGGTTGATATTCCTGGCGCTCAATTAGCAGACCGTGTTATTGCCGAGAAGAATAATGCAGTTGCAGATATGGTATTTGGAATTGGTGCTGTTGATTCAAATAAAATTAGAGATCAAAAATTACTAGTCCAGTACAAGCCTAAATGGTTAGATAAAATTGATCAATCTTTATCAGATAAAGATAATTATTATAATCCTGTGATTGTTCAACCATTAGTTTTAATTGGGGCGCCTGATGTAAAAGAAATGCCTAAAGATTGGACTGAATTAGGTAGTAAGTATAAAGGTAAATATTCAATTTCTGGTCTTCAAGGTGGTACAGGACGGGCAATTCTAGCAAGTATCTTAGTTCGATACCTTGATGATAAAGGTGAATTAGGTGTTTCCGAAAAAGGTTGGGAAGCAGCAAAAGAATATTTGAAAAATGCATACACTCTTCAAAAGGGAGAAAGTTCAATTGTTAAGATGTTAGACAAAGAAGATCCAATACAATATGGAATGATGTGGGGTTCTGGTGCATTAGTTGGACAAAAAGAACAAAATGTTGTTTTCAAAGTTATGACTCCTGAGATTGGTGTACCATTTGTAACTGAACAAACTATGGTTTTAAGCACTAGTAAAAAACAAGCGTTAGCTAAAGAATTTATTGATTGGTTTGGTCAATCAGAAATTCAAGTAGAATATAGTAAGAACTTTGGATCTATTCCTGCAAATAAAGATGCCCTAACAGAGTTACCTGAAGATACGAAAAAATTTGTTGATCAAGTGAAACCACAAAATATTGACTGGGAAGCTGTTGGAAAGCATTTGGATGAATGGGTAGAAAAAGCTGAATTAGAATACGTACAATAAGAAATAAGAGTTAATTTTTATGTCCAAGTCTCTCTATTATTTCTAAATTTAAGGAAGAAATAAAGAGAGGCTTTTGGTTTAGTAATAGAGGGAGTTAGTGAGATGATTAAATTTGATAATATTCAAATTAAATATGGTGATTTTGTTGCAATTGATAATCTAAATTTAGATATACATGAAGGGGAATTTTTTACATTTCTTGGACCTTCAGGATGTGGTAAATCAACTACTTTGAGAGCATTGGTAGGTTTTCTAGATCCATCATCAGGAAGTATTGAAGTTAATGGAACAGATGTCACTCATTTGGAACCTGAAAAGCGTGGAATTGGTATTGTATTTCAATCTTATGCGCTATTTCCAACTATGACTGTTTTTGATAATATTGCATTTGGTTTAAAAGTTAAGAAGGTAGCTCCAGATGTTATTAAAGCAAAAGTATCAGCAGTAGCAGCAAAAATTAAGATCTCTGATCAACAGTTACAGCGTAATGTATCAGAATTATCTGGGGGTCAACAACAAAGGGTAGCATTGGCTCGTGCTCTGGTTCTTGAACCTAAAATTCTTTGTCTAGATGAACCATTGTCAAACCTTGACGCAAAATTACGTGTAGATTTGAGAAAAGAGTTGAAAAGACTTCAAAAAGAGTTAGGTATTACTACTTTATATGTTACTCATGATCAAGAGGAAGCCTTGACTTTATCTGATAGAATTGCAGTCTTTAACAATGGATACATCGAACAGGTCGGTACACCAGTAGAAATTTATCATAATTCTCAAACTGAATTTGTATGTGATTTTATTGGAGATATTAATGTTTTGACCGATGAAACAGTCCACGAAGTATTACTGAAAAATGCAAGCGTTTTCTTAGAAGATAAAAAAGGATACATTCGATTAGAGAAAGTTCGATTCAATCGTGAAACTGAACAAGATTTCATTCTAAAAGGGACAATTATTGATGTTGAGTTTTCTGGAGTTACAATTCACTATACAATAAAAGTTTCTGAAAGTCAGATTCTTAATGTAACAAGTATTGATAGTCAGGCTGCTATTAGATCTGTCGGAGAAAGTGTGGAATTATTTATCACACCATCAGACGTTCTGCAATTTTAAGGAGGTGCAGTATGCGTCATAAATTAAATTTAAAAGATTGGCTTATTCGTTTAGGGTTAATCTGGTTCTTAGTAACATTTATTATTTATCCAAACTTTGATCTAGTAGTGAATGTATTTGTAAAAGGAGGAGAATTTTCCCTTGATGCTGTACATCGTGTTCTAAAATCTCAAAGGGCACTTCAGAGTATTATGAACAGTTTTAAGTTGGCATTTTCACTCATTATTACAGTTAATATCGTAGGTATTCTTTGTGTTCTATTTACAGAATACTTTGATATTAAAGGTGCTAAAATTTTAAAATTAGGTTATATGACCTCTTTAATTTATGGAGGAGTGGTTTTAGCGACTGGATATAAATTTGTCTATGGTCCTTATGGATTGATTACAAAATTTTTACAAAATATTATCCCTTCTTTAGACCCTAACTGGTTTATTGGGTATGGTGCAGTCTTATTCATTATGACATTTTCAGGAACTGCTAATCATACATTGTTTTTAACAAATACAATTCGAAGCGTTGACTATCACACTATTGAGGCTGCTCGAAATATGGGAGCAAAACCATTTACTGTTTTCCGAAAAGTAGTGTTACCAACCTTAATTCCAACTCTATTTGCACTTACTATCATGGTTTTTCTTAGTGGTTTATCTGCAGTAGCAGCACCCATGATTGTTGGTGGTAAAGAATTTCAAACTATAAATCCAATGATTATTACATTTGCAGGGATGGGGAATTCTCGTGATTTAGCTGCTCTACTTGCAATTATTTTAGGTATTGCAACTACAATTTTGCTTACTATCATGAACAAGATAGAAAAAGGTGGAAATTATATTTCTATCTCTAAGACTAAAGCGCCTCTTAAAAAACAAAAAATTGCGTCTAAGCCTTGGAATATCATTGCTCACATTGTAGCATATGGATTGTTCACAGTTTTCATGCTTCCACTAATTTTTATAGTATTATACTCATTTACAGATCCAGTTGCAATTCAAACAGGTAACTTAACATTATCAAACTTTACTTTAGAAAATTATCGCTTATTCTTTAGTAATAGTGCGGCATTCTCTCCATTCTTGGTCAGCTTTATTTATTCTATTATTGCTGCGACAACAGCAACAATTCTCGCAGTTGTATTTGCTCGTGTTGTCAGAAAACATAAATCTCGTTTTGATTTCTTATTTGAATATGGTGCTCTACTTCCTTGGTTACTACCAAGTACACTTTTAGCAGTAAGTTTATTATTTACTTTTAATCAGCCACAATTTCTTGTCTTGAATCAGATTTTGGTAGGTAGTTTGGTAATTCTACTTATTGCATATATAGTTGTAAAAATCCCATTTTCTTATAGAATGGTACGTGCTATTTTATTTAGTGTTGATGATGAGATGGAAGATGCAGCAAGAAGTATGGGTGCTTCACCTTTTTATACTATGATGAAGGTTATCATTCCATTTATTTTACCGGTTGTTCTCTCTGTTATTGCTTTAAACTTTAACTCTTTATTAACTGACTTCGACTTATCTGTATTTCTTTACCATCCATTAGCTCAACCACTGGGTATAACTATTCGTTCAGCAGGTGATGAAACAGCAACTTCAAATGCTCAAGCACTTGTATTCGTTTATACTATTGTATTAATGATAATTTCTGGTTCTGTTTTATACTTTACTCAGAGACCAGTTAGTAGAAAAAGGAAATAATAATGCAAGCAACAAGCTTAGGACTATCATATATCGAAATTGTATTAAGAATTGTACTTTCATTAGTTATTGGTGGTGTAATTGGTTTAGAGAGAGGAAGTAAATCTCAACCAGCAGGTATTCGTACACATAGTATTGTTTGTCTGGCTGCATGTTTAATTATGATGACTAATGAGTATGTATCTTATAAATTTGGTACAGGAGATCCTACACGCTTAGGTGCGCAGGTTATATCAGGTGTTGGTTTTCTTGGGGCTGGAACAATACTTATTACAGATAAAAAGAAAATAACTGGTTTAACAACTGCAGCCGGAATATGGGCTTCAGCTGGAATCGGTCTAGCTATTGGTGTTGGTTTTTATGAAGGAGCCATACTAGGAGCAATGTCTGTTTGGAGTGTTATAACTATGTTCCAACCTTTAAAAAAATATCTTCAAAGTCGTTCAAAGATAATCGAATTGTATATCGTTGTTAGATCTACAGAGGCATATAATCGGGTACTAGTATACTGTGCTGAGAATGGCATTAGAATGACTGATTCTAGAACTGCATTTGGAGATGTTAATTCAGAAAGAATTGAATATTTTGATGTTCCAGACAAAAAAATCGCGTCATTTATTACTCTGGAATTATCAGGTAGATTTGAGCACCTTAAACTAATGGAAGAAATTGCTAATATTGTTGGTGTGATTTATGTTGAGGAAATCAGCTAATCTAGGGATAAACAAAGGGACGGATTATTCTAGTCCTTTTGTTTTCTTTAAATAATAAGAAATATAAGGGCACATCTAAAAACTCAATTTCAATACTTTTAAACATTGATGTATCAACGTTTTCTGAGCAATAAAAATAGAAAATCGGTAGTTTTTAGAGGTGTCCATAATAATTTTTGAAGAAAAGGATTTAACTAATTTGAGAGTATATAAAGTGGATTTTGATGCAGGAAAAATAACTTATTTTGATGACTATAATCTCATACAGGTATACCACTTCCATTCATTTTATGATGTTTGTGAGATGGTGTTCGCTTGTCATTTACCATTTGAAGAAATGCTTAGAAATGTTATTGTTAAGGAGAAAGCTGTTCCCATATTAGAGTGTTATATTGAACAGATAATGAATACATTTCTAAATACAGAAGGATTTACTGAAAATGATTCCTTGGAATTTTCAGGTAGTGTATTTTCTTATACGGTGATTTGTAATGCAGTTTACAAAATAGTACAAAACAGTGAATTGAATTGTAAAATTTATGTTACTAGTACTGAAAGTTAATGTAGATTTAGTGAAGTATTTCCTCCAGATGTAAACTAGATTAAAAGATTAGAATGTAATTTTCTTGTTAAAATAATTTAAATATTGTATAGTTATAGTGAAGGTTTATGACAGGAGTATTTTAATGGAAAAAGGGAAAAAGGTAACGATATATGATATTGCACGTTTGTCTGGTTTTTCTCCAAAGACAGTTTCACGTGTAATAAATGGAGGGAATAGAGTAAAACCTGAGACTTATAATGCCATAAAAAAAGTCATCGATGAGTTATCCTATATTCCAAATGCCTATGCTCAGAATTTAACGAAGAAAGAAACCACGAATATTTTAATATCTGTGAAGAAGATTGATTCTTTTCCTTTAATCTGGTTTCAAACACTTTTAGATAAAGTTTTACAAACTTGTAGACAATTTGGAGTAAATGCTATTGTTGAATATTTTGGAGAGGAAGATTCGATTAGTAATTCAATTATTTCAAGTATTGGTAGCCTTGTAGATGGAGTGATTGTCTTTTATGAGGGGGAGAATGATATTCGAATCCAATATTTAAAGAAAAATAATATGCCTTTCATTGTCTTTGGAGAGTCTCAAACACCTGGAGTAGTTTACGTATCTAACAATAACTTTCAAGCTACTTATGATATGATGAAAGTAGTTTTGGAAAAGAATTTTAAAGATATGTGGTTACTTATGGGAGGTGAGTCTTATGTAAATAAGGATCGAGAGAGAGGAGTGAGAACTTTTTTAAAGGATAATAATTATTCTATGGATTTGAAGGTAGTTTATGGTTTAACTACAATAGAGTCAGTTTATTCCTTTGCTGTGAATGATTTGTCTTTTGGAAATTATCCAGATATTATATTTGTTTCAGGCGATGAAAAAGTTCAGGGACTAATTCGTGCGTGTTACGAAAAAGGAATAGCGATTCCGGATAATATATCCGTTGTTGGATTTGATAATATTCCAATTTCACAGTATTACACTCCTGCTTTATCTACAATTTCTCCTAATTATGTTAAATTAGCTCAAGAAATGATTGAAGGGGTATTAGCAATTATAAAGGGGGAAAGTGTCACATCTGTTGAAGTTTCTACTAAACTTGTTAGGAGACAGAGTTTCTAGTATTGTTTAATTCTTGAAAATCCTAATGGAAAAGATGGAGTGTTCTAAAGTAAGTTCTGTTTAGCATCTATTCAGTTTCTATTGAGTTGGATCCAATTTCTAACAAGTGGGACATTTTCACGTTCGATTTACTAAAGACATTATCACATTCGAATCACACATCTTTCAAAAAAATTGTAAAAAAGTCTTGACAAAGAAAAAACAAAGTATTAAAATAAGTTCAACAAATCAGAAAAGTAACTATTTTTGATCTTCAGGGAGCCTGTGGTGATTGTGAACAGGTGGTTGAAAGTAGTGAAAGTGGGCTGATTTTAAAAATGAATTTGAAACAATGAAAATTCGGTGCGCACACCTTACAGTGCAACTTGTTGTTAGACAAGGCAGAGATGTAAAGGGGAATAGTCCCTTTACAATTGAGGTGGCACCGCGTTACCAACGCCCTCACACAGATTGTTTTCTGTGTGTGGGCTTTTTCATATCTTGAAATCAATACAGAAAGAGGAAAATTTTATGACAACTAAAGGTTATTTTGGACAATTTGGTGGTAGTTTTGTACCGGCGCCGATTCAGGCTTTGTTGGATGAGTTGGAAGTGACATTTGAAAAGTACAAGGATGATCCAGAGTTTTTGGCAGAATTTCGTCATTACTTGAAGGACTATTCAGGTCGCGAAACACCGCTCTATTTTGCGGAAAGTTTGACAGATCACTTAGGTGGCGCTAAGATTTATCTCAAGCGTGAAGACCTTAACCACCTTGGTTCTCACAAGCTCAACAATGTTTTAGGACAAATTCTTCTTGCTAAACGCATGGGCAAAAAACGAGTGATTGCGGAAACAGGAGCTGGTCAGCACGGTGTTGCGACAGCAGCGGCTGCAGCCAAGTTTGGTATGGCCTGTGATGTCTACATGGGGGCAGAGGATGTGGAGCGTCAACGTCTCAATGTTTTCCGTATGGAGATGATGGGAGCAACTGTTCATGCAGTTGAAACAGGGACACGAACTCTTAAGGATGCGGTTGATGCAGCCTTTGGAGCATGGATGAATGACCTTGAAGCCTTTTATGTTCTGGGATCTGCTGTGGGACCTCACCCATATCCAACCATTGTTCATGAGTTCCAAAAGGTCATCAGTGAAGAATCTCGCCGTCAAATCTTAGAAAAAGAAGGTCGTTTACCAGACTACGTTATTGCCTGTGTAGGTGGTGGCTCTAATGCCATCGGTGCTTTTTCTCAGTATGTGGCTGATGAAGAAGTCAAATTGGTTGGGGTTGAAGCTGCTGGTCACGGACTTGACACAGACAAGCACGCAGCTACTATGACAAAAGGTAGTATCGGAATTGTTGATGGTATGAAGACTTATGCAGTCTTTAAGGAAGATGGAGAGCTAGCTCCAGTTTACTCTATCTCAGCTGGATTGGACTATCCAGGGGTTGGCCCAGAACACGCCTACTTCAAAGATTCAGGTCGCGTGGAATATGTGGCTGCGACAGACGAAGAAGCTGTTCAGGCTCTCCTCCTTCTCAGCAAGACTGAAGGAATTATCCCAGCGATTGAAAGTTCGCATGCTATCGCAGAAGCAGTTAAACGTGCACCGAAACTAAGTAAAGACGACATTATCCTCATCAATGTCTCTGGTCGTGGAGACAAGGACGTAGCTGCGATTGCAGACTACCTAGAAGCTAAAAAATAATAGATGGAAAAATTACAGTTATTTCTTTCCCAGAGAGCTTGTGGTTGCTGGAAACAAGCAGAGAAAGCTGTAAGGTTGGGTCCATCTGAAACGAGAGAAGAAAACATAATTCTCAAGGGAGTGCCCTTTATCGCACAGCCTGTTACAGGAGGTTTCTGAGACAGGCATGAGAGATAGGAGAAATCCTATAATTGAGGTGGCACCGCGAATTTCGTCCTCACGCAAGTTATTTTGCGTGGGGATTTTTCATACAGTCGCCACGGACTAGAAGTAGAACTGAAAGGGAAATTACAATGGAACGAATCATTCATGGAGATGTCTTATCACCAATCTTGGCTTATATGCGTCTAAAGGGGCAACACAAGGTTATTTTAGAAAGTATTCCGAGAGACAAGGAAACAGCTCGTTTTTCTATCTTAGCTTATAATCCAGTTTTTGAGATTAAGTTTGAAAATGGAGTTCTCTATCAAAATGGTCAAGTGATTGATCGGGATCCCTTGGATTTCCTTTATGAAGTGACTCATAAGAGCCAGCACCATTCAGACCTACCTTTTGGTGGTGGGGCAATTGGCTTTGTGGGTTACGATATGATTTCGCTTTATGAAGAAATTGGTCAAATTCCTGAAGATACAATTGGAACGCCAGACATGCATTTCTTCGTCTATGAGAGTTACATGGTCTTTGACCACAAGAAGGAAAAAATCCATGTCATCGAGGATGCTCTTTATAGCAAGCGCAGTCAAGAAAACTTGGAAAAAGCCTTGAACCAAGTGCTTGAGGAATTACGCATTCCTGCTCCAAATGAATTTGAAGACTTGGATCTATCTCCGCTGGACTTCAAACCGCATATCGCTCCTCAGAAGTTTGAGGAAATGGTGGAAACGGCTCGTGACTTGATTCGTAACGGGGATATGTTCCAATGTGTACTTAGTCAACGCTTCTCAGCAGAAGTGACTGGAAATCCATTTGACTTCTATAGAAATCTCCGCGTGACTAATCCTTCTAATTACCTTTATTTCTATGATTTTGGGGATTATCAAATCATCGGAGCTAGTCCAGAAAGTTTGGTTTCTGTCAAAAATGGCATCGTGACAACCAATCCGATTGCAGGGACACGACCAAGAGGCGCTACGGATGAAGAAGACAAGGCTTTGGCGACAGACCTGCTTTCGGATGAGAAGGAAACAGCAGAGCATCGAATGTTGGTAGACTTGGGGCGTAATGATATCGGCCGAATCGCTGAAACGGCCAGTGTCCAAGTCACTAAGTATATGGAAGTGGAGCTCTTCCGTTATGTTATGCATTTGACCAGTGTGGTCAAGGGGCGTTTGCTTCCAGAACTCACTGCCATGGATGCCTTGAAAGCAACACTTCCTGCTGGAACAGTTTCTGGAGCACCAAAGATTCGGGCGATGAGACGCATCTATGAACTGGAAACGGAAAAACGGGGCGTATACGCAGGAGCAATCGGCTACTTGTCTGCGACAGGTGATATGGATTTTGCCATTGCCATCCGAACCATGATTCTCAAAAATCAAATAGCCTATGTTCAGGCTGGGGCAGGGATTGTCTACGACTCCATCGCCCAAAACGAATACCAAGAAACCATTAACAAAGCAAAATCTATGACTAGAATTGGAGAACTAAGACCATGATTTTATTGATTGACAACTATGATTCTTTTACCTATAACTTGGCCCAATACATTGGGAATTTTGCAGAAGTTCAGGTCTTGAGAAATGATGATCCCAAGCTGTATGAAGAAGCTGAAAAAGCAGATGGACTGGTCTTTTCTCCTGGTCCTGGTTGGCCAGTTGATGCTGGAAAGATGGAAGACATGATTCGTGATTTTGCTGGCAAGAAGCCGATTCTTGGGATTTGTTTGGGCCACCAAGCCATTGCAGAAGTCTTTGGTGGTAAGTTAGGTTTGGCTCCAAAAGTCATGCATGGGAAACAGAGCAATATCAGCTTTGAAGCGCCATCTGTTTTGTATCAAGGTATCGAGGATGGCCGTGCGGTCATGCGTTACCACAGTATTTTAATTGAAGAAATGCCAGAAAACTTTGAAGTGACAGCTCGTTCGACTGATGACCAAGCCATCATGGGAATTCAACACAAAACACTTCCAATTTATGGCTTCCAGTACCATCCAGAAAGTATCGGAACGCCAGATGGCTTGTCTTCTATTCGGAATTTTATCGAGAAGGTTGTAAAGTGAGGAAACTAGGATGAAAGAGATTATTGAAAAACTAGCAAAATTTGAAAATTTATCAGGTGTGGAAATGACGGATGTCATCGAGCGTATCGTAACTGGGCGTGTAACGGAGGCGCAGATTGCTTCTCTCCTTTTGGCTCTTAAGATGAAGGGGGAAACACCTGAAGAACGCACAGCCATTGCCCAAGTCATGAGAGGGCATGCCCAACATATTCCAACTGAGATTCATGATGCCATGGACAACTGTGGTACAGGTGGGGACAAGTCTTTCAGTTTTAATATTTCCACAACTGCAGCCTTTGTCTTGGCTGGTGGTGGTGTTCACATGGCAAAACACGGTAACCGCTCGATTTCTTCTAAATCTGGTTCTGCAGATGTCCTCGAAGCCTTGGGGATCAACTTAGACCTCAAACCAGCTGAACTAGGTAAGGTTTTTGATAAAACTGGCATCGTCTTTCTCTTTGCTAAAAATATGCACCCAGCTATGAAATACATCATGCCAGCCCGTTTGGAATTGGGAATTCCAACGATCATGAACTTGACTGGTCCCCTGATTCACCCAATGGCCTTGGAAACGCAGCTTCTTGGAATTAGTCGTCCAGAACTGCTAGAAAGTACAGCTCAGGTATTGAAAAATATGGGTCGCAAACGTGCCATCGTGGTTGCTGGACCAGAAGGTTTGGATGAAGCCGGCTTGAACGGAACAACCAAGATTGCTCTTCTGGAAAATGGCGAAATCACCTTGTCAAGCTTTACTCCAGAGGATTTTGGGATGGAGCGCTACGCTATCGAAGATATTCGTGGAGGCAATGCTCAGGAAAATGCAGAAATTTTGCTCAGCGTTCTTAAAAACGAACCAAGTCCATTCTTGGAAACTACAGTTTTAAATGCTGGTCTTGGTTTCTATGCTAATGGTAAGGTAGATAATATCAAGGATGGAGTTGCCTTGGCCCGCCAAGTGATTGCTAGTGGCAAGGCCCTTGAAAAACTCAGACTGTTACAGGAGTACCAAAAATGAGTCAGGAATTTTTAGCACGAATTTTGGAGCAGAAGGCGCGTGAGGTAGAGCAGATGGAGCTGGAGGAAATCCAGCCCCTGCGCCAGACATATCGCTTGGCAGAATTTTTGAAGAATCATCAGGACCGCTTGCAGGTAATCGCTGAGGTCAAGAAGGCTAGCCCTAGTTTGGGAGATATCAATCTCGATGTGGATATTGTGCAACAGGCCCAGACTTATGAAGAAAACGGAGCAGTGATGATTTCTGTTTTGACAGATGAAGTTTTCTTTAAAGGACATTTGGATTATCTACGGGAGATTTCCAGTCAGGTAAACATTCCGACGCTTAACAAGGACTTTATCATCGATGAAAAGCAAATCATTCGAGCTCGCAATGCAGGTGCGACAGTCATCCTGCTCATTGTGGCTGCCTTGTCAGAAGAACGCCTCAAGGAACTGTATGACTACGCGACAGAGCTTGGTCTGGAAGTTTTAGTGGAGACTCATAATCTAGCTGAACTAGAAGTGGCTCACAGACTTGGTGCCCAGATTATCGGGGTCAATAACCGCAACTTGATCACCTTTGAAGTTGACTTGCAGACCAGTGTGGACTTGGCTAAACATTTCAAAGATGATTGCTTGTACATTTCTGAATCTGCTATTTTTACAGGGCAGGATGCGGAACGAGTAGCGCCATACTTTAACGGAATTTTGGTAGGGACAGCTCTCATGCAGGCGGAAGATGTGGCCCAGAGAATCAAGGAGTTGCAGATTGACAAAGGTTAAAATTTGCGGACTATCGACCAAAGAAGCGGTGGAGACAGCCGTGTCAGCAGGAGCCGACTATATCGGTTTTGTCTTCGCACCTAGTAAAAGACAGGTGACCTTGGATCAGGCTGCTGAGCTGGCAAAGCATATTCCTGCGGATGTCAAAAAGGTTGGTGTATTTGTTTTACCAAGTCGGGCTCAACTGCTAGAAGTCATTGACAAAGTTGGCTTGGACTTGGTTCAAGTTCACGGTCAGGTGGCAGATGATTTGTTTGAGAATTTGCCTTGTGCCAGTATTCAGGCTGTGCAGGTGGATGGAGAGGGGCATGTACCCAATTCTCAGGCAGACTATCTACTCTTTGATGCCCCTGTGGCTGGGAGTGGCCAGACCTTTGACTGGGCTCAACTGGATACGATTGGACTAACTCAGCCTTTCTTTATCGCAGGTGGGCTTAATGAAGGCAATGTAGTAAAAGCAATTCAACACTTTACTCCCTATGCAGTAGATGTATCAAGCGGAGTGGAGACAGATGGACAAAAAGATTATGAAAAGATTAGAAGATTTATAGAGAGGGTAAAGAATGGCATATCAAGAACCAAATAAAGATGGATTTTACGGAAAATTCGGCGGACGTTTTGTCCCAGAAACATTGATGACAGCAGTTTTGGAATTGGAGAAGGCCTACCGTGAAAGTCAGGCAGACCCAAGTTTCCAAGAGGAATTAAACCAACTTTTGCGTCAGTATGTGGGACGTGAAACTCCCCTTTACTACGCAAAAAACTTGACCCAGCATATCGGCGGAGCCAAGATTTATCTTAAACGTGAAGACCTTAACCATACAGGGGCCCACAAGATTAACAATGCCTTGGGACAAGTTCTTCTGGCTAAACGCATGGGCAAAAAGAAAATTATCGCTGAAACAGGTGCTGGTCAGCACGGTGTGGCAACTGCAACTGCTGCAGCCCTCTTTAACATGGAATGTACTATCTACATGGGTGAGGAAGATGTCAAACGCCAAGCCCTCAATGTCTTCCGTATGGAGCTTTTGGGAGCCAAGGTTGAGGCAGTGACAGATGGTTCGCGCGTGCTCAAGGATGCGGTCAATGCAGCCCTTCGTTCATGGGTGGCTAATATCGATGATACCCACTATATCCTTGGTTCTGCCTTGGGACCTCATCCATTCCCAGAAATCGTTCGTGACTTCCAAAGTGTCATTGGTCGAGAAGCTAAACAACAGTATCGCGATATGACAGGTCAAGATCTGCCAGATGCCCTAGTAGCCTGTGTTGGTGGTGGTTCTAATGCTATCGGGCTCTTCCATCCCTTTGTAGAAGATGAGTCTGTAGCTATGTATGGGGCTGAAGCAGCAGGACTTGGTGTGGATACAGAGCACCACGCAGCTACCTTGACCAAGGGTCGTCCGGGTGTCCTTCACGGTTCTCTCATGGATGTGCTCCAAGATGCCCATGGTCAAATTCTTGAAGCCTTCTCTATCTCAGCAGGTTTGGACTATCCTGGTATCGGTCCAGAACATTCTCACTACCACGATATTAAACGTGCCAGCTATGTCCCTGTGACAGACGAAGAAGCCTTGGAAGGATTCCAACTCTTGTCTCGTGTGGAAGGGATTATCCCAGCCTTGGAATCAAGCCATGCGATCGCTTTTGCGGTGAAGTTGGCCAAAGAACTTGGACCGGATAAGTCTATGATTGTCTGTCTATCAGGTCGTGGGGATAAGGATGTGGTTCAAGTCAAAGACCGCTTGGAAGCAGATGCAGCAAAGAAGGGAGAAGCTCATGCCTAAGACACTAACAGAAAAATTAAACGCTATAAAAGCAACTGGAAAAGGAATTTTCGTTCCTTATATCATGGCTGGGGACCACGAAAAAGGTTTGGATGGACTAGGAGAAACAATACACTTTTTAGAAGATTTGGGTGTTTCGGCTATTGAAGTGGGTATTCCCTTTTCAGACCCTGTTGCAGATGGACCTGTTATCGAAGAAGCTGGCTTGCGCAGTTTAGCCCACGGGACCTCTACCCAGGCTTTGGTTGAAACCTTGAAAACCATTCAAACAGAGGTGCCACTTGTCATCATGACCTACTTCAACCCCCTCTTTCAGTACGGTGTGGAGAACTTTGTCAAAGATTTGGAAGATACAGCGGTTAAGGGCTTGATTATTCCAGACCTGCCTCATGAGCATGCCAACTTTGTAGAACCATTTTTGGCAGATACAGACATGGCCTTGATTCCCCTAGTTAGTTTGACGACAGGAATTGAGCGCCAGAAAGAGTTGATTGAAGGGGCAGAAGGATTTGTCTATGCCGTTGCCATCAATGGGGTGACAGGGAAATCTGGCAATTACCGTGCAGACTTGGACAAGCACTTGACTCAACTGCATCAAGTAGCTGATATCCCAGTATTGACAGGTTTTGGCGTATCTAGTCAAGCCGATGTAGAACGCTTCAATGCGGTGTCAGATGGCGTTATCGTCGGTTCAAAAATCGTAAAAGCTCTCCATGAAGGAGAGCCAATTGAGGACTTTATCAAACAAGCAGTAGCTTACCAAAAATAATTACACAAGCAGCGAACAAGAGGAAAGGCACGAAAGGAAGTCTTTCCTTTTTCTTTTGTAGGAGAAAGGCTAGTTTTATAATGAATTGAATCTGGAATAGTACATTATGATTCCTAAAATATTTTAAGAAAGTGATTTGAATTTCCCAATAAATTTGTTCAGTTTTTAATTGATTTTACTATAGAAGATATAATTTTCTAAATTACTCTGATATGCAACTTTAAGAAAAAGCTAATTATTGTAGTAATTTCTTTAAGAAAATGATATAATTCATTAAAAAGAATTTGAAGGAGGAAGAATTATGTTGAATCAGGATCTCTTTGATTCGCTTGAGGCACAAAAAATTGTAGATACTTTGATGAAAGGGCAAAAAGATTATGTAGATGAACGTATAGAAAAAAGAGAGACCATGATAGTGTCGAATGGTTATGCATGGACGCGACCTAATCATATTGATACTGCATTTGCATCAGCAGATTTGTTTGAGTATAAATTAAAATTAGCAGGACAGACTTGGGGATATTTAGAATTTGAAACAAATACAGAAAAATATGGGAAAGTATTGTTAATTATAAAGGGTAAGAAGCGACTTACGAACCAATTTCCTTTGGTACAAAAAAATAAGAGTGGCTACTTATTTGAATATGCTCAGATGAATACACTTTATCTTAATCAACATTCTTCCTATAAAAATGATGAAGATAGTCATTCTTTTCCAATTCAGATGGAGTTAGTTTCTGATGAAATGATTCAAGAAATTGAACAAGCTACTAAAAATTCGAATATCGAAAAATTTATGATTTTAACTTATGAGGCGGACTTAGAAAACAATATTATATCTGTAGATGTTGTTATGCCTGATGCACGAACTGGTCAGTTACACTTGATTCAAGATTTGTCTGAGTATATTCAATCAAGTTCGTACCATTTCGAAGAAGCTAAATATCAAAATATTCCTAATTTTTCAGAATTATCGGAAACAGAAGATTTTGAAATTATTCCAAGAATAGAAAAACAAGAAGGTCAAAAGTAGTAAGGAGTATGTAAATGTTTAATGGTCGGGTATTGAAAGAATTACGGCTGTTAAATGGTTTAAGTAGAGCAGAATTAGCTCAGAGAATTGATTTAACGGAACAAGCCATTTGGCAGTTTGAGTCCAACGAAACGAAACCTAAATTATCAACCAAAATGCATTTGGCCAACCAATTTCATGTTGATTTAACTTATTTTGAACAAGAAGAAGAAAGTATTCGATTTGATTCTTCTGTAATTGCCTTTAGAAATGCAGACCTAGCAACACGGAAAACAATAGATATTCAAACTATGTATTTACATAAGGTAGATAGTTTGATTGATTATTTTGAAAGTTTTGTAATTATACCTAATATTACAATTCATGACCTAAGTAATGTAGTGAGTGAATCTTATCATAAGGGAGAATCCATTGAGGAATTGGCTCTTTATGCCAGGGAAAAATTAGGTATTTCAAAAGATAATCATGATTTGCTTTATAAATTAGAACGTTCAGGCATCTATATCGTGGAACGATTAATTAATGGCCAAGCTGATGCTTATAGCGCATGGTCAAAATTGGGAAGACCTTATATTGTGTTGGGAACGAATAAATCATCTGTACGTCGAAATTTTGACTTAGCTCATGAGCTAGGACATATTCTTTTACACAAATATAAAGATATGAATGAAGATGGCGATCGTTTGGAGCAAGAAGCAAATTATTTTGCATCATGTTTTTTATTGCCAAAAGAAGAGTTTTTAGTCAAATTTGAAGAGAGGGTTGGCAAGCGTGTCAGCAATCCTGATAGTTATATTTTATTGAAGTCGGATTTGAATGTTTCGATACAGGCTTTAGAGTATCGAGCTTTTAAGTTAGGATTATTGACTCCAAAGCAACATTCTTACTTTTATCGTCAAATTGCGCAAAAAGGTTACAAAATGATAGAACCTCTGGATGATCAAATTTTTGTTAAAAAACCAAGCAAAGTAAAGAGTATTCTGGACGTCGTTTTGAGTAATCATCTAGTCAGTCTAGCGACTATAATGTCTAAACAAAGTATTCGTTTACAGTTTATAAGCGAAATATTTTCAGTCGAAATGAAATTTTTTGATCAGTATCAAGAAGATAAAAGAACGGATCGATTTGATAACATCATTCCTTTGTATAAAAGAAATAATTTATAATTTAACTGTGAAATAATTTCATGAAGGACATATGGCAGAAATTGGACTTTATCAAACAAGCAGTAGCTTACCAAAAATAATCACACAAGTAGCGAGTAAGAGGAAAGGCACAAAAGGAAGTCTTTCCTTTTTCTTTTGCAGGAGAAAGGCTAGGATGCCCGTCGCCGAAGCAAACTGAATCAAGATCAGTAATTCTGTTGCGCTAAAGACGATAGCACAAGAAGCTAAAAAGAGAAAATCCCCTGCGCCCATGCGGATATCGATAAAATGAGCCACAATTCCAAGTACAAGGAAGAAGACCATGACTAGATTCCAGCCAGAGCAGGCCATTAGGATTATATGAAAAGTCATCCAGACCAGTAAGGGATATTCCTGATGGCGAAAGTCGTAGATGCCCAAGGTCAAACCAGCAGTGATTAGGATGACTTGACCCAAGGAAAGAAAGCTCCAAGACCAGGACAGAAATAGGAGCCCTAAGCCTAGTTCAAAAAGGGCATACCAGACAGGATAAGTAGCCTTGCAGTAGCGACAGCGAAAGCGATTAAAAACCTGCGAGAGAATCGGAATCAAATCTAAGGGCCGCAAGCGAGTCTGACAGGAATCACAATGACTAGCTGGAAAGATAATAGATTGCTCTGGAAAGCGGTCAATGACCAAACCAAGAAAGGAAGCGAGAATGCTCCCAACAAGAAAAAAATAAAAATCAATCATACTTATCTATTCGTAAAAAATGGGAGAAGTAGTATAATGGAGAAACATAGATAAGATGGTGAGGCAAAGATGATAATTCGTTTTGAAGAAAAGGTGAGTACAGAAAACGCTCAGCTCGTATGCAAATGGTCCAACTCTCTTGGCAAATCCTTTCAAGAACAATGGATGGGAACAATGATTCCTTTTCCCTTGACAATTCAAGTTTTGCAAGAGTTGGAAGGAATCTTTTCAATCTTTGATGGACAAGAGTTTGTGGGACTTATCCAGAAAATCAGGCTAGAAGGCAGGAATCTTCATATTGGAAGATTTTTTATCAATCCCGAGAAACAGGGGCAGGGCTTAGGTAGCCAGGTTTTCAGGAAATTTGTTAGTTTGGCCTTTGAAAATGGAGACATAGACAGTATTTCTCTAAATGTCTTCGAAGCAAATCAAGCAGCCCAGCACCTTTATCAAAAAGAAGGATTTGAAATCGTTCAAATGGTTGAAACACCTGTACGAAAATACATCATGAAAAAGAGGAGATAGAAAGCAAAAAAAGTCTTTTCCTGTTTTATGTAGATGTTTACATATGAAAATTGAAGTATTTTCAAAAGCTAATTGGAGTGATTTTATTCATGATGGGAAAAAGGGTCTGGACAAAAATGATTGAGAAATAGTTGCTAAAAAAGCGTTTGCATGATACTATATATTGAAAGGAGGTGATAAGATGGTAGAACAAAGAAAATCAATTACCATGAAAGATGTTGCTTTAGAAGCAGGAGTTAGTGTTGGAACAGTTTCACGTGTGATTAATAAAGAAAAAGGCATTAAAGAAGTAACCTTAAGGAAAGTTCAAAGGGCTATAAAAACATTGGACTATATCCCTGATAATTATGCTCGAGGTATGAAAAAGAATAGAACAGAAACTATCGCTTTGATTATTCCGAGCATATGGCATCCGTTTTTCTCGGAGTTTGCCTATCATGTTGAGAAAGAGTTATTAAAATATAATTATAAATTATTTATTTGTAACGCTGATAGCGATTCACAAAATGAAATCGAATATATCGAAATGTTGAAACAAAATAAAGTGGATGGAATTATTGGTATTACATATTCTGATATTGACAAATATATTTTATCTGATTTACCGTTTGTAAGTATAGATAGACATTTTTCGGAAAATGTATGCTATGTTACTTCAGCAAATTACAAAGGAGGACAAACTGCAGCAGAGGAACTGGTTAGAAGGGATAATAAGCACCTTGCTTTTATTGGTTCAATTAATATGTATGAGAATGAGACTATACTCAGAAGTAAAGGATTCAGAGAAAAAGCTAAGGAATTAGGAGTAGATGTCTATAATTTTGAAATGAAAGAACCTTTAATAAATCCTGAAGATCAGATAAGAGTTTTTTTGCAATCTCATAAAGAAATTGATGGTATATTTACAATAAATGATATGATGGCTCTGAGAGTTATTAGTGTTATGAAAGAACTGGGGAAAATAGCACCTGATGATTACCAGATAATTGGGTTTGATGGTTTAAAAACTTCTGTCGATCAATCTTATCTAGTGTCTACAATAGTTCAAGATATTGGTATGATGGCAAAAGAATCTGTTGCAATGATACTGAAAATGATTAAGCGGGAAGAGATTCTAGAAAAACGAATCGTAATTCCCACATATTTTTGGGGAGATAAAACAACAAAAAAAATTTAAAAAGCGCTTGACAATTAATGAAAGCGCTGTTATAATATAATCATCAAATGAAACGTTTCAAAAACAGGCTAGAAGCTTGTTTAAAAAATAAATAAAAAATGAAACGTTTCAAAAAGGAGGAAAATAATGCGTAAAGGTACAATGTTATCTGTTGTTGCGGGGCTATCGTTAGCTATACTTGCAGGTTGTAGTGGAGGAACTAACTCAAAACAAGCTAGTTCTTCAAATGATATTAAAGTCTGGGTACAATTCTCTGACGAAACCAATGAAGGAAAAGCTTGGCAAAAAGTTGTTGACAACTTTAATCAATCAGGAAAAAGTAAGTACAAAGTTGTAACTGAGTATATTCCTCGTAGTGGTAGTGGTGGAGGATATGAAGACAAGGTTAATGCTGCTATCACGACTAATAGTCTTCCAGATGTTATTACCCTTGATGGACCAAATACGGCAGCTTATGCAAAATCTAAAGTGATTACTCCGCTAGATGATTATCTAAAAGATAATAATATGGATGATGTTTTGGACAGTATTAAACAACAAGGAACTTATGATGGCAAATTCTATGCATTTGGATTTTCTGAATCGAATGTTGGTGTTTATTACAACAAAAAAATGTTCAAAGAGGCCGGAATTGCGGAATCAGAGCTTCCAACGCTAGAAAAGCCATGGACATGGGACGAATTTAATACGATTGCTAAAAAATTGAAAGATCATTATAACAAACCGGCAATTGATTTTCGTATTAATTCAAACGATGAAATGTTGCCATATGCTTATATGCCGTTGATTTGGTCAAATAATGGTTCTGTCGTAAACGAAGATGGAACAAAGGCAGAAGGATACTTCAACTCCAAAGAGAGTGTAGAAGCAGTTCAATTCATTCAAAATCTTGTAAAAGAAGGTTATACAACTGTTAGTCCAGTCGAAAAAGGTTTTGAAACAGGAGAGTATCCAATGCTTTTGAGTGGTTCTTGGACGATTGCTGACATGAATACAAACTACAAAGATATTGATTTTGGTATCCTTCCTTACCCAGTATCTAGTAAGACGAAAAAATTAGTATCCCCTTCAGGTAGTTGGCAATTAGCTGTTACGACAAAATCTGATAAAAAAGAAGCAGCATCTGAATTTGTTAAATTTGCTACAAATACAGAATCAAGTGAAATTATTAGCTTGGGGAATTCGGTCCTTCCAATTCGTAAATCTACAATTGAAAATATCAAAGATAAAGTATCCGAACCAATGCGTTTCTTGATGGAACAAAATTCAAAAACAGCTCATGCTCGCCCAGTTGTCGTAGCATATCCTCAGGTTTCTCGAGCTTTTCAACAAGCAATGCAAGATATTAGCTATTATGAAGAAAATCCAAATGTGCAAAAAGTCTTGGATACTCGTACAAAAGAAATGCAAACTGCTATTGATCAGTCACTCAAATAATCTGTAAAAAGGAAGGAGGAAGGAAAACGTTTGGAACTACCTTCCCCTTTCTTGTTAGTAGATTAGTTTGATATATATATGACTAAAGGAGATGAATATGAGTAAAGAAACTATTGTGGATACAAAAAGACGTGAAAAAATAAAAGATAACATACTAGGTTATAGTTTTTTAGCTCCAGCTTTAATTTTATTAGGTATCTTTTTGGTAATTCCAGTTGGAATGGTCATTTATTACGCTTTTACAGATTATTATTTGTTGACACCAGATGAAAGAAAATTTGTTGGATTTGAGAATTTTATTCGATTAATAAAGGATCCGATTTTCTTAAAGAGCTTCTTGAATACTTTGAAATTTGTGGTTTGGATTATTCCAGTTCAATTGGGAGCAGCCTTAGGAATGGCTTTGATTGTTAATAAAAAGCGCAAAGGGTGAATATGTTTTTTAAAGTGGCTTTTTTTGCTCCAGTTGTCATGTCCTTGGTAGTTATTTCTATTCTTTGGCTTTATCTTTTAAATCCAAATAGTGGCTTATTAAATGCTATTTTAAATAAGGTAGGTATTGCTTCTCAACCTTTCTTGACTAGTCCTAAACAAGCTATGTATGCAATTGTTTTTGTTTCTGCTTGGCAGGGTGCAGGTTATCAGATGCTTTTATTTTTAGGAGGAATGCAGAATATTCCACAAGATGTCTATGAAGCTGCTGAATTAGATGGATTCTCAAAATGGGCTCAGTTTCGTTATATCACGATGCCCCTACTAAAACCAACAGCCCTGTTTGTATTGTTAACAACTTTAATTTCTGCTTTTAAGCTAATTGTACAACCAATGGTTATGACGCAAGGTGGGCCATTAAACTCAACAATTACTATGGTGTACTATATTTATCAACAAGGTTTTACTGATCGTCTTGTAGGATATTCTAGCTCAATCGCTTTAGTATTTACAACGTTAATTGGTATGATTAGCTTAGTGCAACGTCGCGTTCTGAAGGAGGATGACTAAGATGAAACGATTTAAACCAACAACAATCTTAGAATATATTCTGTTAACGCTATTGGCAGGACTCTTCCTTTTTCCTATGGTTTGGATGGTAGTTTCAGCCATGAAGCCAGAAGCGGATGTTTATAAAAATTTGACTAGTTGGCAAGCCTTCTTACCAAGTTTAAATCCCGCTGATTGGTTTAAACCTTATCAGGAAGTATTTGAGCGCTTTAGTATTTTTACATATCTAGGGAACAGCATTTTTTATGCTGGAACGTTTGCTATTGGTTCTATTATTGTCAATGCACTGGCCGGTTTCGCTTTTGCAAAAGTCAATTTTTCAGGTAAGAAAATTTTATTTGGTTTCTTACTTGCTTTACTTATTATTCCAGTAGAAACTGTGTTAATTCCACAATTTACCATTATCAATTCCTTAGGTTTGGTCAATAATCGTCTTGCAGTTATTATTCCAGGATTGGCGAGTGTATTTAATATTTACTTATTTAGGAATTTCTTTATTGCAATTCCAGAAGAGATTCTTGAGTCTGCAAAGATGGACGGAGCAAGTATCGTTAGAATTTTCTTTAGAATTATGCTTCCAATGTCTAAACCTGCAGTTGCTACAGTTGGCGTTTTATCATTTATTTCAAGCTGGAATGATTATATTTGGCCATTGATGGTTTTGACAGATTCTTCTAAATTTTCAATGCAGGTTGCAATTACAACTATTAATACAACTCAACCAGTTTATATCAATCAGGTAATGGCTGTATTAACTATTTCAACGATTCCGTTGATTTTGGTCTATGTAGTCGCTCAGAAATATATTGTTCAAGGTCTGGGTGGTTCCGGAACTGGAATAAAATAGGATGTACTTATGATAAATAAAACATTTACAGTAGAAAAAGCCAATCGTTTTATAGCAGAAAATAAACGTCTCGTAAATACTCAATATAAGCCTGAAGAACATTTTTCAGCTGAGATTGGTTGGATCAATGATCCAAATGGATTTGTCTATTTTCGTGGAGAATACCATCTCTTTTATCAATTCTATCCTTATGATAGTGTTTGGGGACCTATGCACTGGGGTCATGCTAAAAGTAAGGACTTGGTGACTTGGGAGCACTTGCCAGTGGCACTTGCTCCTGACCAAGATTATGACCGCAATGGATGTTTCTCAGGTTCTGCCATTGTCAAGGATGATCGCCTCTGGCTCATGTACACTGGACATATCGAAGAAGAAACAGGTGTTCGTCAAGTGCAAAATATGGCATTTTCAGACGATGGGATTCACTTTGAAAAGATTGAACAAAATCCAGTTGCAACTGGAGCAGACTTGCCAGATGAGTTGATTGCTGCTGATTTCCGTGATCCAAAACTCTTTGAAAAAGATGGACGCTATTACTCCGTAGTAGCTGCCAAACACAAGGATAATGTGGGCTGTATCGTTCTACTAGGATCCGATAACCTAGTAGAATGGCGGTTCGAATCCATCTTTTTAAAAGGGGTAGAACACCAAGGCTTTATGTGGGAATGCCCAGATTACTTTGAGTTAGATGGGAAGGATTGCCTTATTATGTCACCCATGCGTTATCAGCGTGAGGGAGACTCATATCATAACATCAACTCATCGGTTTTGTTTACGGGTAAGGTAGATTGGGGAGAAAAACGTTTTATCCCAGAATCAGTTCAAGAAATTGATCATGGGCAAGACTTCTATGCGCCTCAAACATTGTTGGACGATCAAAATCGTCGTATCCTGATTGCTTGGATGCAGACATGGGGGCGTACCCTTCCAACCCATGACCAAGAACACAAGTGGGCATGTGCCATGACTTTACCTAGAATTCTAAGGTTGGAAGATGGCAAACTAAGACAATTCCCTGTTAAAAAAGGCCAATATCAAATCCAAATAGATAAAGATTGTCATTACCACTTAGGAAATGATACAGATTATCTTGAATTTGGTTATGACAGTAATGCGCAGCAAGTTTACATTGATCGTAGCCATCTTGTTCAAAAAATTCTAGGTGAAGAAGAACAGGACACTAGTCGACGGTATGTAGATATTGAAGCTAAAGAATTGGATGTTATTTTAGATAAAAATTCCATCGAGATTTTTGTCAATCAAGGCGAAGCAAGCTTGACTGCAACTTATTACTTAACAGTGCCAGCTAAGCTATCACGAATCGATTAAAAATTAAGTTATTTCTCCTAAAGAAAAAGTTCTCTTTCTAGCAAAATGGAAAGAGAACTTTTTGTGTTTTGGGTATATAAGCTTAGTTTATAGTATTTGTAAAATTGGTGTTGGATTATGATTTAAGCTAGTTTTCTAAAGAATTTGAAAAAAATTTTATTTAAGCAAAAAAACCTTGGTTCCAAGGCTTTTCCTGTTGTATTTAGATGCCCCCTACAGGGATCGAACCTGTGACCCACGGATTAAGAGTCCGCTGCTCTGCCAGCTGAGCTAAGGAGGCAAATAAAAAAGCTGTATTGGTGCCGAAACTTCACGGTTTGTATTGAACCCGCGCAATTAAGCAGGTGGGCAACTCGCTCTAACTGAAGCTGTTTCCGTGTGAGACGGCCTACATGCTGTTAGAAGACTTTTGTTTCCCTAATAATACAAAAAATAGTCGGTCAACACTTAAGTGTGAAGTCGTACACCACAGCGTTTCTATGTTTATATGATACCACTTTTTCAAAAAAAATCAAGAGGAAAGTGCAATTTTTTGAAAAGGATTTCAGATTTTTCGCAAATGGTCGATAGCTTCCTTTCTTTGAGCCAAAGCCCGTTCATATTTACCAGTATCTTCTGCTTGGAAATAGTGATGATTACGAATTTTTTCTGGCAGATAGTCTTGCTTGACCCAATTTCCAGGATAGTTGTGTGGATAGAGATAGTCTTGGGCATTCCCCAGTTCCTTGCTTCCACTGTAGTGCCCATCACGCAGGTGTCGTGGAATGGGCAAATGACCTGATGTTTTGAGGTCAGCAAGTGCCTTATCCATAGCTACATAGGCTGAGTTGGATTTTGGAGAAAGTGACAAATCAATGACGACATTGGCAATGAGAATGCGGGCTTCTGGGAAACCAATCTTTTGAGCGGCATCCAGAGCAGTCACGGTGTGAATCTGGGCTTCAGGATTGGCTAAGCCGATATCTTCATAGGCGATAACAGTCAAGCGACGAGCGAGACTGGGCAAATCACCAGCCTCAATCAAGCGGGCAGCATAGTGGAGACTGGCATCCACATCTGAGCCACGGATAGACTTTTGCAGGGCTGAGAGAACATCATAGTGACCATCTCCATCCTTATCCATAGTGATGTAGCTCCGCTGCAGGCTATTTTCCATGATGTCTAGGGTGATATGGCGAATGCCCTTGTCATTTTCAGGGGTAGAGAGAACTGCCAAATCTAGTGAGTTAAAGGCAGAGCGCAGGTCTCCGTTTGTAGAGGTTGCGATGAAATCCAGCGCATCCTCATCTAGTTCTACTGGAAAATCAAAACCACGCTCAGGGTTACTTAGAGCTATCTGAAGAGCCTCTTTGACGTCTTGGTTAGACAGAGGTTCCAACTCAAAAATTTGAACACGGCTACGAATGGCTGGAGTGACAGAAAAGAAAGGATTTTCAGTCGTAGCCCCAATCATGATGACCAGTCCACTTTCCAAGAGAGGCAAGAGGAAGTCTTGCTTGGTTTTATCTAGTCTATGAATCTCGTCTAGTAATAGGACGAGACCACCAGAGAATTTCGCCTCTTCCGCAATTTCTTGCAGTCGCTTTTTACTATCAACTGTCGCATTGAAAGTTCGAAAGGCATACTTGGTCGTTCCAGCGATGGCAGAGGCAATACTGGTTTTGCCGATTCCCGGAGGGCCATATAGAATCATGGAGGACAGGCGGTTGGCTTCCACCATGCGGCGGATGATTTTTCCAGGTCCGACCAGATGCTCCTGACCGATTACCTGGTCGATGGTTTTAGGGCGCATGCGAAGCGCGAGATTGTCTGGCATAGCAGTCCTTTCTAACGTGGATTTTCTGATGTATATGTGGTAAGATGGTAGTATCTATTTTAGCATATTTCCGAGCAATCGGGGCGATTTAAGAGTCGCATAGATAGAAAGAGGACAAAATGGCAACATATGGATTTTTAGATGTTTTAGAGGAAGAGTTGGAGAAGAACTTTCCCTTTGACTTTGAGATTAGTTGGGACAAACGCAACCACGCAGTTGAAGTGAGTTTTCTATTGGAAGCGCAAAATGCTGCAGGTGTGGAGATGGTAGATGAAGACGGAGAGGTTTCGTCAGATGACATTCTCTTTGAAGAAGCAGTTCTTTTCTACAATCCTGCCAAATCAACCGTCAATGAGGAAGACTATTTGACGGTCATCCCTTACTTGCCTAAAAAAGGCTTTTCTCGCGAATTTCTAGCTTATTTTGCTCTATTCCTCAAAGACACTGCAGAGGTTGGACTAGATGCCCTTATGGACTTTTTGGAAGACCCAGAGGCAGAAGAATTTGTCATGGAATGGAACCAAGAAGTCTTTGAAGAAGGAAAAGTCGGCTTGGAAGAGGGAGAGTTTTATCCTTATCCGAGATACTAGGAGTTGGATGGAGATTTTATGAAGAAAATTGGGATTTATTTGGTTTATGTGCTAGCTATTGTCTGTATTATGCTGGCTTTTGCTTGTGGAACAATCGCATTTGCAGAGTTGGGGTATTCCGCAGTTTTAGTCTTTACTTTTGGTTATGCCTTCGCTCTTCTAAGTATATATTTAATCTTTATTCTTCATGAGCTGGGACATGCTTTTTGTGGTTACTTGACAGGCTATCGGCTGGTGGCTTTTGGATTAGGACATTTTATTTTGACCAAAAAGTCAGGCAGGTTTCATCTTAGTAGAACAGCCATTCTGAAAAATGTTGGTGCTCAATACATTGGTTTAAAAGAGGATGAAAGCGATCAAAGAATCATCTTGATGCTTTCAGGAGGCTTGATGGTTCATCTCAGCTTGATATTATTGGCGATATTGTTTGTATTTTTGACAAGAAGCTGGTATTTTGCAGGGACTTGGATTTTTCTTAATTTGTCTTTCTTCCTAAATAACATTTTGCCAGTCGGCATCACCGATGGCGCAAAAATTTGGGAATTGCTACAACACCCTGAAAATACGAAATATGCCTACCTGATGTTGAGGCATTCTGCCCAGACCTTGCTAGCTCCTCAAGAATATGATTTAAAAGACTTTGTCATGTCTGTTGATGAGGAGGTGAGAGGGAGTTTTGCAGAAAGTGTTCAGACTCTTCAGGGGTTGGTATTCATATTGGATGATAATATAGAGCTTGCAAAGCAAGAGTTTCAGTCTGTGCTAGAGAAAACAGATAATCCAATGTCTAAAACTATTTCTCAATTATACCTTCTTCAAATTGTTCTGATAGAAGGAGATAATAAGAAAGCGGAAGAATATGCAAGTATTCGAGGGGTTAAATCCTTTTTATCTCTAAAAACAGCAGATATGCAGATCATTCAAGCTTGGTATCAATTTAAGGTAAGGAAAGATGTAGTTCAAACTCACAAGGCTATGAAGATTGCTAGACAGAAAATGAATAGCAGCCGGATGTTACGGGATGAGAAAAGCTATTATCAAAATTGGTTAGCCGAGCTGGAAAAGGAATTAACCGAAGGAGTCTAATATGGAAATAGAGATTTTTGATTTCACAGGCTGTAAGATTGCTTTGTTTTGTGGGGATAGGCTCTTGACTATCTTACGCGATGATAAGGCAAGCATTCCCTGGCCCAATATGTGGGAACTTCCAGGCGGTGGACGCGAAGGTGATGAAAGTCCTTTTGAGTGCGTGGCGCGTGAAGTTTATGAAGAACTTGGTGTTTATCTGACTGAGGATTGTCTGCTTTGGAGCAAGGTTTACCCAAGTATGCTCTATGATGGTCGGCACTCTGTCTTTATGGTTGGTCAGCTAAGTCAAGAACAGTTTGACAATATCACCTTTGGAGATGAAGGACAAGCCTATAAACTGATGAACATTGAGGAATTTTTGACATCCAGTCAAGTTGTCCCTCAGTTGCAGGAGAGATTGAGGGATTATTTGGAGGAAGAGTATGATTAGACTTGAACGAGCAGGGGCAGAGGATTTAGAAACCGTAATTGCAATTCAAAGAGCTAGTTTTAAGGCTGTTTATGATAAATACCAAGATGAATACGATCCTTATCTGGAGGACAGTGAACGAATTAAGTGGAAACTAGTCGAGCGTCCCAATAGCTATTACTACTTTGTGAAAGAAAAGGACGAAAAAATCGGATTTTTACGAGTTCAGACCAATGAAGAGTTGACGGAGGCTTGGTTGGGAACGGCAGCGATTTTGCCCCAGTATCAAGGAAAAGGTTATGGCTCTGAGGGATTGCGCTTGCTAGGAGAGGAATTTCCAACCGTTAGACAGTGGAATTTGTGTACGGTATTACAGGATGAAGGTATGGTTGCTTTCTATGAGAAGAACGGCTACCATCAAACTCATATCGAGCCTGAAAAAGAAGGTATGGATATGGTTTACATGAAAAAATTGATTGACAAATAGAAAGGATGGTTCGGTTACATTTCTAAACTGAACCCGCCCTAAACACTGTGCCAAAAAGATAAACTTCTCTTAGACACAAGCGTCTTCAGAGAATTTCCTATTTTGGATTTGTGTTTTACGGGCTTGGTATCTTAATGATGGAAACATGGCAAGAGTTAAAAGTTACAGTGAAGCGTGAGGGAGAGGAGTTGGTTTCCAATCTCTTGATCGAGCTGGGAGCGCAAGGCGTTGCGATTGAAGACAGTATGGATTATGTGGGAAATGTGGATCGCTTCGGTGAAATTTTCCCAGAGGTCGAACAACAAGAAGAAATCGTAGTGACAGCCTACTACCCTGATACGGTTGATATAGCAACGGTTGAGGCAAATTTGCAGGCTCGCTTAGCAGAATTGACAGATTTTATGGATTTGGGAGAGGTCAAAATGGGGACGACTGCCTTGGCTGAGGAAGACTGGGCAGACAACTGGAAGAAATACTATGAGCCAGCTCGTATTACACATGACTTGACCATCGTGCCGTCTTGGACAGACTATGAGGCGACTGCGGGAGAAAAAATTATCAAGCTAGACCCTGGTATGGCCTTTGGAACGGGAACCCATCCAACCACTAAGATGAGCCTCTTTGCCTTGGAGCAGGTCCTTCGTGGTGGCGAAACGGTGCTGGATGTGGGTACTGGATCAGGCGTCCTCTCCATTGCTAGCTCGCTACTTGGAGCTAAGGAAATTTTCGCCTATGACCTAGATGATGTGGCGGTTCGTGTTGCTCAGGAAAATATTGAGCTCAACCCTGGTATGGAAAATATCCATGTTGCTGCTGGAGACTTGCTTAAGGGAGTTGAGATTGAGGCAGATGTGATTGTGGCTAATATCTTGGCGGATATTCTCATTCATCTGACGGATGATGCTTATCGCTTGGTCAAGGATGAAGGCTACCTCATCATGAGTGGCATTATCAAGGACAAGTGGGATATGGTGCGCGAGTCGGCTGAGTCAGCTGGATTTTTCCTCGAAACTCACATGGTTCAAGGGGAATGGAATGCCTGTGTCTTTAAGAAAACCAAGGATATTTCCGGTGTGATTGGAGGCTAGCATGCAACAGTATTTTGTCAAAGGCAGTGCTATCTCTCCTGTCACCATCGAGGACAAGGAAACCAGCAAGCATATGTTTCAGGTTATGCGCTTGAAAGAAGATGATGAGGTGACCTTGGTCTTTGATGATGGAATTAAGCGCTTGGCGCGTGTGCTGGATGTGGAAGCCCGTCAGTTTGAGTTGGTTCAAGAATTAACTGACAATGTGGAATTACCAATCCAAGTGACCATCGCATCCGGCTTTCCCAAAGGGGACAAGCTGGAGTTTATTACTCAAAAAGTAACCGAGCTCGGAGCCAGCCAAATCTGGGCCTTTCCTGCTGATTGGTCGGTCGCCAAATGGGATGGCAAGAAATTGGGTAAAAAGGTTGAAAAACTAGAAAAAATCGCCCTTGGAGCAGCAGAGCAAAGCAAGCGTAATATGGTTCCAAGTATCAAGCTTTTCGAGAAAAAATCAGACTTTCTAGCCCAACTTGACCAATTTGACCGCGTCGTAGTGGCTTATGAAGAGTCGGCCAAAGAAGGAGAAAGCGCTGCGCTTTTACAAGCAGTCACTGGACTCGAGAAGGGAGCCAAATTGCTCTTTATATTTGGTCCAGAAGGTGGTCTTTCACCTGCAGAAATCGAAAGTTTTGAAGCTAAGGGAGCAGTCTTGGCAGGTCTTGGTCCTCGTATTTTGCGAGCAGAAACAGCACCACTTTACGCTTTAACAGCCCTTAGTGTTTTATTAGAATTAGAGAAATAAGAGGAAGAAAATGGAACAAAAACACCGTTCAGAATTTCCAGAGAAGGAACTTTGGGATTTAACAGCCCTATACCAAGACCGTGAGGATTTCTTGCGTGCAATCGAAAAGGCTCGCGAAGACATCAACCAATTTAGCCGTGATTACAAGAGTAATCTGCATACTTTTGAGGATTTTGAGAAGGCTTTTGCGGAATTGGAGCAAATCTACATTCAGATGAGCCATATTGGAAACTATGGATTTATGCCTCAGACGACAGACTATAGCAATGACGAATTTGCCAATATTGCCCAAGCTGGGATGGAATTTGAAACAGATGCCAGCGTAGCCTTGACCTTCTTTGACGATGCTCTGGTGGCAGCAGACGAGGAAGTTTTGGATCGTTTGGGAGAGTTGCCACATTTAACAGCAGCCATTCGTCAGGCCAAAATCAAAAAAGCCCACTATCTAGGGGCTGATGTGGAGAAGGCCTTGACCAATCTGGGCGAAGTTTTCTACAGTCCACAGGACATTTACACTAAGATGCGAGCTGGGGATTTTGAAATGGCTGACTTTGAAGCCCATGGCAAAACCTACAAAAACAGCTTTGTGACCTATGAGAATTTCTACCAAAACCACGAGGACGCTGAGGTTCGTGAGAAATCTTTCCGTTCCTTCTCAGAAGGACTTCGTAAGCACCAAAATACAGCTGCGGCAGCCTATTTAGCCCAAGTCAAGTCTGAAAAACTCTTGGCAGATATGAAGGGTTACGACTCAGTCTTTGATTATCTTCTAGCTGAGCAGGAAGTGGATCGTGCCATGTTTGACCGCCAGATTGACCTCATTATGCAGGACTTTGCGCCAGTTGCTCAGAGATACCTCAAGCATGTTGCCAAGGTTAATGGTCTTGAAAAGATGACTTTTGCAGACTGGAAATTGGACTTGGACAGCGCCCTGAATCCTCAAGTGACCATTGACGATGCCTATGATTTGGTCATGAAGTCGGTAGAACCTTTGGGGCAAGAATATTGTCAGGAAGTTGCTCGCTATCAAGAAGAGCGCTGGGTGGACTTCGCTGCCAATAGTGGCAAGGATTCTGGCGGATATGCGGCGGACCCATATCGCGTGCACCCTTATGTCCTCATGAGCTGGACAGGTCGTTTGAGCGATGTCTATACTTTGATTCATGAAATCGGGCATTCTGGTCAATTCATCTTTTCAGATAATCACCAGAGCTACTTCAACGCCCACATGTCGACCTACTATGTTGAAGCACCGTCAACTTTCAATGAATTGCTTTTCAGTGATTACTTGGAGCACCAGTCTGACGACCCTCGTCAAAAACGTTTCGCCCTTGCTCACCGTTTGACAGACACCTACTTCCATAATTTCATTACTCACCTTTTGGAAGCAGCCTTCCAGCGCAAGGTTTATACACTGATTGAAGAAGGGGAGACCTTCGGAGCAAGCAAACTCAACAGCATTATGAAGGAAGTCTTGACTGAGTTCTGGGGGGATGCCATTGAGATTGATGATGATGCAGCTCTGACTTGGATGCGCCAAGCTCATTATTACATGGGCTTGTATAGTTACACTTACTCAGCTGGACTTGTGATTTCGACTGCAGGTTACCTCCATCTTAAAAACTCAGAAACTGGAGCTGAAGATTGGCTCAATCTTCTCAAATCAGGTGGTAGCAAGACACCACTTGAGTCAGCTATGATTATCGGTGCTGATATTTCAACAGATAAACCACTCCGTGATACCATCCAATTCTTGTCTGACACAGTTGATCAGATCATCGCCTACAGTGCCCAGTTGGGAGAGTAAATTAAAAGAGTCTGGGACAAAAGTCTAACCTTAAATAAAAAAAGCGAACAAAACGAGTTATCTGATACTCAGAATTCTGTCTTATTCGCTTTTTTCTAATCTATCGATTTTAAAAATTTATAATAAAGAATTCCTAAAATCAAAGTTTTTTGTCCTAGCCTCTTAAATTATCCCCAAAAGCTATCTTCTTCAGCTTGATCTGAAGAGAAGAGCCAAACTTCTTTGATTTTTCCGTCTTCAATGCGGAAGAGGTCAATTCCGTTCATATTGAGTTCAGTACCATCAGCCCGTGTTCCAAGAAAAGTAACATTGGCTGCGATTAAATCCTTATTGTCAGAAACCCAATTTGTTACCACCTTAAAGGTTCCATTAGTTTTCTCAGCAAATGTAGCCAGGTGAGTTCCTAGCTTGTCCTTACCAACAACTGTACCAGATATACTATGAGTACCAGGTTGATGCCAGATAATATCGTCTGCCATCGTTTCAAAGACACCAGGAAAGTCACCAGCAATTAAAGCTTGGTTATAAGCGTTGAAAATTTCTAAGTTTGTTGACATATCTATTCTCCATTTCTTTTTTATGATATAATTGTAACAGTTACAAACAAAAAACAAGTAGACACTTTTTCGATAGCTGGTATCAAAAATAGTACTATTATTGATACTAAAAGATAAATTTTTTTAAAAAAATAGAAAGAAGATATTTTATGACAAATAAAGTGAGTGAGTATGGTATTTGTCCATTTGCGACAACGCAGAGGGTTTTAACGGGGAAATGGGCACTGGTAATCATTTATCAGTTGAGTACGGGTACCAAACGATTTAAAGAATTACAGAGATTGTTGCCTGGGATTACTCAAACTATTTTGACCCGTCATCTCCGTCAATTAGAAAAGGATAAGATTGTTCAACGAAAGGTCTATGCCGAAGTTCCCCCACGAGTTGAGTACAGCTTAACTGAAATGGGGCAGGAATTCAGAGTTGTTTTAGATGCTGTCGAGAAATGGGGTCTGGATTATATCAAGTTGCTAAAAATGTAGAGGTATTGACCATGTATCAAGAGTTACTTAGGAAAATAACAGAAGAAAAACCAAGTTATGACCAGGAAGAAATCCAATGGTTGCTTGATCATTTGGGAGATCCTTCTCCAGAAATTCGCGATGACCTTGTTTTTACAAGCTTTGCTAGGGGGATTCAGGAAGAGCTATTTACACAGGAACAATTTCATTTCATTGCTGAAGGGATTTCATCTGATGGAGGGTTAGATAAAGATATTGATAAGGTAGGCCTGTCAACACTTGAACGTTCTTTTAGGGCGCTTATTTATGCAAATCTCTTGTCTGCAGATGCCAACCAGCTATCGATTTTTTATCAGGAATTAAATGCAGGAATTCGTAATGTCCTTTTAAATCAAGGTTTGTATTATCTTTCAAAAGAAAAGGATACAAGGGGTTTTTCAAGTCAGTATGGTTGGGTTCACACTTTTGCACATGGAGCCGATTTACTGACAGAGGTGGTTTGTCATCCAGACTTTCCTAAAAACAGAGTTCATGAAGTATTTGACATACTTGGTCCATTATTTAAAAGAATTCCCATTAGTTTTACAGATGATGAAGATTGGCGTTTAGCAAGAGTGATCTATGAACCTATTTTACAAGGGAAGTTGGAGCAAGAGCAAGTAGCTTCTTGGATAAAAGCTGTTGACTTTCCTATAGAAGAAAGGGAAGATTTTTATAAATTTTCCAACTTCAGATCCTGTCTGTTGGAAGTCTATGTCCAACTTGACCAGAGAAATAGTTTACAAGATGACTTGAAAGAAGCCATCCAGTCTTTTCAATACTAGGGATAAGCTAATATTATTTATTGAAAGAGTTTCTATTGTATCCTCCTAACTAATAATGAAAACTAATAAAAGAGGTTGAATCATTTTCCAACCTCTTTTTGTGTATCTTAATGGAATTGCATACCACCATCAACGATAATGGTTTGTCCTGTAATGTAGTTTGAATCTGGTCCTGCAAGGAAGCTGACAGCAGCAGCCACATCTTCTGGTTCAGATAGACGTTTTAGGGTAATATCTTTTGCAAATGTCTGCATACCCCACTCGTCATCTTTTCCTGCATTTTTACCAACTTCATGAGCGATGTCGTACATCATTGGTGTTTTCACAATACCTGGTGCGTAGGCGTTAACAGTGATTCCTGAGTCTGCTAGATCACGTGCTAATGTTTGCGTAATTCCACGAACAGCAAATTTGGTTCCACCATAAACGGTTAGATTTGGGTTACCGACTACACCTGCTTGAGAGGTTGCGTTGATAATTTTACCTCCGTGGCCAAGTGCTTTAAATTGCGCTTGTGCAGCTTGTGAACCCCAAATGACACCACCAACGTTGATACCGAAAGTGCGTGTAAATTGTTCCTCAGTAATTGTATCAAGAGGAGTAGTTGGAGCAACACCAGCGTTATTTACGACAACATTCAAATCACCAAAATGGTCAACAACCTTTTGAAATGCTTGTGCAACTTCGGCCTGTTTCGAAACATCGGCCACGACAGCAAAGGCATTTTCAGCTGATAATTCGGCAACAGCTTTTTCAGCTGTTTCGGGATTGTAGTCTAAGACTCCTACCTTAAAGCCATCTTGAACCAATCGTTTTGCGATTGCAAAACCGATTCCTTGACCTGCACCTGTGACAATAGCAACTTTAGACATATGCTTCCTCCTTGGTATCCACGATACCATTCAAACGTTCATAAAAGAACAGCAAAGTTGTAAAAATTAGTTCAAATTAGGGAATGAATAACTAATTAGAACTATATTGACATTATATAACTTTGGAAAAAATGTTTCAAATAAATGCTACCGTTTTTATAGAATTCTATCCTGAAAATTTCCAATCAATTTTCTTGAAACCCTTTCTTTCTTTTGATAGACTAATATCTAGTTTTTGAAAAAAGGAGAAAGAAAATGAAAAAAATTGTTGCTGAGTTAATCGGTACGTTCATGCTTGTGTTCGTTGGGACGGGAGCTGTTGTTTTTGGAAATGGTCTTGATGGCCTTGGTCACCTAGGGATTGCCTTTGCCTTTGGTCTGGCAATCGTAGTTGCAGCCTACTCAATCGGAACTGTTTCAGGTGCCCACTTGAACCCAGCTGTTTCGATTGCTATGTTTGTCAATAAACGTTTGTCATCTTCGGAGCTTGTCAACTACATCTTTGGACAAGTAGTTGGAGCTTTCCTTGCGTCAGCTGCGGTCTTCTTCCTCTTGGCTAACTCAGGGATGTCAACTGCAAGTCTTGGTGAAAATGCCTTGGCAAACGGTGTTACTGTCTTTGGTGGTTTCTTGTTTGAAGTTATCGCAACTTTCTTGTTTGTCTTGGTTATCATGACTGTGACTTCAGAAAGCAAGGGAAATGGCGCGATTGCTGGTTTGGTAATCGGTTTGTCCTTGATGGCGATGATTCTTGTGGGATTGAACATTACTGGGCTTTCAGTAAACCCAGCTCGTAGCTTGGCACCAGCTGTCTTGGTAGGTGGCGCAGCCCTTCAACAAGTATGGATTTTCATCCTTGCACCAATTGTTGGTGGAGTTCTTGCAGCCCTTGTTGCTAAAAACTTCCTTGGAACAGAAGAATAATTGAAACTCAAAAAGCCTTGCTCCTCATCTTGAGGAACAGGGCTTTTTCGTATGATACTCTTCGAAAATCTCTTCAAACCACGTCAGCTTCTATCTGCAACCTCAAAGCTGTGCTTTGAGCAGCCTGTGGCTAGCTTCCTAGTTTGCTTTTTGATTTTCATTGAGTATGAGTTTAACGGTTGTCAATTTTCTCTGGATAAAGGTCGTGTTGGAAGAGGCGTTGTTCTGCCAAGCCTTCATACTTAGTTCCTGGCTTACCGTAGTTGTAGTAGGGGTCGATTGAGATACCACCGCGCGGAGTGAATTTTCCCCAAACCTCCAAATAGCGAGGGTCTAGCAAGTTGACCAAGTCCTTCCCGATGGTGTTGATACAGTTTTCGTGGAAATCTCCGTGATTTCGGTAACTAAAGAGGTAGAGTTTTAGGGATTTTGACTCGACACAGAGCTTGTCAGGAATGTAGGAAATATAAATCGTCGCAAAGTCTGGCTGAGCAGTGATTGGGCAAAGTGAGGTAAATTCAGGACAGTTAAATTTGATGAAATAGTCATTTTCCACATGACGATTGTCAAAGGATTCGAGGACTTCTGGTTGGTACTCGAAAATGTAGTTGGTTTCTTTGTTGCCTAGTAGGCTGAGGTTTTTCATTTCTTCTTGTTGTGACATGATTTTTTCTTTCTAATCTTAAACACCACGTTGGTTATCGTAGAGGAGGGTATGGAGTTGAGGAAGGACGCGGACATTGCCCCAGCTATCATCAGCGGCGATGAGTTCCCAAAGTTCTTTGAGGCGGTCCAGTTGGTCTTGGACAATATTGCCTGTAGCTTTGGGCTCAGGATTTCCAGCTGATAAGAAAAGGACATCTGGTTGATAGCGCTCTTGAATCCCTTTGGCAAAGGCTAAATCGGCATCATCAAAGACAGGGATTTTAAAGGTGACCTTATCTGGATCGAGTTGGGAAACGATAAAGTCCAAGGTCTCAAAGTTGACTTCCATCTTGGATGAAGGAGGTTTGGGACTCAGGGTGACTTGGTCGATGTCTTTTAACCAATTTTGCCAGCGAGAGCCCTGGGTTTCAACAGCCAGAGTGACACCGCGTTCCTTGAGTTTGGTGACCAGCTCGGCCATGTTGGCTGCTAGGATAGCAGGATTTCCCCCAGATAGGGTTACATAGTCGTAGCTTCCTAGTTTATCTAAGGCAGCAATGACCTCATCAGCTGTCATGCGAGTTGGTTTTTCAGAGCCGTCCCAAGTGAAGGCAGAGTCGCACCAGTCGCAATGATAGTCGCAACCTGCAGTGCGAACAAACATGGTTTTCTGCCCAATAGCACGGCCTTCTCCTTGAAAAGTTGGGCCGAAAATTTCCAGAACTGGTAGTTTGAGGACACATTCCCTAGTCATCTAACCACTCCCGTCTAAACTCTGCAAAGGCAGTCGGAGTTTCATAGAGGCGAACATATTCCAAACGGAGACCGCGCTCATCTGGCAACTCTTGGTTCATGGTTTGGAAAATCCAGTAAACCATATTTTCAGCAGTTGTGTTCATATAGGGAAGAGTTTCATTGAGATAGCGATGATCCAAGTGGGGCTCTAAGTAGTTCTTGTAGATGGCTTTGATGTCTCCAAAATCGTAGGTCATGCCACGTTCATCTAAAAATCCACTGACAGCAATCTGCAGATGATAGGTGTGGCCATGCAGGGATTTGCATTTTCCCTCATAGTGAAAGAGGTGGTGAGCAGCATCAAAGGTAAATTCTTTGGAGACTAGAGTCCGATAAGGATTGTAGACAAGAGACTCTCCGGTTTCCTGTTTGATTTCTTTGGGTGCAAAAAACATTAGGCTTCTCCTTTCTGTGAGAGATAAACATCTAACCCATGTTGACGTAGATGGCAGGCTGGGCAATCTCCACAGCCACTTCCGATAATCCCGTTGTAGCAGGTTAAGGTCTTTTCACGAACATAGTCAAAGGCACCGAGTTGGTCAGCTAACTCCCAAGTTTCAGCCTTGTCCAGCCACATGAGAGGTGTTTGGATAACGAAGTCGTAATCCATGGCAAGGTTGAGGGTAACATTAAGGGATTTGACAAAGACATCCCGACAATCAGGGTAGCCTGAAAAATCTGTCTCGCAGACACCTGTCACGATGTCTTTAATGCCACATTGCTTAGCAAGAACAGCCGCAAAGGATAGAAAGAGGTGGTTGCGACCATCAACGAAGGTATTGGGAACCTCTCCCTCTTTTTGCTCAATTTCCAGATCAGAGGTCAAGGCATTTTCAGTGATTTGTCCCAGCAGAGACATATCTAGGATGTGATGACGAATGCCTTGTTCCTTGGCGATTTCTTGGGCAACTTGAATTTCAAGATGATGGCGTTGGCCGTAGGCAAAGGTAACGGCTTCAACAGTTTCATAGTGTTCTTTAGCCCAAAAGAGGCAGGTTGTAGAATCTTGACCGCTACTAAAGACGACCAAGGCTGATTGACGTTTCATAGTACTCCTTCCAAAATGGGAAATGTTCAGAGCACGCAAAAAGCTCCCATGAGGGAGCTAAAAAATACCAAGTCAAGGTTTTTTTTAGCGATGGCGTGTCCCAAACATCGTAATATTCTACATACAGTCTAGCATATTTTTTGAAAAATGGCAAAGGGCAAGAAAAAAGAGACCAAAGCAAGTACTTGGTCTCTAATGTGATTAGCTCAATTCAGCAACGATGGCCTTGATTTGTTCTGCTGTGTGAACACCAGCAACTTGTTTGACAACTTGGCCGTCTTTTTTGAAGAGAAGAGTTGGGATAGACATGATTCCAAAAGCACGAGCTGTGTTTGGATTTTCATCCACGTCCATTTTAACGATTTTCAAGACATCTTCTGAAAGTTCTTCAGACAATTTATCCAAGATTGGACCTTGCATACGACATGGACCACACCAAGTTGCCCAGAAGTCTACCAAGACCAAACCGTCTTTTGTTTCTTGTTCGAATGTTGTATCTGTAATTGCTTTTGCCATTGTATTTCTCCTTTTTTTAGTTATATTGGCTTAAATCTTGTTTCTTGAGATAGAAGAAGATATCTCCATAAGTTCCATGGTAGTCCAAATCATGACCGTTATAGGTTAATTTTTGGACAGGGTAGTAGTCTGCGACGCCGATAAGGCAAGCTTGTTGCGAACGATCAAAGTCTTCATAAGAATCGAAGGTTACAGTTCTTTCATTCTTGCTGGCATCTAAATAGGTGATTTCAATCATGTTTAAAACTCCTTTGTTTGATGATGACTTTATTTTACTCCTTGTAGAAGAGAATGTCAATAAAAATGATTGCGCACGCAACTTTTTTCTAAAATCATCTCAAATCAAGAAATCCAAACCAGTTTCCAAGCTTGCTTCGACAGCCTTTTGTAGAGAGGCCAGTGTTTTTTGCCCATCACTTGTCAGGCAGATAAAACTAGAGCGTCTATCTTGATGGCAACACATGCGACTGAGTAGACCGCAATTTTTAGCTTCCAAGCGAGCCACCATCCGAGAAACTGCGCTCGGGCTCAGATGAAGCTTATCTGGCAGGTCAATCTGGCGTAGAGATTTTTCTTCAGCCAAGTCCAGATAGTAGAGCAGGTAAAACTCTTTCAAGGTCAGACTTTGCTCGCTCTTCTGGGCAATGGTCTCTTCCAAGAGACTTTCAATTTCTTTCTGACGCCGATTGAAGTCAAACCATTTTTCCAAATAGGTCATAGTATCTCCTTTCTTTTTAGAGTTGTAAATAGAAGAAAGTCCATTTACGGACAGTCTCTGCATCACAAGATGATTGCGCATGCAATGATTATACTACTTTTCAAGAATGCTGGCAAGCTCTGTTTTTTAGTGGTTTTCTTTTTTACTGTCCATATTTTTGGTAAAAATCAACTTTTACTTGGATGAAAGTTTTGGCTTCGCGTAGAAGCTGAAGAAGGGTGGCGCGGGTTTCAAATTCGTCTCTTGTTTTGGGCAGACTGCGGTTGCGAAAGACTTCTAGATAGCGTTCAATTTCATCTAGTAAATCAGAAGCAGGATTGGTCTGACTCAGTTGACCGGCAATTTTTGAAAAGAGTTGGGCCAAAATCAGGCTCTCACTGGCAGCTAGGTGGCAGGTGTTGATTTGTTGGGCCATATTTCGCAGGATACGACTTTGTCGCTGTCTCATCTCAAAGTAGTGGATATGGTAGTCGGTTTGGTGAAAGAGGTGGTCAGAGTGATCCAAATAGACCAGTCTGAGGGCTTCTTCCAAAAGGGTGTCTAATTCTGCTACCAGCTGTGCTCGGTTGCGTCCGTCCCCTCTGGATAAATAGTATTTGAAGCGCTGGAGGATATCTTTTAACTTTTCTTCTACCAATGTGTGGTAGTGCTGGATTTCCTCTTCTCGTGAAGGCATGTAGAGATTAACAAGTAAGGCAAATCCTGTACCGATAGCAAAGAGAAGGAGTTCATTGACTAGAAGGTCTGGAGAGGTTGACTCTTGTACCAAGAGATGGCTAACCAAAACAGTGCTTGGTGTGATGCCAATTTCCCAGCCCATCTTGTAGGCTAGAGGCACATAGAAGGCAAGATAGAGGCCAAGGCTCCAGATATGAAATCCGCTCAAGTGAAAAGCTAGAACACCGATAGCCAGAGCCAGAAGCATGGAAAAGAGTCGATTGCGAGCCAGTTTTAAAGTAGTTCTACGCGTATCAGATAGGCTCAAGAGGGCGATAATTCCAGCCGAAACTGCTGAGGAAAGATTGAGAAAATAAGCAAGAAGGCAGGCAAGGCAGGTAGCTAAGATGAGCTTGGTCGTACGTTGGCTAATAGACATAAGAATTTCCTAATAAGTTAGCATAAAAGCGTAAAAGACAAGACCTGAGCAGGCTTGTCTTTATGAGTTATTTTTTACGGGCTGCTGCGTATTCGGCAACGGCAGTAAAGAGGACATCTGTAGAAGAGTTAAGGGCTGTTTCACATGAGTCTTGGATGACACCAATCACAAATCCAACCCCAACAACTTGCATGGCAATATCGTTAGAAATACCGAAAAGGCTACAAGCAACTGGGATAAGAAGGAGGGAACCTCCGGCAATACCTGAAGCACCGCAGGCTGAGATAGCTGCTACCACACTGAGGACAAAGGCTGTAGCAAAGTCAACAGGAATTCCAAGAGTGTTAACTGCAGCAAGGGTCAAAACGTTAATGGTAATCGCTGCTCCAGCCATATTGATAGTAGAACCAAGTGGGATAGAAACAGAATAGGTATCTGGGTTTAGCCCAAGGTCATGGCAGAGTTTCATGTTGACAGGAATGTTAGCCGCAGAACTACGAGTGAAGAAGGCTGTCACACCGCTGACACGGAGGCAGTTCCAAACTAGAGGGTAAGGATTGCGTCTCATAAAGAAGAAGGCAATCAAGGGGTTGACCACAAGGGCAACAAAAAGCATAGTCGTTACTAATAGAACCAATAAAATACCGTAGTTGGCAAGGCTTCCGATTCCCTTGTCAGAGATGGTTTTGAAGACAAGACCAAGGATACCAAATGGGGCTAGGTTAATGATCCATTCGACAATTTTAGAAGTCACGTCAGCGATAGTTTTTAGTAATTCTTTACTATTTTTGCTGGCTTCTCTCATGGCAATCCCGAAAACAACTGCCCAAGATAGGATACCGATGTAGTTGGCAGTAATGAGGGCATTGACGGGGTTGTCAACCAGTTTGAGCAAGAGGTTGCTGAGGACCTGCCCAATCCCATCTGGTGGTGCAATTTCAGTATTGGCACTATTTAGGGTAATTTCAATAGGGACGATGAAACTAGCTAGTACAGCTACAAGAGCAGCAGCAAAAGTCCCTAGGATATACAAGAAAATAACAGTTTTCATATTGCTATCTTGCCCCTTTTGATGTTGGGAAAGGGCATTGGCAACGAGGGCAAAGACTAGGATAGGAGCAATAGCTTTTAGACCTCCGACGAATAAATCCCCGAGTAGCCCAATTCCTGAGAGATTAGGAAGGGTCAGTCCTAGGATTCCCCCACAAAGCATACCAATCAAGATACGCTTGACAAGGCTTGCCTTATTCCAAGCATGAATGATTCTTTTCATAATAATCTCCTTTTTGTGTAGTGATTATGATTATAGTATAAATGATAGACAAAATCAAGAATTTTCTGTCTATTTTTTGAATATTTATGGAGAATGAGACTGATGAAAATATGGTATAATGAAATGAAGGAGTTTTATATGCAAAAATTTATTCAAGCTTATATTGAAAAGCTAGATGTGACAACCATTATCGAGAATATTCTAACCAAGATCATTTCTCTTTTACTGCTTTTGATTGTATTTTATATTGCTAAAAAAATGCTTCATACCATGGTGCAGAGAATTGTTAAACCTTCTCTAAAAATGTCTCATCATGATGTCGGACGCCAAAAGACTATTGCGCGTTTACTAGAAAATGTGTTTAATTATACGCTATATTTCTTTTTACTCTACTGTATTTTATCGATTTTAGGTTTGCCAGTTTCTAGTTTGCTGGCAGGTGCTGGTATCGCTGGGGTGGCCATTGGGATGGGAGCCCAAGGCTTTCTATCTGATGTCATCAATGGCTTTTTCATCCTCTTTGAACGTCAACTGGATGTGGGAGATGAGGTTGTTCTGACAAATGGTCCTATTACTGTATCGGGCAAGGTTGTCAGTGTGGGAATTCGTACGACCCAGCTTCGTAGCGAGGAGCAAGCCCTTCACTTTGTCCCTAACCGAAATATCACGGTTGTTAGCAATTTCTCACGCACAGACTAGACCTGTTATTTTAAGTAATTTGTGGTACAATAGAAAGAGTTTAATAAAGGAGAAAAAAAGATGGTTTTAGAAAAGCAGTTGGGCAATGGTTGTACCTGGATAGACCTTGATGTGGATAAGATTAAAAATATGGAAGATCTTTCTGACATCTATGGATTGGACAAGGAAACCATTGAGTATGCTCTGGATAGAAATGAACGAGCTCATATGGATTATAACCGTGAAACGGAGACGGTAACCTTTATTTATAATGTTCTTGATTTAGAAAAAGACAAAGAATATTATGAAGCGATTCCGATGACCTTTATCGTTGAAAAACAACGAATGATTACCATCAGCAACCATAAGAATGCTTATGTCATTGATCAGATGTCAGCTTATCTGGATAGCCATGAGTCGCTTTCTATTTACAAGTTTCTCTTTTCTGGTTTAGAGATTATCAGTAACGCTTATTATCCTGTCATTGAAGAGATGGATAAAAGTAAGGACGAAATTAGTGCCTTGCTACGTCAAACTACAACAAAGAAAAATCTCTTCGCCCTCTCTGACTTGGAGACTGGTATGGTTTACTTGACAGCAGCAGCAAAACAAAATCGACTCCTCTTGGAACATATCCAGGGCCATGCTCTTTATCGGAGATTTAATGATGTCGAACGAGAGCAGTTTGATGATGCCATGATTGAAGCCCATCAGTTGGTGTCTATGACAGACTTGATTTCTCAAGTCTTGCAACAACTCTCAGCTTCTTACAACAACATCCTAAACAATAACTTGAATGATAGTTTGTCAATTTTGACTATTATCTCCGTCTTACTAGCAGTACTTGCGGTTATTACAGGTTTCTTCGGAATGAATGTTCCTCTACCATTTACAGAAGAGCCAAATGCTTGGATTTATATCTTAATGACTAGCTTGATTTTATGGGTGGCCTTATCTCAATGGCTGAAGAAAATTACTAGAAAATAAAAGAAAAGGAGCCAAAATGGTGATTGAAAACTACATGCCAGACTTTGCTGTGGAAGCAGTCTATGATCTGACAGTCCCAAGCCTGCAGGCGCAGGGAATCAAGGCTGTTTTGGTCGATTTGGACAATACCCTCATTGCTTGGAATAATCCTGACGGGACGCCAGAGATGAAGCAATGGCTACATGATCTTCGGGACGCGGGCATTCGCATTATCGTGGTCTCAAATAATACCAAAAAACGAGTTCAACGCGCAGTTGAGAAATTTGGGATTGATTACGTTTATTGGGCTCTGAAGCCCTTCACATTTGGAATTGACCGTGCCATGAAGGAATTCCACTATGAGAAAAGTGAAGTGGTCATGGTTGGCGACCAGCTCATGACAGATATTCGAGCAGCCCACCGTGCAGGTATTCGCTCAATCTTGGTCAAGCCCCTGGTTCAACACGACTCTATCAAGACGCAGATTAACCGAGCTCGTGAGCGCCGTGTGATGCGAAAAATCACTGAAAAGTACGGACCGATTACATATAAAAAAGGAATTTAACTATGGAAGAAATTCTCTGTATTGGTTGTGGAGCAACCATTCAGACGACAGACAAGGCTGGTCTTGGCTTTACCCCCCAGTCGGCACTTGAAAAAGGTTTGGAAACTGGCGAAGTCTATTGCCAACGCTGTTTCCGTCTCCGCCACTACAATGAAATCACGGATGTCCAGTTGACGGACGATGATTTCCTCAAGCTCTTGCACGAGGTGGGAGACAGTGATGCTTTAGTGGTCAATGTCATTGATATCTTTGATTTTAATGGCTCTGTTATCCCAGGCTTGCCACGTTTTGTCTCGGGTAATGATGTCCTCTTGGTGGGAAATAAAAAAGATATCTTGCCCAAGTCTGTTAAACCAGGCAAGATTAGCCAGTGGCTCATGGAGCGTGCCCACGAAGAAGGCCTTCGTCCAGTCGATGTTGTCCTAACTTCAGCACAAAACAAACATGCCATTAAGGAAGTCATTGACAAGATTGAACACTACCGTAAGGGCCGTGATGTCTATGTGGTCGGTGTGACCAACGTTGGAAAATCAACCCTTATCAATGCTATTATCCAAGAAATCACGGGTGACCAAAATGTCATTACGACTTCGCGCTTCCCAGGGACAACCTTGGACAAGATTGAGATTCCGCTTGACGACGGATCTTATATTTATGATACGCCGGGAATCATTCGCCGTCACCAGATGGCCCACTACTTGACGGCCAAAAACCTCAAGTATGTCAGCCCTAAAAAGGAAATCAAGCCTAAGACCTATCAGCTCAATCCTGAACAAACCCTGTTTCTAGGCGGTCTAGGACGCTTTGACTTCATTGCGGGTGAAAAGCAAGGTTTCACAGCCTTCTTTGACAATGAACTCAAATTGCATCGTACCAAGCTAGAAGGAGCTAGTGCTTTCTACGATAAGCATCTCGGAACACTTTTGACACCACCAAATAGCAAGGAAAAAGAAGATTTCCCAAGGCTAGTCCAGCATGTATTTAACATTAAGGAAAAGACAGATTTAGTCATCTCTGGACTCGGCTGGATCCGCGTAACAGGTACAGCCAAAGTCGCCGTCTGGGCACCAGAAGGCGTCGCCGTCGTCACACGAAAAGCAATTATTTAAAATAAAATCACTGAGCGAACAAAGTGAGCTCATACAAAGATAGTTATTGCTGTGGTGTCTTGCCAATCGATAGATTGGCAAGGGGCGCAATTGAGACCAAGGCTCAATTGTGAGGTCAGGAAATCCATTTTTCAAAGATGAGATCTTTGGAAAATTAGTTCCGACCGTCCCTCACCACCTAAAATAACTATCAAAAAACAAGGAAGAAAATTATGTCATTAACATCAAAACAACGTGCCTTCCTCAACAGTCAGGCACACACCCTCAAACCCATCATCCAAATCGGGAAAAATGGACTGAACGACCAAATCAAAACCAGCGTCCGTCAAGCTCTTGATGCCCGCGAATTGATTAAAGTAACGCTCTTGCAAAATACAGATGAAAATATCCACGAAGTAGCTGAAATTTTGGAAGAAGAAATCGGTGTGGATACTGTCCAAAAAATCGGACGCATCTTGATTTTGTTTAAACAATCCAGCAAGAAAGAGAATCGCAAGATTTCTAAAAAAGTCAAAGAAATTTGACCCCCATACTCCAAACAACTGTTTTTACAGAGAAATAAAGGAGACTAGCCTATGGCAATCGAATTATTGACTCCCTTTACCAAGGTAGAGTTGGAGCCAGAAATCAAGGAGAAAAAACGCAAACAAGTCGGGATTTTAGGTGGGAATTTTAACCCTGTTCACAATGCCCATCTGATTGTTGCTGACCAAGTACGCCAGCAGTTAGGACTGGATCAAGTCTTGCTCATGCCTGAATACCAACCCCCTCACGTAGATAAAAAAGAAACCATCCCTGAGCACCATCGTCTCAAGATGCTTGAATTGGCGATTGAGGGGATTGAAGGCCTAGCCATTGAAACCATCGAGTTGGAGCGTAAGGGTATTTCCTACACCTACGACACCATGAAAATCTTGACAGAGCAACATCCTGACACGGATTACTACTTCATTATCGGGGCAGATATGGTGGACTATCTGCCTAAGTGGTACCGAATTGATGAACTGGTAGATATGGTTCAGTTTGTGGGAGTTCAGCGCCCACGCTACAAGGCAGGGACTTCCTATCCAGTTATCTGGGTGGATGTGCCTCTCATGGATATCTCGTCCAGCATGGTGCGTGACTTCCTTGCCCAAGGTCGGAAACCCAACTTTCTCCTGCCTCAGCCTGTACTAGACTACATCGAGAAGGAGGGGCTTTACTGATGGCCTATCAAGACTATATCAACTGCTCTCGTGAGGTTTTGTTGGAAAAAATGGCAGAGCTTCTACCCGAAAAACGCTTAACCCATTGCTTGGGTGTGGAGCGTGCAGCCATAGAACTGGCTCAGCGATTTGGAGTCGATACTGAGAAAGCAGGACTAGCAGGCCTTCTTCATGACTATGCTAAAAAGTTGTTAGATCAGGAATTTCTGAATTTGATTGACCGTTATCAGCTGGATCTTGACCTCAAAAACTGGGGCAATAATGTCTGGCATGGCATGGTTGGAATTTACAAGATTCAGGAAGATTTGGATTTGCATGATTCAGAAATCCTGCGAGCCATTGAAATCCATACAGTCGGTGCTGGTCAGATGACAGACCTAGATAAAGTCATCTACGTCGCAGACTACATAGAGCACAATCGTGCCTTTCCAGGTGTGGATGTGGCGCGTGAAATTGCTGAGCTATCGCTCAATAAGGCGGTAGCCTACGAAACAGCTCGTACCGTGGAGCATCTAGCTCATCAGGGATTCCCCATCTATCCCCAAACCCTTGAAACCTATAACGCCTTTGTGCACTATTTGAAAGAGGACTAAATGAACGAAAAAGAATTACTAGAACTAGTCGTGAAAGCGGCTGATGAGAAACGTGCGGAGGATATCCTCGCACTTGATGTACAAGATTTGACCAGTGTGACAGACTATTTTGTTATTATTAGCTCGATGAATAGCCGTCAGTTGGACGCTATCGCTGACAATATCCGTGAAAAAGTAGCTGATGCAGGCTTTAAAGGTAGCCATATCGAAGGTGATGCAGCTGGAGGCTGGGTCCTACTAGACCTCGGCACTGTCGTTGTGCATGTCTTTTCAGAAGAAATGCGTGCCCACTATAACCTAGAAAAATTATGGCATGAGTCGGATTCAGTAGATATTTCAGAAGCTCTTGCCTAGAAGATGAACTCAGTTGTAGTCAACTGGGTTTCTTTGCTTATTTTAGAAGGAAATTGATAGAAAGGTGAGGGCTAGTGGTGTTTGCCATGGAGGCTCTGAGTATCATGATTATGGCAACTTATGAAACTTTTGCGGCGGTCTATGATGCAGTCATGGATGACAGTTTATATGACAAATGGACTGATTTTTCGCTGCGTCATTTGCCAAAAACTAAGGAGAGAAAGAAACTCTTGGAATTGGCTTGTGGGACGGGAATTCAATCAGTGCGCTTCTCTCAGGCTGGTTTTGATGTGACTGGACTTGATTTGAGCGCGGATATGCTGGGGATTGCGGAGAAGAGAGCTTCTTCAGCCAAACAAAAGATTGATTTTATGGAAGGCAATATGCTGGATTTGTCTAAGGCAGGTCAATACGACTTTGTCACTTGTTATTCGGACTCTATCTGCTATATGCAGGATGAGGTGGAAGTAGGGGACGTCTTTAAGGAAGTGTACAATGCGCTTAATGAAGACGGAGTTTTCATCTTTGATGTGCACTCGACCTACCAGACAGATGAAGTATTCCCTGCCTATTCCTATCATGAAAATGCGGAAGATTTCGCCATGCTCTGGGATACCTACGAGGATGCAGCACCTCACTCCATCGTCCATGAGCTGACTTTCTTTATCAAGGAGGCAGACGGTTCCTTTAGTCGCCACGATGAAGTGCATGAGGAGCGTACATACGAAGTCTTGACCTATGATATCTTGCTGGAGCAGGCTGGGTTTAAGTCTTTCAAACTCTATGCAGACTTTGAGGACAAGGAGCCAACAGAAACCAGTACCCGTTGGTTTTTTGTGGCGCAGAAGTAGGAGATTAGCATGATAAAAGGACTAGTTTGGCTGTTAGTATTTATATTAATTTATTTTGCTGCTTATTGTATAAAATTTAGAGATAGTATTAGATTTAAATCAATTGCTGTTAGTAAAGCTGAGTTTCAGAGTGATATTGATTTCTTTCGTGAACATATATCTTTTAAAAGTTGGGAAAAAGGAATAAAATCGATTTTCTGGATTTTAATAGCAAGTGTTATTGTTGTATTTGTATTGACGTTACATCTGTTACTATTAGTTTTAAAAATACCATTATTATTTTTGAAGAAGATTGTAATTTATGAAACTGATAATAAGTTTGAATTTTTTAAATATGTCATACTTCCTATGAGTTTGGCGTATTTATTTATAGGGTATTCCAAAACTGTGAATATAAGTGATACATCTGTAAATATGATAATTTGTTTTGGAGATAAAATTATAAAATTGATCAGTGAATATTCAATTATTCCAAACGCTTTGTTTTCCATTTTAGTTGTATGTTATGTGATCAAATTGTCATTAAAAAACGATACAGATTTTATTAAAGAATTGTTTGAGTATTTTTTGATCTGGATTAAAATTATTATAGTTGCATTACTATTTATTTTAATCGGTGGATCTTATGTTCTCCTTTTAGACGAAATAAAAAATTCTAGTTCTAATTTAGATCCATATACGATTATACCGATATTTATTGCTAGTTGTATTGTCACATCCAAGATAATTGTTAGATTAATAGTTGTTAAAAGTAATAATGTGTCAATGAAGGCTAAACGATACCCCTATAGAACAAAAAGGAAATATAGACGTAGGAGATTAGCATGACCATCACAGGTATTATCGCGGAGTTCAATCCTTTTCATAATGGGCATAAATACCTGCTGGATCAGGCTGAGGGGCTGAAAATTGTTGCCATGTCTGGGAATTTCATGCAGAGAGGCGAGCCTGCTATTGTGGATAAGTGGACAAGGGCCCAGATGGCACTGGAAAATGGAGCGGATCTGGTAGTAGAATTGCCCTTTTTAGTCAGTGTTCAGGCGGCGGATTTCTTTGGCCAAGGAGCTGTGGATATCTTGGCTCGTTTGGGGATTGATATTCTAGCTTTCGGGACAGAGGAAGTTCTGGATTATCAAAAAATATCTGACTTATACACAGAGCAAGCTACTGAGATGGAGAAATTTGTGGAAAATCTGCCTGATTCCCTTTCCTATCCCCAGAAAACCCAAGCCATGTGGAAAGAATTTGCAGATCTTGATTTTTCAGGCAATACACCCAATCATGTCCTTGCTCTTGCTTATGCCAAGGCGGTTGCTGGACGAAACATCAAGCTCCATCCGATTCAGCGTCAGGGAGCGGGTTATCATTCTGTGGATAAGGATGTAGACTACGCCTCGGCGACAGCTCTGCGTCAGCATCAGTCAGACCAAGATTTCTTAGAACGCTTTATGCCTTCTGTTGCCCTATTTGAGCAGGCCAGTAAGGTGAGCTGGGAAGACTATTTTCCCTTGCTCCGCTATCAAATCTTGTCCAATCCAGACCTAACCACTATCTATCAGGTCAATCAGGAAATGGCAGTGCGCATCAAGGATGCCATCAAGACAGCCCAGTCTGTGGAAGACTTGGTTGAGGCGGTTGCGACCAAACGTTACACCAAGGCGCGTGTCAGACGCCTTTTGACTTATATTTTGGTGCAAGCTAGAGAAAGTGACTTACCAGAAGCTATTCATGTTCTTGGCTTTACTGAAAAAGGCAGACAACACCTCAAATCTCTGAAAGAGCAGGTCTCTCTAGTCAGCCGAATTGGCAAAGAACCTTGGGATGCCATGACCCAAAAGGCGGATCAGATTTACCAACTGAGACAGACAAGTATAGCAGAGCAGAATTTTGGAAGAGTGCCGATTAGAATAGAAAAGAACTAGAATATGGATAGGATAAAAAGAACCTACTAAAAGTTGGGAAATGGCTTTCAGTTGGTTCTTTTCTTGTTCTCTGTTATAAAGTATTGAATACCTTATAAATTTGTTCTATTAGAAGCCTTGTTTATTCGTTGAAAGCTTCCTTACCATCTATATTTATTTTATGTTTTTTACAATTTCATTAAAGGAGGATATAATTTTTCCTTGTTTCTCTTTGGGTAACTTTGTTAGGTTGTCGAAAAGTATTTCTAGGGAGTCTTCACTTTCTGAGTCATATGCTTGTAGCTTAAGGAAGTCTTTTCTTTCTCTATCGTATGCTTGTAGGTTAAAGAATTCTTCTACGGTAATACCTAATGCTTTGATTACCGATTCAAGAGTTTTTATCTTAAAATCATATTTCATATTTTCCATGTTTTGAATTGCCTTGATACCCAAGCCAGCTAATTCTGATAATTTCTCTTGACTTAATCTCTGTTCTTTTCGACATTCACGGATTCGAAAAGCTATATGTTTTTGTAATCTATCATGTTTCATGCTATATATCATTTTACTATGTATTTTCTTTAAAAATAAGTACAGCAAACTATACAAAATAAGAAAAGTATGGTAAAGTAGTATAAAAATAATGAATAGATTGAAAACCATACAATCGGAATTTAGATAGGATTGATTCTAGGTTAAAAGGTAGAGTAGTCATAGTCGTAATTGATTCAGCTATAAGTAAGGGATTTGTTAGTCTGATTGACACTCGCAAATAGCATTTTGAACTATTTGCGTCTAGTTTTCTATATAAAAGTAAAAAAGAAAGCTTTGCGCCTTCTTAAAAAATTATGGGAAATCTAATGATTGCAAATGATAAAGAAGCAAATCAGAACATCTGTTATTTGACTTCTTTGAGAATGAGTATCAAGGCATCTAAGACTCGGGAACGTTGTTCTGTTGGAAGAGTTTTTAATTCATCAACAAGTAGAGAAATTTTGGGGTCTTCTTCTTTTAACTGTATGTCAAAGAATGTATCTAAATCTACTTCTAATGCTTCCATTACTTTCTCTAGCGTTTGAATTTTTAAGTTAGTTGAAAGATTTTCTAATTTGTAGATATAATTAGTACCCAAATCAGCCATCTCTTCTAGTTGTTCTTGAGTATATCCTCTTTCTAAACGTAATAGACGGATTCTTTTAGAGATGTAATCTTGAAGATTGCTTTTGTTATTTGTCATGTAGTACCTCGCTACTTACATGATACAGTCAAAATGGTACAAATTTTAGACTTTTTAAAGTTATTTTACACATAAACAACCTTTAAAAGTTATTTTGTGATATAATAAGTTTATAAAGAAAAAAGAGGAAACAATATGAAAAAATCAACAATCGCAATGACAGCAGTCGCAGCTGCTACAGTTTCTCTATTTAACACAGTAGGCGCAGAAGAAGTCGCTCCAAAACCAGTGAATGTGGAAGCGCCAAAGGCGGAGGTTGTGGAAACAACTGCTCCTGCGGTGGCAACAAAAGAAGAGGTTGCTACAAAAGAAGCAGAAGCTAAGAAAGCGGATCAAGAAGTAGTAGAAGCAAAACAGGCGGTAAAAGATGCCAAGCGTGCTACAAATGAAGCAGATTCTCTTGTCAATGAGAAAACAGAAGCTGTAAAAAAAGCAGAGGATTTTGCGAAAAAGGCAAGCCCAGCAGTTATTGCAGAAGCAGAAAACGAAGTTGTTAAGGCTGAGTCTGCTGTTCCTGCAAAAGCAGAAGCTCTTAGAAATGCAGAAGCAAATGCTGAGAAAGCAAGCCAAGCGGTATCTGTACAAGAAGCAGTTGTAGCAGAAAAAGAAGCTACTCAAGCTACAAAAGAAAAAGCACTTACAAGTGCCACAGAAGCGGTTCAAATCGCCACAGACGCGGTTAATGGCAAAGGCTTGGAAAATGCCAAGGAAGCACAAAAAGAAGCGACAGAAGCCGAAAAAACAAGCAAACAAGCGCAAACAGATGCAGAAACTGCCTTAAAAAATGCAGAGACAGCAAATCAAGCTACTCAAGCGCAAATTGAAGGTGCAAAAGCAGATATTGCTACAAAAACTCAAGCGGTATCGGATGCTAAGGCACGTAAAGAACAAGCAGAACAAGCTCTTAAAGCGGTCACTGCTGAAGTTAACGCTCTTATCGAGTCATCAAAACCACTTGCAAAAGGGTCTATCCAATTCAAAGAAGCCTTTGTTTCTAAAATCAAAGAAAAAATCCAGTTGAATAAGGATTATTGGGCAATTCCAGATAATAAACTTACTCAAGCGGATATTGATAAATTTGAAGCTCGTAATAAAGAGTTGAAAAAAGAGATCACTGACATGGTTGGAGATAGCATCCAATCTAAAAACCTTGTCTTGAGCGAAGCGGATAAGGCAGATAAGACACAGTATGATATCAATAATCTTCCAAAAGAAGTCCGTGATGATTTGACACTATTCGCTGCCGACTTGATTTCAAACTTGCGTGAGCAGTTGGGTCTTACAGACGTTGTTGTAGCAAAAGACTCCTTTGAGTTCGCAGAAAAAGTCGCAAAAGAGTACATCAAAGGTGGTTGGTCTATCGCACGTCGCGAAGAGTTCATTGCGCGTGGTGGTTTCGGTCACTATGCTAAGGGTATCCATGCGGTTGCAGATGCTTATGGTTTGAACGGTTTCCATCCTACTGAAGCTGAAATGAATAAAGGTATTCAAGGCTATGAAAATTCAGAATCTCATACTGTATCAGGTTCTGTTAAATTGACTAAAACTGAGATGCGTAAGGAATTATTTACCTCTTTATCTGATTTAGTAAGTAATGAGCAAGATTATGCACATCTAGTCGGTATTTTGAAGTTTGATAATCCTACAGAAATCTCATATTTTGGTGGTTTTGCACAAAGTGTTACTAATGATCTTTACAATAATCATTTTATCACAGGTATCACAGGAAGCCGAGCAAAAGGGTCTAAGTTCAACACAACAGAAATCACAAATCCTTACACAGTAGCTCGCAAAGATAGCTCAGCTACTGCTAAACTAGAAGCTAAAAAAGCAGAAAAAGCACAAGCAGAAGAAACTCTTAAAACTGCTAACCAAACTGTAGCTGAAGCAGAAACTGCATTGCAAACTGCAAACTCAAACTTGAAATCTCAAGAAGCTCAACTTAAAGATACAGTAGCCTTGAAAGAAACTCTTCAATCTGTTACAACAACTCATAATCAAGCTGTTGTTGCCTTGTCAAATGCCAATGCCTTGGTTGCTACCTTGTCTGCTACAAAGGCAGATAAAGAAGCGAAATTGGCAGAGTTGAAGGAAACTGCTAAACAAGCAGAGAAAGAGTTTAACCAAGCGAAAGCAGAAACAAAAGCAGAAAAAGAAACTCTTTCTTCTCTTAAAGAGAAAGCAGAAGAAGCTACCCAAGCGGTATCAGTTGCCAAAGAAGCACTTAACCAAGCCAAAGCACAAGTTGTTTCTTCAAAAGAGTTGGTTCAAGATTTGAAAGTTGCTGTAAAAGAGCTTGAAACTCGCAAGGCAGAGTTGAAAGAAGCAAAAGCAAACCAAGCAACTGCGCAAGAAGCACTTGAAGCAAAAGAAAAAGTAGCCAAAGAAGCGAATAAGGCTTATGCGACAGCAAAAGCAAGTTATGAAGCAGAAGAACTGAAGAAATATCCTGTAACAGAAAAGGGTATCCCTGAAGTTCGTCCAGCTCTTCCAGAGTTTGTACTTCCAACAACTCCATCTGCTCCTAGCGTTCCTAGCACACCTGTAGTTCCTGTAGCTCCTGTTGTTCCAACAACTCCACGTGTTGAAGTTCCTGTTGTGAATAACAATGGTGGGGTTTCTGGCCAAGATAAAGTCAAAGTAGATGTAGTTGCCAAACAAAAAACGGAAACTAAGAATACAAAAGATTCTCAAGCTGGTAACTGGATTGAGTCATCTGGTCGCTGGTGGTATCAGCATGAAGATGGTTCATACACTACTAACGGTTGGGAACAAATCGAGGGTACATGGTATTACTTTGACAATACAGGCTGGATGCAAACTGGCTGGGTCAAAGACAATGGCACATGGTACTATCTTAAAGAAAATGGTAAAATGGCTACTGGTTGGGTAAAAGATAATGATACATGGTATTATCTTGATAGCGCTGGAGCTATGAAAACAGGCTGGTTTACAGTTTCTGGTAAATGGTACTATGCCTATACTCAGGAGCTTTAGCAGTGAATACTACTACACCAGATGGCTATACGGTCAATGCCAATGGTGAGTGGGTATAAAGGAATATATGAAGAAGGTAAATGATGAATTTGATCCTTTGACGGTGGTCAATAAAAATCCAGACGAGGACATTGTAGTCCTTTCAAAGAGCGAGTGGAATAGTATTCAAGAAACTCTGAGAATCGCCCAAAATAAGGAGTTATCTGACAAGGTTTTGCGAGGAATGGATAAAATTCGCGCAGGACACTAGTCTAATTTACAGAGAATACTGAGTGAAATCTTGCTGTTGTTAGAAACAAATTTCTTGCATTCTAACGATTATTAGGAAGTCTACTGAAAAGTAGGCTTTTTCTCAAGTCTCTACTAAACTACTATTTCTAAATAACAAGTTTATTTTAGCAAATGTGTTCCAATTTCCCCAAAACATATTCTATTTTAGGTTTGTGAAAATCACTTTTTTATGGTAGAATGTAAAAGAATGTATGTCATTCAGAATAACAATAAAATGAGGTAAAAACATGGAAATCATGTCGCTTGCGATTGCTGTTTTTGCCGTCATCATTGGTTTAGTCATTGGATATGTCAGCATCTCAGCTAAGATGAAATCATCTCAGGAAGCTGCGGAGTTGATGCTTTTAAATGCTGAACAAGAAGCAACTAATTTACGTGGACAAGCTGAGCGTGAAGCGGATTTACTTGTTAATGAAGCCAAGCGTGAAAGCAAGTCTCTTAAAAAAGAAGCACTATTGGAGGCCAAAGAAGAAGCCAGAAAATACCGTGAAGAAGTGGACGCTGAATTCAAATCAGAACGTCAAGAACTCAAACAAATCGAAAGTCGTTTGACAGAGAGAGCTGCTAGCCTTGACCGTAAGGACGACAATTTGACGAGTAAAGAACAAACACTTGAACAAAAAGAACAAAGTATTTCTGATAGAGCGAAAAACCTTGATGCGCGTGAAGAGCAATTAGAGGAAGTCGAAAGACAAAAAGAAGCAGAACTAGAGCGTATTGGTGCCCTGTCTCAGGCAGAAGCACGAGATATTATCTTGGCTCAGACAGAGGAAAACTTGACCAAGGAGATTGCCAGCCGTATTCGCGAAGCTGAGCAAGAGGTCAAGGAACGTTCTGACAAAATGGCCAAGGATATCTTGGTTCAAGCTATGCAACGTATCGCTGGTGAATATGTAGCGGAGTCAACAAACTCAACAGTTCATCTTACAGACGATACTATGAAGGGACGCATTATTGGTCGTGAAGGTCGTAACATTCGCACCTTTGAAAGTTTGACAGGGGTTGATGTGATTATCGATGATACACCAGAAGTGGTGACCTTGTCAGGTTTTGATCCGATTCGTCGCGAGATTGCCCGTATGACTATGGAAATGTTGCTCAAAGATGGTCGTATTCATCCAGCTCGCATCGAAGAGTTGGTTGAGAAAAACCGTCAAGAGATTGACAATAAGATCCGTGAATACGGTGAGGCTGCTGCCTATGAGATTGGTGCGCCGAACCTTCATCCAGACTTGATGAAGATTATGGGACGTTTGCAGTTCCGTACTTCTTATGGACAAAATGTCTTGCGCCATTCGATTGAAGTTGCTAAGTTGGCTGGTATCATGGCGAGCGAACTTGGTGAAAATGCGGCTCTTGCCCGTCGTGCTGGTTTTCTTCACGATATTGGGAAAGCTATTGACCGCGAGGTTGAAGGTAGCCACGTTGAAATTGGGATGGAATTGGCTCGTAAGTACAAGGAACACCCAGTTGTTGTCAATACGATTGCTAGTCACCACGGCGATGTAGAAGCTGAAAGCGTGATTGCAGTGATCGTCGCTGCGGCAGATGCCTTGAGCGCAGCCCGTCCAGGTGCTCGTAGTGAGTCTCTTGAAAGCTACATCAAGCGTCTTCATGATTTGGAAGAAATTGCTAACGGCTTTGAAGGGGTACAAAATAGCTTTGCCCTTCAAGCAGGACGTGAAATCCGTATCATGGTCAATCCAGGACAAATCAAGGACGACAAAGTCACAATCTTGGCTCACAAAGTTCGTGAGAAAATTGAAAACAATCTCGATTACCCAGGAAATATCAAGGTAACCGTGATTCGCGAGCTTCGTGCAGTAGATTATGCCAAATAAATAAGAAAGAGCAGTTGAAAAATTACTGCTTTTTTGTTACACTAGATAGAAAGACTGTAAAGGATAATCTGGCTTTTTGCCATTATTCTAGAGAAATGTTATTTCACAGACTGACTAAAAGGAGACACAATGGCAGACCGAGGCTTACTAATCGTTTTTTCTGGTCCTTCAGGGGTTGGAAAAGGAACGGTTAGAAGAGAGATTTTTGAGAGTTCTGAAAACCAATTTCAATACTCTGTATCGATGACGACACGCGCACAACGTCCTGGAGAAGTGGACGGTGTTGATTATTTCTTCCGTACTCGGGAAGAGTTTGAAGAGCTGATTCGTCAAGGACAGATGTTGGAATACGCAGAATATGTCGGCAACTACTATGGAACTCCTCTAACCTATGTCAATGAAACCTTGGACAAGGGAATTGATGTCTTCCTTGAAATTGAAGTTCAAGGTGCTCTTCAGGTCAAGAAAAAGGTTCCAGATGCTGTCTTTATCTTCCTGACACCACCAGATTTGGATGAATTACAAGATCGTTTGGTAGGTCGTGGAACAGATAGTGCGGAAGTGATTGCCCAACGAATCGAAAAAGCCAAGGAAGAAATTGCCCTCATGCGTGAGTATGATTATGCGATTGTCAACGATCAGGTGCCCCTAGCTGCTGAACGTGTCAAACGTGTGATCGAAGCAGAGCATTTCCGTGTGGATCGTGTCATTGGTCACTATCAGGAGATGTTACCGAAATCTCCAACTACCCGATAAAATTTAGAAAATAGGTACAAGCAAATGATGTTAAAACCCTCTATTGATACCTTGCTCGACAAGGTTCCTTCAAAATATTCACTCGTAATCTTGGAAGCAAAACGTGCCCACGAATTGGAAGCAGGTGCGCCAGCTACTCAAGGTTTCAAATCTGAAAAATCAACTCTTCGCGCTTTAGAAGAAATCGAATCAGGAAACGTTACAATTCACCCAGATCCAGAAGGAAAACGTGAAGCGGTGCGTCGCCGTATCGAAGAAGAAAAACGCCGCAAAGAAGAAGAAGAGAAGAAAATCAAAGAGCAAATTGCTAAAGAAAAAGAAGATGGTGAAAAAATTTAAGGTTGGGGGGACTCAATCTTATTTTTTCTATTGCAAGAATGTACTGACAAGGAGGAGGTGAGAAGATGGCTATAGCCAAGATTATTGTAGATGTGCCCTTGATGCAGACGGACCAGCCCTATAGTTATAGGATTCCTGAGGAATTTGAGGGAATGCTAGAAGTTGGGATGCGGGTTCATGTGCCTTTTGGTAAGGGCAATCGCCTGATTCAAGGGATTGTGCTTGGTTTGGAGTCCCAACCAGATGAAGAAGAGGTTAATCAAGATTTAAAAGATATTGCGGAGGTTCTGGATTTTTCTCCTGTTCTCACGCAAGAACAACTCTGGCTGGCTGAGGAGTTACGCAAATCTGTCTTCTCCTACAAAATCTCTATCCTAAAGGCTATGTTACCAGGATTTCTGAACTCCAGCTATGACAAGATTCTCTATCCTCTGGCAGGCCTAAGTCAGGAAGACCGAGAGCGCTTGTTTGGTTCAGAAGATTCGCTAGCCTTTTCTTCTCTAGATTTAGCTAAGCAAGCTGAAATGATGCGTTTGACTAGAAAAGGCTTGCTTGGTCTAGAATATCAGGCGATTGATCAAAAGAAGGTCAAGACCCAGTCTTGGTATGAGGTAAATCTTGCTCAATTAGAAGATGTAGAGATTTCTACACGTGCTAAGAAAAAGTTGGAATTGAGATATTACTTGCTGTCTCATCCTGAGAGTGCTTCCTTGGCTAGTTTGTTAGAGTCCTACTCGCGAGAGCAAGTCAACTTCTTTGTGGAACAAGGTGCTGTGACCATAGTCCAAAAAGAAGTGCAACGCTCAGCTGCTTATTTTGAAGGCATTGAGACAAGTCGACCTTTGGAGTTGAATCCAGAGCAAAGACAGGCGCGTGATGCGGTTGTGAGTGCGATTGGCAGTCATAGGCCTCCCTTCCTCCTTCAAGGGATTACGGGAAGTGGGAAGACGGAGGTTTACTTGCAGATTATCCAAGGGGCCTTGGACAAGGGTAAGACAGCTATTTTGCTAGTGCCTGAGATTTCCTTGACTCCACAAATGACGGAGCGTTTTATTGCTCGATTTGGTGAGAAAGTGGCCATTCTTCACTCAGGCTTGTCTAATGGTGAAAAGTATGATGAATGGCGCAAGGTGGAACGCGGCGATGCCCAAGTTGTGGTTGGTGCTAGATCTGCCATCTTTGCTCCGCTGAAAAATCTAGGTGTTATGATTATCGATGAGGAGCATGAAGCGACTTATAAGCAGGACAGCAATCCCCGTTACCATGCCAGAGAGGTAGCTATTTTACGGGCTCAGTATAATCAAGCAGCCCTGGTACTTGGTTCAGCAACTCCTAGTCTGGAAAGCCGGGCGCGTGCTGGCAAAGGCGTCTATCAACACTTACGTCTAACCCAGCGTGCCAATCCTTTGGCAACGATTCCTGAGGTTCAAATGATTGACTTTCGGGACTATATCGGACAAAACGAGACGTCAAACTTTACGCCTCCTTTGCTAGAAGCCATTCAAGACCGTCTGGCTAAAAAAGAGCAGGTGGTTCTCATGCTCAATCGCCGTGGTTATTCTAGCTTTGTCATGTGTCGGGAGTGTGGGACGGTGGATACTTGTCCTAACTGTGACATTTCCCTGACCTTGCACATGGATACCAAGACCATGAACTGCCATTATTGTGGTTTCTCGAAAGACATTCCTCAGGACTGCCCTAACTGTAAGAGTCGCAGTATTCGTTACTATGGGACAGGGACTCAGAAGGCTTTTGACGAGCTGGCAGAACTCTTCCCCCAGGCCCGTATTCTGCGGATGGATGTGGATACGACTCGTAAGAAAGGTAGTCACCAAGCCCTGCTTGACCAGTTTGGACGAGGTGAAGCGGACATATTGCTTGGTACACAGATGATTGCCAAGGGATTGGATTTTCCCAATGTGACCCTAGTCGGAGTGCTCAATGCGGATACGGCCTTGAATCTACCAGATTTCCGTTCTTCTGAGAGAACCTTCCAGCTCTTGACTCAGGTGGCAGGTCGAGCAGGTCGGGCTGAAAAAGCAGGTCAGGTCTTGATACAGTCCTACAATCCGCAGCACTATGCTATTCGATTTGCCAAGGATCAGGACTACGAAGGCTTTTATGCCTATGAAATGGGCATTAGACGACAACTAGGTTATCCGCCTTACTATTTCACCATTGGCATTACCCTTTCTCACAAGAAAGAAGAAGAGGTAGTCAAACGTGCCTATGAAGTCATGAACATTTTGCGGTCAGGTTTGTCTGAAACTAGTCACATTCTTGGTCCAACGCCCAAACCCATTGCTCGTACCCACAACCTTTATCATTACCAGATTTTAATTAAATACCGTTTAGAAGATGAGATGGGGCCGACCCTCAACCAGGTCTTGGCTCTGACTCAAGAACGGGAAAATAGTGAGCTCCGTCTCAGCATTGACCATGAGCCACAGCAATTTTTATAAGAAGGAGAAGATATGACAAAACTAATCTTTATGGGGACACCCGACTTTTCAGCAACAGTCTTAAAAGGACTTTTGACAGATGACCGTTACGAAATTCTAGCCGTTGTGACCCAGCCAGACCGTGCTGTTGGTCGTAAAAAAGTGATCCAAGAAACCCCAGTCAAGCAGGCTGCCAAGGAAGCGGGCCTTCCAATCTACCAACCTGAAAAATTATCTGGAAGTCCAGAGATGGAAGATCTTATGAAGCTAGGAGCGGATGGAATTGTGACTGCTGCTTTTGGGCAGTTTCTCCCAAGTAGACTCCTTGATAGCATGAATTTTGCGGTCAATGTTCACGCTTCCCTCCTTCCAAAACACCGTGGTGGAGCGCCTATCCATTATGCCTTGATTCAAGGGGATGAGGAAGCTGGTGTGACCATTATGGAAATGGTTAAGGAAATGGATGCAGGAGATATGATTTCTCGTCGCAGTATTCCTATCACTGATGAGGACAATGTTGGTACCTTGTTTGAAAAATTGGCGCTAGTTGGTCGTGATTTGCTTTTGGACACTTTACCTGCCTATATTGCTGGTGACATCAAACCTGAACCGCAGGATCCAAGTCAGGTCACTTTCTCGCCAAATATCAAGCCAGAGGAAGAAAAACTAGATTGGACTAAGACCAATCGTCAACTTTTCAACCAGATCCGTGGCATGAACCCGTGGCCTGTTGCCCATACTTTCCTTAAGGGCGACCGCTTTAAGATTTATGAAGCTCTAGCTGTAGAAGGTCAGGGAAATCCAGGTGAAATTCTCTCTATGGGCAAGAAAGAATTGATTGTCGCAACGGCAGAAGGGGCTCTATCCCTCAAACAAGTGCAGCCAGCTGGTAAACCTAAGATGGATATTGCTTCCTTCCTCAACGGTGTTGGACGTACATTGACTGTAGGAGAACGATTTGGTGACTAAAGTAGAAACGGCTAGAAGTTTAGCCCTAGCAGTATTAGAAGATGTCTTTATCAATCAAGCATACTCAAATATTGCCTTAAATAAGCATCTCAAGGGAAGTCAACTTTTGGCAGCAGACAAGGGCTTGGTGACCGAGCTGGTCTATGGAACGGTAGCCCGTAAACTGACTCTAGAATGGTACCTATCCCACTTTATCGAAGACAGAGACCGGTTAGACAGTTGGCTTTATGTCCTTCTTCTCATGAGTGCCTACCAGCTCCGCTATTTGAACAAGATTCCAGACCATGCTGTGGTTAATGAAGCGGTGGAATTAGCCAAAGTCCGTAAAAAGGGCAGTGAAAAATTGGTCAACGCCGTCCTTCGTCGTATTCTACGTGAAGGCTGGCCAGATATTGCCAGCATCAAGCGAAAAAACAAGCGTGATTCCATTGCCTATTCTCTTCCAGTTTGGTTGGTTTCCAAGCTCAAAGAAGAATACGGCGAAGAGCGAGCGCAGGCTATTTTTGAAAGTCTCTTGGTGCGTAACAAGGCCAGCATTCGTGTAACAGATCTAAGACGAAAAGAGGAAATCCAAGCTTTGTTGGAGGCTAATGCTTCACCTTTGTCCGTTTCTGGTCTGGTTAAGGAGCAGGGGCATTTTGCAGGCCATGATTTGTTTGCAGATGGAGCGATTACCATCCAAGACGAGTCCAGTCAGCTTGTTGCTCCGACGCTTGATTTACAAGGTGATGAGCAGGTTCTTGATGCCTGTGCGGCTCCAGGTGGGAAAACAGCCCATATAGCCTCTTATCTTACGACAGGTCAGGTTACGGCTCTGGATTTGTATGACCACAAGTTGGAATTGATTCAAGAAAATGCTCAACGTCTGGGAGTTGCAGATCGGGTTCAAATGCAAAAATTAGATTCCAGAAAGGTGCATGAGTTTTTTGGGCAGGATTCATTTGATAAGATTTTGGTGGATGCTCCCTGTTCAGGAATCGGTCTTTTGCGCCGAAAACCAGACATCAAATACAATAAAGAAACGGCAGATTTCGCGTCCTTACAGGAAATTCAGCTAGAAATATTAGGTAGTGTTTGTCAAACACTAGGCAAAGGTGGTATAATAACTTATAGTACCTGTACCATTGTTTCGGAGGAGAATTTTCAAGTCGTTGAGGCGTTTTTAGAAAGTCATCCTGAGTTCGAGCAGGTAAAACTAGAACATGAATGTAAGGATATCATGAAAGACGGCTGTATCCTCATTACACCTGAATTGTATGGAAGTGATGGATTCTTCATCAGTCAATTTCGCAAGATATCGGATTAGGAAGGAACTGACACATGGAAATTTCATTATTAACAGATGTTGGTCAGAAACGAACAAATAACCAAGACTATGTCAACCACTATGTCAATAGAGCTGGACGTACTATGATTATTTTAGCTGATGGGATGGGAGGTCATCGCGCAGGGAATATCGCTAGTGAAATGGCGGTAACAGACCTAGGTATAGCTTGGGTTGATACCCAAATCGATACAGTCAATGAAGTGCGTGAATGGTTCGCCAATTACCTAGAAATTGAAAATCAAAAGATTCATCAACTTGGACAAGATGATGCCTATAAAGGAATGGGAACAACTCTAGAAGCTGTTGCTATTATTGGCAATCAGGCTATCTATGCTCATATTGGAGATTCTCGTATCGGTTTGATTCGTGGAGAAGAATACCACCAGTTAACGAGCGATCATTCCTTGGTCAATGAATTGCTCAAGGCAGGTCAATTGACACCAGAAGAGGCAGAAGCTCATCCGCAAAAAAATATTATCACCCAGTCTATTGGTCAAAAAGATGAAATTCAGCCTGATTTTGGGACAGTTATCCTTGAGTCAGGCGACTATCTCTTGCTCAATAGTGACGGCTTGACTAACATGATTTCAGGCAGTGAGATTCGTGATATTGTAACCAGCGATATTCCTTTAGCAGATAAGACGGAGACACTTGTTCGTTTTGCTAACAATGCAGGAGGTTTAGATAACATTACGGTTGCCCTTGTTTCTATGAACGAGGAGGATGCAGAATGATCCAAATCGGCAAGATTTTTGCCGGACGCTATCGGATTGTCAAACAGATTGGTCGAGGAGGCATGGCGGATGTCTACCTAGCCAAAGACTTAATCTTAGATGGGGAAGAAGTGGCAGTGAAGGTTCTGAGAACCAACTACCAGACAGACCCGATAGCTGTAGCTCGTTTTCAGCGTGAAGCGAGAGCTATGGCAGATTTAGACCATCCTCATATCGTTCGGATAACAGATATTGGCGAGGAAGACGGTCAACAGTACCTAGCTATGGAGTATGTGGCTGGGCTTGACCTCAAACGCTATATCAAGGAACACTATCCTCTCTCTAATGAAGAAGCCGTCCGTATCATGGGACAAATCCTATTGGCTATGCGTTTGGCCCATACCAGAGGAATTGTCCATAGGGACTTGAAACCTCAAAATATCCTCTTGACACCAGATGGGACTGTCAAGGTTACAGACTTTGGGATTGCCGTAGCCTTTGCTGAGACGAGTCTGACTCAGACTAACTCGATGCTGGGTTCAGTTCATTACTTGTCACCAGAGCAGGCGCGTGGTTCGAAGGCGACTGTACAAAGTGATATCTATGCCATGGGGATTATTTTCTATGAGATGCTGACAGGTCATATCCCTTATGATGGGGATAGTGCAGTGACCATCGCCCTCCAGCATTTCCAAAAGCCCCTGCCGTCCGTTATTGCTGAGAATCCATCTGTGCCCCAGGCTTTGGAGAATGTTGTTATCAAGGCAACTGCTAAGAAATTGACAGATCGCTATAAATCAGTTGCTGAAATGTATGTGGATTTGTCTAGTAGTTTGTCTTATAATCGTCGTAATGAACCAAAGCTGGTCTTTGACGATGCGACTAAGGCGGACACCAAGACTCTACCAAAAGTATCCCAGAGCACCTTGACTTCGATTCCTAAGGTTCAAGCGCAGACAGAACACAAACCAATCAAAAAACCAAGCCAGGCTGTGACAGAGGAAACTTACCACCCACAGGCACCGAAAAAACGTAGATTTAAGATGCGTTACCTGATTTTTTTGGCCAGCATTGTATTGGTGGCAGCTTCTCTTATTTGGATACTATCCAGAACTCCTGCAACCATTGCCATTCCAAATGTGGCAGGTCAGACAGTGGCGGAAGCCAAGGAAACCCTCAAAAAAGCCAATTTTGAGATTGGCGAGGAGAAGTCAGAGGCTAGTGAAAAGGTGGAAGAAGGGCGGATTATCCGTACAGATCCTGGCGCTGGAACTGGTCGAAAAGAAGGAACGAAAATCAATTTGGTTGTCTCATCAGGCAAACAATCCTTCCAAATTAGTAATTATGTCGGTCGGAAATCCTCTGATGTCATTGCGGAATTAAAAGAGAAAAAAGTTCCAGATAATTTGATTAAAATTGAGGAAGAAGAGTCGAATGAGAGTGAGGCTGGAACGGTCATGAAGCAAAGTCTACCAGAAGGTACGACCTATGACTTAAGCAAGGCAACTCAAATTGTCTTGACAGTAGCTAAAAAAGCTACGAAGATTCAATTAGGGAACTATATTGGACGGAAATCCTCTGATGTCATTGCGGAATTAAAAGAGAAAAAAGTTCCAGATAATTTGATTAAGATAGAGGAAGAAGAGTCCAGCGAAAGCGAACCAGGAACGATTATGAAACAAAGTCCAGGTGCCGGAACGACTTATGATGTGAATAAACCTACCCAAATCGTCTTGACAGTAGCTAAAAAAGTTACAAGTGTTGCCATGCCGAGCTACATTGGTTCCAGCTTGGAGTTTACTAAGAATAATTTGATTCAAATTGTTGGGATTAAGGAAGCCAATATTGAAGTTGTAGAAGTGTCGACAGCTCCCGCTGGAACTGCTGAAGGTACAGTCGTTGAACAGAGTCCTAGAGCAGGTGAAAAGGTAGACCTCAATAAGACTAGAGTCAAGATTTCAATCTACAAACCTAAAACAAGTTCAGCTACTCCTTAAAATCAGATGGATAATCAAAATGAGTAATCAATCTTTGTCATGTTTTCATGGCAAAGATTTTTTTTGAGTCCGGATTTGTGATAGAATAGAAGGAGTTGATAAAAGGAGGAACGCATGGAAGAATCAAGAGAATTAAATGCCGTCATCGATGTGATTATGTTAGCTGGAACCATTCTTCTCAAAAGTGGCTCAGAGATTCATCGTGTAGAAGATACCATGATTCGGATCGCGCATTCGCAGGGGATTGTGGATTGCAATGTTCTTGCCATGCCTGCTGCTATCTTTTTCTCCATTGAAAACACCAATATTTCGCGTATGAAGCGCGTGACCTCCTCTTCTTATAACATCGAAAAAGTCTGCGATGTCAACCAGATTTCTCGTCAACTGGTTGGGGGGCAAATTGATTTAGAGACAGCCTTCAAGCAATTGACGGCTTTGCAAGCCCAGCCCCTTCCTTATACTAAGTTGCAGGTAACTTTGGCTGCGACCTTTAGTGCTCCTTTCTTTTCAATTATGTTTAGTGGAAATATCTACGACGCACTTGGGGCAGGAGTGGCTACCTTATTTGGTTTTGCCTTTTCCCTCTATGTGGAGAAGTTTATCCGAATTCCTTTTGTAACAGCCTTTGCTGGGGCCTTTGTCTTTGGGATGATAGCCCAGTTTTGGGCTCGCTACACAGGTTTTCCTTCAACAGCAGATTTGATTATAGCTGGTGCAGTCATGCCTTTTGTACCAGGTATTGCCTTGACCAATGCGGTCCGTGATATTATGACCAACCACATAAACTCTGGTATGAGCAAGATGTTTGAATCCCTGCTCATTACCCTTGCTTTAGGGGCAGGAACTTCTGTCGCCTTGGTATTGATGAACTAATATGACACTAACAACCTTTTTATTACAAGCAGTAGCAAGTCTTCTTGCCATTATCACTTTTTTAATCGTACTCAATGTGCAACGCTCTATGCTCTTACCTGGAGGGATTTTGGGCATGGCTGTCTGGCTAATTTATCTCTTGCTCAAGGAACCGACCAATGTCATTGTAGCCACCTTCATTGCGGCCATTATCGGTTCATGTGTCAGCCAGATTTTAAGTATTCTTTATAAGACTCCTGCTGTGGTCTTTATCTTGGCCATCTTGGCACCACTGGTTCCGGGATACCTTTCTTATCGGACAACTGCCTTTTTTGTGACAGGGGACTATAATAAAGCGCTGGCAAGTGCGACCTTGGTTGTCATGCTGGCTTTGGTCATTTCCATTGGAATGGCTAGCGGAACAGTGATTCTCAGACTGTATCATTATATAAAAACACATCGAGTATCGTAGACTTTACAACTTTGCAGAAATAAAAGAATTTTCTGAAAAATGAGATAAATATAGTGACAAGGCTTTCTATGTATGCTATTCTATATATAGAAAGGAGGAAAAATCATGAAAAAATCACTATTTTCCTTATTGTCTGTAAGTCTACTGACCTTGTTGGTTATCCCAGTCATGGTGTCTAGTTCAGGCTCAGAATTTCAAAGTGGATGGCAAGAGCATCAGTTGATTGCCGAAAAGGTTAGTAAAACACTTGACAAGACATTTGATAAGGATGTCAGAGAAATTCCGACCAGTCAGTTTTATCAAGAATTTGTAGATGAGATGGGAAGGACTTACTCAGGAGATTTAATCCTCCAGGAGCTGATAACTGAGAATGGGGCTTATAAAGCTACTTATGTTGGTGAACTCTATAGCAACTAATCATTCTTTAAAATTATGACCAATAAGCGGCTTGATTTGGTGAATCAAGTCTTTTTTCTCTCTTTTACTGCCATTTGTGATAAAATAGTACTGAACGATTTTTTACATGAATGATAAAACAGAGGTAAATATGACAATCGGTATTGATAAGATTGGTTTTGCGACCAGTCAATATGTCTTGAAGTTACAAGACTTAGCAGAAGCGAGGGGAATTGACCCTGAAAAATTAAGCAAAGGACTCTTACTCGAGGAATTGAGTATTGCGCCCCTAACTGAGGACATTGTGACCTTGGCGGCCAGTGCTAGTGACTCTATTTTAACTGAGCAAGAAAGACAAGAAATTGATATGGTCATTGTGGCTACCGAGTCAGGAATTGACCAGAGTAAGGCTGCGGCCGTCTTTGTACATGGCTTGCTGGGCATTCAGCCCTTTGCTCGTAGTTTCGAGATTAAAGAAGCCTGCTATGGAGCGACAGCTGCCCTTCATTATGCCAAATTGCATGTGGAAAATTCTCCACAGTCCAAGGTCTTGGTCATTGCCAGTGATATTGCCAAGTATGGTATTGAAACTCCAGGAGAACCCACTCAGGGTGCTGGCAGTGTGGCCATGTTGATTACACAAAATCCACGCATGATGGCCTTTAATAATGACAATGTAGCTCAAACCCGTGACATCATGGATTTTTGGCGTCCAAATTACTCGACAACTCCTTATGTAAATGGTGTTTATTCTACCCAACAATATTTGGATAGTTTGAAAACGACTTGGCTTGAATACCAAAAACGCTACCAGCTTACTTTGGATGATTTTGCGGCGGTTTGCTTCCACTTGCCTTATCCTAAATTAGCGCTAAAAGGCTTGAAAAAAATCATGGATAAGAGCCTGCCTCAAGAGAAAAAAGACCTCTTGCAAAAGCATTTTGACCAGTCTATTCTCTACAGTCAAAAGGTGGGGAATATCTATACAGGTTCCCTCTTCCTCGGACTCTTGTCTCTCTTGGAAAATACAGATAGCTTGAAGGCTGGGGATAAAATTGCCCTTTATAGTTACGGAAGTGGGGCTGTAGCTGAGTTCTTTAGTGGTGAATTGGTTGAAGGATATGAAGCTTATTTGGATAAAGACCGCTTGAACAAACTCAACCAACGCACTGCCTTATCTGTTGCAGACTACGAAAAGGTCTTCTTTGAGGAAGTAGAGTTAGATGAAAAAAATTCTGCCCAGTTTGCTGGCTATGAAAATCAAGATTTTGCCTTGGTTGAAATTATCGACCACCAACGCCGTTATAGCAAGGTTGAAAAATAATGAAGATAAGTTGGAATGGATTTTCTAAAAAATCATACCAAGAGCGCCTCGAGCTGTTAAAAGCTCAGGCGCTCCTTAGTCCTGAGAGACAAGCGAGTCTGGAGCAGGATGAACAGATGAGTGTGACTGTGGCAGACCAGCTGAGTGAGAATGTAGTGGGAACTTTTTCTTTGCCTTATTCGCTGGTCCCAGAGGTTCTCGTTAACGGTCAGGAATACACAGTTCCTTATGTGACAGAAGAGCCCTCTGTGGTTGCTGCGGCCAGCTACGCCAGTAAAATCATCAAGCGAGCAGGTGGCTTTACTGCACAAGTCCATGAGCGCCAGATGATTGGGCAGGTAGCCCTTTATCAAGTTGCTAATCCTGAACAAGCCCAAGAGAAGATTGCCAGCAAGAAAGCGGAGCTCTTGGAGCTTGCCAATCAAGCCTATCCTTCCATTGTTAAACGTGGGGGCGGGGCGCGTGATTTGCATGTAGAGCAGATCAAAGGCGAAACAGACTTTCTCGTTGTTTATCTCCATGTCGATACCCAGGAAGCCATGGGTGCCAATATGCTCAACACCATGCTGGAAGCCTTGAAACCAGTCTTAAAAGAACTCAGCCAGGGACAGAGTCTTATGGGAATCCTGTCCAACTACGCGACCGATTCTCTGGTGACTGCAAGTTGTCGTATCGCCTTTCGCTACTTGAGCAGTCAAAAGGATCAAGGACGAGAAATTGCGGAGAAGATAGCCATGGCTAGTCAGTTTGCGCAGGCTGATCCTTATCGAGCCGCTACTCACAATAAAGGGATTTTTAATGGTATTGATGCCATTTTGATTGCCACTGGTAATGACTGGCGTGCCATTGAGGCGGGAGCTCATGCTTTTGCCAGTCGAAATGGACATTACCAAGGTCTTAGTCAATGGACGCTGGATCTTGAAAGAGAAGAATTGGTTGGTGAGATGACCCTGCCCATGCCTGTGGCGACCAAGGGTGGCTCTATCGGCCTTAACCCTCGTGTAGCCCTCAGTCATGAGCTACTGGGAAATCCTTCTGCCAAGGAATTAGCACAGCTTATCGTGTCTATCGGTCTTGCACAAAATTTTGCAGCCCTGAAAGCTTTAGTCAGCACAGGAATTCAGCAAGGCCACATGAAATTGCAGGCCAAATCCTTAGCTCTCCTAGCAGGTGCCAGTGAATCCGAGGTAGCTCCCCTAGTCGAGCGCCTCATCGTAGATAAAACCTTTAACCTAGAGACAGCCCAGCGTTATTTAGAAAACTTAAGATCATAAAAAACTCAGACAGATCGGTCTGAGTTTTCTTGTGATTAAATACTTTTTCCAGGTAATAGAGTAACTGGTAAAAAGTATCCTGTTGTGGCGACTTCCTTGCCTTCAATCTTTTGCAAGAGAAGATCAACAGTGAGGCAGGCAATTTCTTCCAGAGGTTGCTTGATAGTAGCCAATTGAGGATAGTAATTCTCGATAAAGTAAGTCCCATCATAGCCAATGACCTTGAGCGCTTCAGGGACAGAAATGCCCAGTTCTTGAGCAATTTTAATGACCAGAATAGCTGTCAAATCATCTGAAGCAAAGATGGCATCTGGCTTTTGTCGAGTCAAGATATTCTTGATTTCCATTTCTTTTCTGACAGGCGAAAAGTCACTGGAAACATTGATAATAGGTGCTTTCGGGAGTACAGAAGCAAAACCAGCGTGGCGTAGCCCAGTTGGCGAATTGGAATTGTCATTCCCTGTAATCATGATGATAGATTGGGCGCCTGTCTTAACCAAAGTCTGGGCAGCAAGAACCCCACCAGCATAGTTGTCAGAGGAGACGACAGGGATGTCTGGCGATAGGTTTCGGTCGAAGGAAATAATCGGCGCGGTCACACGATTGTAGTCTTCGATTCCCAAGTTGTGACTACCCGAAATGATGCCGTCCACCTGATTGGCTTCCAACATTTCGATGTATTCACGTTCCTTCTCAGAGTCATGCTCACTGTTGCAGATGATGGTCTTGTAACCATTTTTGAAGAGTTGGTGCTCCAGCTTATCAATCAATTCTGCGTAAAAAACGTTGGAAATATTGGGGAAAATCAAGCCGATTAACTTAGCTGATTTTCCTTGCAGGCTACGAGCTAGGTTGTTGGGTTTATAGCCCAATTCCCGCATGGCTTCATTAACCTTTTGAATGGTTTTTTCAGAGAGATAACCTTTTTTATTGATAACCCGAGAAACGGTAGTAGGGCTGACGCCTGCAAGTTTGGCGACATCAGTTAGTTTTGCGACCATAATCTAATTCATAGTAAGTTCCAGTTGGGTTTCCAGATTTGATCAGGATACCATTTTGGTCCGCATGTGGGAAGACACGACCAGAAAATACTTTTTCTCCTTTATTGATGAAAATTTCAAAGACAGAGTTATCGATGAAGATTGTAGCAGTAGTAGCCTGATTCTCGATAGGGCAAGAACGTGTAGTTCCAAATTCTTGGGCATACTGTTCTCCAGCCTGGCTACGATCCACTGTTACTTGACCATTTACAAGGTCAAAGTTGATGGAAAGTCCCTTGCCTTCTTGATCAGCAAGTAAGACAATCTCGCTCTGGCTATTAGTTTCCAAGTTGAGTTCAAGTTCGTAAGTGTTCTTAGTTTGGGCACGGTTTGAGAAGGCTTCTTCAGAAGCACGAAGGTCCTTGATAGCTGCGACTGGGTATTGGTAGAGTTTGCCGTCTTTGATAGTGAGTTCCTTGACCAAAGAGAAGGTTCCTTGGTGGTCAAAACGGTCAGATGGATATGAAACATCAGGCAAGCCAAGCCAGCTAACAGCTAGAGCACGTCCATCAGGAGCGTTGAAGGTTTGAGTTGCATAGGCTTCGAAACCATAGTCCATGTTTTGAAGTTGAGATACATCTACCATTTTAGCATTTTCAGGGTCAAAGGAAGCCCCGATCTTATACATATTTGGAAAGATATTATCGTAGTCTAGAACTTTCTTATCCAATCCTTGTGGGCAGTAGAGAAGGACAGGTTGTTCCCCTACAAAGACCAGATTTGGACATTCCATCATGTAGGCAGTACGGTCGTTAGCAAAGTCAAGGTTGCCAACAACTTGCCAGTTTGTGTAGTCGTTGTCCACAGCCTTGTAGAGACGGACGAAGCCTTTTTTCTCCAAGTCCTGTCCTCCGACGATAGCATAATATTGACCTTTAAAGTTAAAAATTTGCGGATCGCGGAAGTGGTCAGTAGAGTCTGCTGGCTGGTCAATCAAGATCTTGTCAATCTTCGTAATCTTGCCATCCTTATCCATCAAAGCACCGATCTGGTAAGGGTGACGGATCCAGTTTTCATCACGGACATTTCCTGTATAGAATAGGAATAAGTTATCGCCAAACTGCATGGCAGAACCAGAGTAGGCACCGTGGCTATCTAATGGAGTATCAGGCAAAACTTTGACTCCAGTTTCTGTGAAATGAACCAAGTTCTCACTTTCCAATTGAACCCAAGATTTCAAACCGTGGGCTGCACCAAAAGGAAAGTTCTGATAAAAAACAATCCACTTTCCATCAAAGTAAGAAAAGCCATTTGGGTCGTTAAGAAGTCCTGTTTTTGGCTCAACATGATAATGAGTATGCCATGGAGATTGTGCCATATTTTCTTTAATATTCTTAATTTCTTCTTGCGTCCAATCTTGATAAAGTCTGTAACGACGCTCAGTTGTCCATTCCATTCTTCTATTCCTCCAAAAATCTTATCACTTTTAATAGTAACCGTTTTCGGAAAAAAAAGCAAGACTTTTATGTTAAAAAAGAGAAAAAACTGTCAAACGTTTATCATAAAATAAATGCAGGAAATCAATCAAATTTTCACAAAAATATGAAAGAGAATGAAATAAAACCCTTTTAACCAAGATTTTAAACTTATTTTTTTAAGGAACACCTGATAAAACAGTCAAAATCAATCAATCTAAAGCGAGCAAACTAAGTGGATAGAATATTTTTTCTGCAAAACGCTTGACATATTTCTAAAACATGATAAAATAATAGTCGTAGGGCGAATAAAATCGCTTTCAAACAAGAACAAAATTTTATATAAGGAGATTTTTGCAAATGAACAATCAGGAAATTGCAAAAAAAGTCATCGATGCCTTGGGTGGACGTGAAAATGTCAACAGTGTAGCTCACTGTGCGACTCGTCTTCGTGTCATGGTCAAAGATGAAGGAAAAATCAATAAAGAAGTGATTGAGAACTTGGAAAAAGTTCAAGGTGCTTTCTTTAACTCAGGTCAATACCAAATCATCTTTGGTACTGGTACAGTAAACAAAATGTACGATGAAGTTGTTGCACTTGGTTTACCAACATCATCTAAAGATGACATGAAAGCAGAAGCTGCTAAACAAGGGAACTGGTTCCAACGTGCTATCCGTACTTTCGGTGACGTTTTCGTTCCAATCATCCCAGTTATCGTAGCGACAGGTCTCTTCATGGGTGTGCGTGGTCTTTTCATTGCTCTTGAAATGCCACTTCCAGGAGACTTTGCAACTTACACACAAATCTTGACAGATACAGCCTTCATCATCTTGCCAGGTTTGGTTGTTTGGTCAACCTTCCGTGTATTCGGTGGTAACCCTGCCGTTGGTATCGTTCTTGGTATGATGCTTGTTTCTGGCTCACTTCCAAACGCTTGGGCAGTTGCTCAAGGTGGTGAAGTAACAGCTATGAACTTCTTTGGTTTCATCCCTGTTGTTGGTTTGCAAGGTTCCGTTCTTCCAGCCTTCATCATCGGGGTTGTCGGAGCTAAATTTGAAAAAGCTGTCCGCAAGGTCGTTCCAGATGTCATTGACCTTTTGGTAACACCATTCGTGACACTTTTGGTTATGTCTATCCTTGGACTATTTGTCATCGGACCAGTCTTTCACGTTGTTGAAAACTACATCCTTATCGCGACAAAAGCGATCCTTAGTATGCCATTTGGTCTTGGTGGTTTCTTGATTGGTGGGGTTCACCAATTGATCGTCGTGTCAGGTGTGCACCATATCTTCAACTTGCTTGAAGTTCAATTGCTTGCTGCTGACCATGCTAACCCATTCAACGCTATCATCACTGCTGCTATGACAGCTCAAGGTGCTGCAACTGTTGCGGTTGGTGTTAAAACTAAAAATCCAAAACTAAAAACACTTGCTTTCCCAGCTGCTCTTTCTGCCTTCCTCGGTATTACAGAGCCTGCTATCTTCGGGGTGAACTTGCGCTTCCGTAAACCATTCTTCCTCTCATTGATTGCTGGTGCAATCGGTGGTGGATTGGCTTCTATCCTTGGACTTGCTGGTAATGGTAGTGGTATCACCATCATCCCTGGTACAATGCTTTATGTTGGTAACGGACAACTTGCCCAATACCTTCTTATGGTAGCTGTATCATTTGCACTTGGTTTTGCTCTTACTTACATGTTTGGTTATGAGGATGAAAAAGAAGTTGCTACTGAAGCGGCGACAGAACGTTTGGTCCAAGAAGAAACAACTGGCAACATTCCAGCAGCCCTTCAAAATGAAACACTTGTAACTCCTATCGTCGGTGATGTTGTCGCTCTTGCTGATGTTAATGACCCTGTTTTCTCAAGCGGAGCTATGGGACAAGGTATCGCTGTGAAACCAAGTCAAGGTGTGGTATATGCACCAGCTGATGCTGAAGTTTCAATTGCCTTTCCAACAGGACACGCTTTTGGTTTGAAAACAACTGATGGTGCTGAAGTTTTGATTCACGTTGGTATTGACACTGTATCTATGAACGGTGAAGGTTTTGAAGCAAAAGTTGCTCAAGGTGATAAGGTTAAAGCAGGCGATGTTCTTGGAACATTTGACTCAAACAAAATCGCTGCAGCTGGACTTGATGATACAACAATGGTTATCGTTACAAATACAGCTGACTATGCTTCAGTAGCTCCAGTCGCAACAGGTTCAGTTGCTAAGGGGGATGCTGTGATCGAAGTGAAAATCTAATACTCTTCGAAAATCAAATTCAAACCATGTCAGCTTCGCCTTGCCGTACTCAAGTACAGCCTTCGGCTAGCTTCCTAGTTTGCTCTTTGATTTTCATTGAGTACAATATTCCCTCTCACAATGAAAACGAACAAATGACATGTTTGTTCGTTTTTGCTTGAATGGTAAGATTTACAGAGGAAAATCTAAAAAATAGAGACATTTAGACTTTCGAAATATGCTATAATAAAGAAAATAAAAACAAGAGGTTTATCATGACAAAATTATATGGAAGCTTGGAAGCGGGCGGTACAAAGTTTGTCTGTGCTGTCGGTGATGAAAACTTTAACGTTGTAGAAAAAACACAATTTCCAACAACAACACCAATCGAAACAATCGATAAAACCATCGAGTTCTTCTCAAAATTCGATAACCTTGCTGGTCTTGCAGTTGGTTCATTTGGTCCGATTGATATTGATAAAAACTCAAAAACTTATGGCTTTATCACAACGACTCCAAAACCAAACTGGGCAAATGTGGACTTGCTTGGTGCCCTTCGTCGCGCCCTCAACGTGCCAATGTACTTCACTACAGACGTAAACAGCTCTGCTTATGGTGAAGTGGTTGCCCGTAACAATGCTGGTGGCCGTATCGAAAACTTGGTTTACTACACAATCGGTACAGGTATCGGTGCAGGTGTTATCCAACGTGGAGAGTTTATCGGTGGTGTGGGTCACCCTGAAATGGGGCACTACTATGTGGCTAGACACCCAATGGATATTGAAAAAGAGTTTAAGGGTGTTTGTCCTTTCCATAAGGGATGTCTGGAAGGCTATGCAGCTGGTCCAAGTTTGGAAGCTCGTACAGGTGTTCGTGGGGAAAACATTGAACTCAACAACCCTGTTTGGGATGTCCAAGCCTACTATATCGCTCAAGCTGCGGTCAATGCGACAGTGACTTTCCGCCCAGACGTGATTGTCTTTGGTGGAGGGGTCATGGCTCAACAACACATGCTGGACCGTGTCCGTGAGAAATTTACATCTCTTCTCAATGGCTACCTACCAGTACCAGATGTGCGTGATTACATCGTGACGCCAGCAGTCGCAGGAAATGGTTCTGCTACACTTGGGAATTTTGTTCTTGCAAAAGAAGTTTCGAAATAAAGCACAAAATCCGCTTGGGAAACCAAACGGATTTTGTGGTTGCAAATAATATTTTTGAGCCTTTCCTTAAGTGATTACGGACGGTAGCGACTTTCTTCGAAATTCCATACCTAAACTTTGAGCCTAATGTCTCAAAGTTTCCGAATACCTGAAACCATTAGATTTCAGGTGTTTCTATCACGGCGGAAAGGCTAGGTAAGTCCTCGCCTTACTATCGAAAAATATGCATGATTTCCATACCAAAGTATATTTAGTATTAAGCTATAGTTAATCTACGCTTTAAAAATCCGCTTGGGAAACCAAACGGATTTTTTACGTGTCAAAGCATTTGCCAGAAAAAGTCAATAATATAGGTCAGACCGTAGGTATAAACCACGAGGGTAAAGGGCTTGGTCAGAATGATGATGATCATATAGCGCTTGAAACTCATCTTGGTCAAGGCAGCCAGCATACAGAGAAAGTCAGCTGGACTAATGGGCCAAATCATCATAAAGATAAAGAAACGGTCAAAACGATTGCCCTTGTCCAACCAGCCGATATACTTGTCATAGGTGCGCTTGCTGACGACAGACTGGACAAAGGCAGCCCCATAGAGGCGCACCAGATAAAAGATAATGGCACAGCCAATCACGATGCCGATATAGTTGTAGATAGTCCCGATGATGTGGCCGTAGATAAAGACCCCAGCCACCGAGGTCAAGGCCCCTGGAATGATAGGGACGACAGTCTGTAAAATCTGTAAAAAGATAAAGAAAGGTGGACCCCAGATGCCTGCCTGCTGGATAAAGGCAGAGAGGGTTTCCTTGGATTGTAAAATCCCAGCCTGATAAGCCCAAATACAGAAAATCAAACTCCCAACACCACCGACAATCGATGAGATGTTGATAACTTGCTGTAAAAGGGGAGAAACAGCTTTCATTTGTTTATCCTGTGACATGTAAACTCCTCATAGATAGTATAACTCTACTATACCATATTTTGGAGGAGAAAGGGGGAATGAGTCTTTTTGATGAGGAATAGAAAGTAAATAGGTATACTTCCTAAAGTTTACATGTATTCTAAGTTTAGAATAATCGTAATTCCATAAATTTACAAGTATTCTACGTTTCGAATAGCTTATCTGAGATAATTTTGATGCATTCGAGCTTTCGAATAGTCATCTTCTCTAAAGTTTAGATGTATTCTGAAGCTAGAAAAGCTAAAATCTAAAAATAATAAGAGTCTCTATCTGATGGATATAATTTATGTTTAGTATGAATCCTTTGAATCGTTAGTTAATTTTAATATTAATCAGTTCTGAAATAATTACTAAATATAGTTAGATGGTGAATGAATTATTGCTAAATTTCAAGTTCAAGTTAGCCATTCAGAAGTCTTCTCTGGGGGACTTGTAGTTCAAGCATTTTTTAGGATAGTTGTTCATCCACTTTTCGATGAAGGCGACTTCTTTGGGAGTCGTTTTTTAGTTCCCTTAGGTAACCATCTACGAATGAGCCTGCTATGATTCTCATTAGTTCCCCTTTTCCAAGAGGCATAGGGATGTGCATAGTAGATATGTTCCTTAGAAAACACATTAGACAAGCGATTGAATTCCGCTCCGTCCATTAGTGGATAAAGGATTACTCCTTCTTGAAATGACAGATGAACTTGTTTCTTATAAAAAATGTTGTCAAGAAATTATCCGTTTTTTTCCAGAAGTTTTAGAGGAAGAAAATTTTATGAGGAAAAAGGAGCTACTCAAATAACAATTCAGGATCAAAAATAGACAGTTGAGGAGCAGAGTGGATAAATTAAGTTTACTACTGTATAATGGATTTATCACTAAAAACGCTCCATGCCATATTTTACATAGCATTAGTCTTCTAAAAATGGACAGAAATCATTGTAAAGGCTATCAAAAAAGAGTATAATGAGTGAAAGAAATTTCGGAGGTTAAAGATGCTAGAAGTAAGAAGTCTAGAGAAAAGTTTTGGATCCAAGCAAGTTTTGTTTGGTATTGACTTTCAAGCGCGACCAGGTCGTATTTTGGGATTAGTCGGGAAAAACGGTGCTGGGAAGACAACAATTTTCCACAGTATTTTGAAGTTTTTAGAATATCAAGGAGAAATCAGTCTGGATGGTCAGGATATTCGTCAGGAAACCTACGCTCGGATTGGCTATCTGCCTGAAGAACGCAGTCTCATGCCTAAATTGACAGTCCTTGAACAAGTTCGCTACTTGGCGACTCTAAAAGGCATGGATGCCAAGGAGGTCAAGGAAAAACTCCCTCAATGGATGAAGAGGTTGGAAGTGAAAGGGAAGCTGACTGATAAAATTAAGAGTCTGTCAAAAGGAAATCAACAGAAGATTCAGCTCATCATTACTCTGATTCATGAACCAGACTTGATTATCTTGGATGAGCCTTTCAGTGGATTAGACCCGGTCAATACAGAATTACTCAAGCAAGTCATTTTTCAGGAAAAAGAGCGCGGAGCAACCATTATCTTTTCTGACCATGTCATGACCAACGTCGAGGAGCTTTGTGATGATATTCTGATGATTAGAGATGGCCGTGTGGTCTTGCATGGACCAGTCCAGGATGTTCGCAATCAATACGGGAAAACGCGTCTCTTTGTTTCAAGTGAACGAAGCAAGGAAGAATTGGAAAATCTTCCTCATGTCAAACAGGTGAGTTTGACCAAACAAGGCAGTTGGAAATTGATCTTGGAGGATGAGAGCGCTGGAAGGGAACTCTTCCCAATCTTGACTCAGGGGCAATATATCGCAACCTTTGACCAGCAAGCGCCAACAATCGATGAAATCTTTAAACTAGAATCAGGGGTGGAAGTATGAGAAATATGTGGGTTGTAATCAAGGAAACCTATCTTCGACATGTCAAATCGTGGAGTTTCTTCTTTATGGTGATTTCGCCGTTCTTGTTTATCGGTCTCTCTGGAGGAATTGGCTATCTCCAAGGCTCTTCAATGGCTAAAAATGATAAAGTGGCAGTAGTGACAACAGTGCCGTCTGTAGCAGAAGGACTGAAGAATGTAAATGGTGTTAACTTTGACTATAAAGACGAAGCAAGTGCCAAAGAAGCGATTAAAGATGAAAAATTAAAAGGCTATCTGACTATTGATCAAGAAGATAGTGTTCTAAAGGCAGTTTATCATGGCGAAACATCGCTTGAAAATGGAATTAAATTTGAGGTTACAGGTACACTCAATGAACTACAAAATCAGCTTAATCGTTCAACGGCCTCCTTGTCTCAAGAGCAGGAAAAACGCTTAGCGCAGACAGTTCAATTCACAGAAAAGATTGATGAAGCCAAGGAAAATAAAAAAATGATTCAAACCTTTGCGGCCGCAGGGCTTGGTCTCATCCTTTATATGATTTTGATTACCTATGCTAGTGTCACTGCTCAGGAAGTGGCTAGCGAGAAAGGAACCAAAATTATGGAGGTGGTCTTCTCTAGTATCCGAGCTAGTCATTATTTCTACGCTCGCATGCTGGCTCTGCTTCTTGTGATTTTGACCCATATTGGCATTTACGTCGTGGGTGGACTTGCTGCCATTCTTCTCTTTAAAGACCTACCAATCTTGGCACAATCTGGTATTTTAAACCATATAGGAGAGGCTTTCTCGCTCAACACCTTATTGTTTGTCTTGGTTAGCCTCTTTATGTACGTTGTTTTAGCAGCCTTCCTAGGTTCTATGGTTTCTCGTCCTGAGGACGCAGGGAAAGCCCTGTCGCCTTTGATGATTTTGATTATGGGTGGTTTTTTTGGAGTGACAGCTCTAGGTGCAGCTGGTGACAATCTCATTTTGAAGATTGGTTCTTATATTCCCTTTATTTCGACCTTCTTTATGCCATTTAGAACCATTAATGGCTATGCAGGGGGAGTAGAAGCATGGATTTCACTTGCTATTACAGTGATTTTTGCGGTGCTAGCAACCGGATTTATCGGACGCATGTATGCTAGTCTAGTCCTTCAAACAGATGATTTAGGGATATGGAAAACCTTTAAACGTGCCTTAGCTTATAAATAGAAGAGCCTCGCGAAAGCGAGGTTTTTTAGAGATAAAAAGAGTGGAATCACGAACCTAATTATGCACACATTATGTAAACAGGTTGCTTGAAAACTCAATTGTATAGTGAACTGAATCTGGACTAGGATAATATTGCTTCTAAAACATTCTTATGAATTGATTTGAATTCCAAAATCTCATCGTTCCGTTCTTATTTCATTTTGCGATATAGTGAAAGGAAATAAGTCAGCTCATAAAAAACGCATACTACCAGGATTTTTTAAGACCTGATAGTATGCATTTTTTGATTGTGAAGACTTTTCATCCAGCCTCTTTATGTGATAAAGTATCGTTAATAGTCAATGAAAATCAGACTGGGAAGTTAGCGGAAGGCTCCTCGAAACATAGTTTTGAGGTTGAGGAACTGACCAAGTCAGTAACATATACACACTAAGGACAAGCTGATGTGGTTTGAAGAGTATAAAAATCTGTTTCGTAAGCATCCAATAATAGGGTGTTTTGATAGTGTCATCATTTGGATAAGCATTATAGTATAGTGATATGAAATCAACTAAAATAAATAAGAAATATAGATTATCAAAACTTTTTGAAAAGATTGCATTAAATCTAAATAACATAGACGTCTTCAGCGTGTGCTGTCTCATCTTATGCGAAAATCTTATAAGGAGAGTATAGAAAATCTCGATTGTAATCAACTAACTGATTGGAGAAACGTATAAATATGAGAAGTTAGACCCCCATGTCACTACCATAATGAGATTGCTCGAATTCCTTGCTTTTTAACTCAATATCAAACTGGCTACGATAGGGCTGACAAAGACATAGAGAATACCGGTGACACCGATAGCCAAACCACCCATGGCTCCTGCTACAGAGCCGTATCGGAAGGCTGTTCCTGTTCCAACTGCATGGCCTGTTCCTCCAAGGGAAAGACCAACAGCTACTGGGTCGTCAATTTTCAACCACTTCAAAAGGGTTGGGCCGACGACACTGGTTAAAATCCCAGTTGCCACTACTACCACCAAGGTCACAGTGGTCAGACCTTGCAATTTTTCTGTGATTCCCACTGCCATGGCGGTTGTCACTGACTTGGGAAAGAGAGAAATAGCTAGGAAAAAGTCCATGCCAAATATTTTCGCTACAAGAGCTGTGAAAGAGGTATTGACAACTACCGCTAGCAGACTACCAAAGAGAATACTCCGAGCGTGGTGCTTCATCAAGTGAAAACTCCTGTAAAGCGGAATCCCTAGAGCAACAGTCGATGGGACAATCAAGTTGTTCAAATAAACCCCACCTTGGTAGTAATCTTGGTAAGAAATACCTGTCACCTTTAGAAAGATGATAATGAAAACAGCTGACAAAAGCAAGGGCGTTGTCAAAGGATGGGGAAAACGTCTGTAAATCAACATTCCCACTAGATAAGCTAGGATAGATAGGGCAAGCCCAAATAGGGGATTGGAAACAAATTCACTCATTTGGCATCTCCTTTCTCATAATCTCCCTCAAATCGTCTCTTGATAAACTGAACGACCAAGGCAATAAGGATAATATTGATAACAGCTGCAAAAAAGACAATCAAAACAATGGGCAAAAGATAGGGAGCAATCACATCAAACTTTTCCATGATTCCCACTGCTGGTGGCAAAAAGAGAATGGTCATATTGGCCAGCAAGAAATTCCCCACCATGTTGACATGCCTGGTTCTCAGCCACTTGAATTGTAGGGCTAGAAAGAGAATAATCAAACCGATAATACTGCCTGGGATAGGCAAATGAAAGAAACTGGAAATCCCCTCTCCGATTAGAGAAATCACAAAGAGAATCATTAATTGAACATATAATTTCATCCTAAACTCCACGAAATAGATTTCTGCATACCAGTTTACTCTTTTTTCAGAAAATTTCAAGCAAATGCATAAGGGATAATGAAAATTAAAGAACAAACTAGGAAGTCAGCTGCATGTTGCTCAAAACAAAGTATTGGGGTTGTAGGTCAAACTGACATAGTTTGAAGCGATTTTCGAAGAATATTACTTTTCTTTGCTTAAGTGAATGACTTGGTCGTAGTGTTTTAAGTCTTCTTCCGTGTAGTGGTGAATGACTTCAATGACTGTTTGAGGTAGGGAGAAGAGCAAGTCGCTAATTTTTCTGCTATTTTCCGAGTCAAGATTGGCCTTAATCTCATCTGCTAAGATGAGTTGGCTATCATGGTAGAGGGCGCGAGCGATTTCTAGGCGTTGTTTCTCGCCACCAGATAGACTATCATTGCTGAGGGGTCGATTTTTCAAATGTTCTAATCCTGTTTTTTTGAGGATATGATTTAAAGTCTCTGGATTTTTATCCAGTCCTAGAAGGATATTGTCTTCCAGAGATAGCGTGTCAAAGCAATGGCTATCTTGGAGAATATAGGAACTAATACTTGTGATTTCTTGACGTGACAGGTTCTGACCAGCAAAGCTAATCTGTCCACTTGTCGGTGTCTCTTCTCCATGAATGATATTGAGCAGGGTCGTTTTACCAGAGCCACTTTCCCCGATAATGGCGATTTTTTCTCCTTGCTTGATGTGTATGGAAATCGGAGATAAGAGGACATTCCCATCTTTTTCTAGGGAGATGCTGTTAAGCTGAATAGGGAAAATATTTTCTATACTTCTAAGCGAGATGGAGTCAGACTGCCCCAAAAGTTTTTGGTATTTGTTGAGAAGAGTTCGATTCGCTTTTCGGGTGTTGGTAAAGTAAGCCAACTCTTGGAATTGATAGCCGATATTATGGGAAACCAGATAGATGGCCACAAAACTAGCCGCATCTAAATAATTATAGTAGGTCATAAAGCCACCGATGACAATAGGTGTGACGGAGCAAAAGGCATCGATGCTATTGATCAAGAGACTGTTTAAAGTTCGTTGCTTTTCATAGTTGATTTCGACATCCAGACTGGTTTGTAATTGCTTTTGATAGTGAGCAAAAAAGTAGTCTTGCCCCTGATAATGGCGAATTTGTTGGCTACCACCAATAAAATTTGTCAAGCTTGCTAAGTAGCTCTGGTTAACAGTGGACCGCTTTTCAGAAAGTGAATCCAAACGCTTGGATCCGATAGCACTGCAGAGTACAGGAAAGGAGTAGAAGAGGATGAAAATCAAGCCCAGGTGAAAATTGGTCCACAGGGCATAGAGAATGGACACAGTTGTGAAGCCAAGAGAAGAAATGATGATGACCGTTGGCTCAATATAGCTTTCTTCTAGTTGCTTGACGTCGTTTTCTAGGTCAGACAAAATATCCTTTTCATCAATCTCATAACTATTTAAAAATCGCTTGAAAATAGCACTCTTGATTCCATATTTGAAGTCAGTAATCAAACGAGCGTAGTAATAGCGTTTCCCAGCCAAGCCTAGTAAGAGGATGAGGTTTCCAAGGATTCCTAGAATCAATACTTTCCAAAGAAGGCCTAGTTCTTGATTGGTAAAACTGGCAACAATATTCTGAACAAGGGCTGGCGTGATAATTGCTTCCAGCCAAGTAATGGCAATAGAAAAGAAGTAAAGTACGAGGTGTTTCTTAGTAACAAATCTTCTCAGCATAAAGAGTTGCCCTCCTTATCGATATACATGTAATCAGTTTTAAAGTTATTATACTCCTTTATCTCAAATACTTCATATAAAAATGTAATTTTTGGGGATATACAATTAAATGAAAATATCGTACTGACACAGATTAAAACAAAAAGCGAACAAAACAAAATTCGTTGTTTCGATTCGCTTTTTGTATTATTATCTAGATTTTTTTGTAGCTCTGATAACAATTAGTCTGAGCATGTACACTAATAGCTGATGGAATAAAATGTGTACTTTAGATTATTTCCAAGCGCCACTGGCATCTACATAGTAACCATCTGGTGTGTAGGTATTGTGAAGCATCTTACCTGATGAAGCAAGGTAGTACCAAGATCCGCTATCTTTTACCCAGCCTGTTGCCATAGAACCTGAGTTGTTTAGATAATACCAAGATCCACTATCTTTGATCCAACCTGTCGCCATAGAACCTGAGTCTTTTAGGTAATACCAAGAGTGATTATCATATAGCCAGTCACTAGCAATCATGGCTCCTGATGATTTAAAGGCATACCAGTTGCCACCCTGATAGAGCCAAGTTTGATTGAACATGACTCCGTTATCATTCATAAAGTACCAAGTTCCCTTGTCCTTAACCCAATCGTTCTGCACTAGTTGACCTTGTTTTTGATAGTACCAGCTTTCACTGTAATTCTTTTTTAGCCAGCTTTCTGCTTTTACAATCGGATAAAGTATTTTGAAGGCTCCTCCCCCTCTGTAGGAATGACTGATAACTCCTGGTTTTTGAAGTTTCAATTCTACATAGTCGTCTGCCCAAGCAAATACTTTTTGACCATTGACAGTCTCTGGTAAGGTAGCAGTGTAGGTCTTAGTTTGATAGTCCCATTTTGCATCAAGGTAGGTGTGTTGATCATTTGATTCGTCAATACGGAAGTAACCACTCTTTCCGCCATCATGATACACATCATCTACTACTTTAGTGGACCAGGTCTTTACTTCGTTTCCGCTCTTGGCTTCTACCTTGATATCTCCTCTATAGCCATAAGGTACATAGAAATTCAGGTAACGCCCCTCTACCCCCATCATAGACTTGTCCTTTTCTTGACCTAGGAAATTGACAGTTTGATCTTGACCATTGAGACTGACCGTCCACTCGATTTTCTCGGTTTTTGGCAAATTCAAGACTTTGATATCTACTTCATGTCCATTGTCAAATCGAAGAATTTTGCCATCTTGATACTTAATCCCACCCTTGATAACCCATTCTTCTTCCAACTCGAAGGCCTTTCCTGAATGAGGGAAAGCCAGTAAGGCTAGACCAGCTAAAGACAAACCAAATAATGTGATTTTTTTTGATACTTTCATTTTCTTAACTCCTTATTTTTGAAATAAAACAAATTGACTGTTTTCTGGATAAATTGATACATGTTGCTCCTTGTTACTGCTGGATGCAGCTTCAAGGACTAGAGGATAAGAGTATTGATACAGTTCCTCTAAAGTGATTTTTCCGTTAGTATTGGTGTTTGCCATAGACGAAATAATTCCATTTTGAAGTGAATCCCAGCCTGTAAATACCGTTTTATAGCTACTAATAGATATCGTACAGTTTTTTTCTCCATGACAAGTAAAGGTGGTTCACATCGTTTTCGATAGAAGATTTAAATAGTTCTTGCATATTTGCAATAATCTCAGCTTTTGTTTTATCTGGGAAACGAACAACTTTACTAAAGTTTTGATTACTAAAAACCTTTTCCATAGCATTAACATCTTCGATAGGTACTGCTCTCGTTGATGTTTCACCTGTTTTAGTGTAAGAACCGTCAGAGTGTTTATACCACCAACGGCTATTCGATTGAATCCAACTGCCATTGGAGTGGCTATAATCCTAGGGAGAGATAGATTCTTGAGCAGAAACTGGATTATTTACTGGTAATGTTGCCACTAGGCTCAGTAAAGCAACTGATGACAATAAAATTTTTTTCATAATCATATTGTCCTTTCTGTTTTATTTTTGTATAATCATAATCATATCACAAATAAAAAAACAGGTTTTATTTTTTGCAGAAATGGAAGAGGAATAGTATGGAAAATTTTGGAGCAGTTTTAAAGGATATTCGTATTTCAAAAAATTTTCGTCTTAAAGATTTGGCTTGTGATAAGATTAGTGAGTCAACTATTTCTCGTTTCGAAAATGGGATTACAAAATTATCTATTGATCATTTTTACATGTTGTTAAATCGCCTGGGGATATCATTTTCGGAATTTGAAGAATTAGTTCATTGCTATTATTCCAAAAAAGAATGCTTTTTTGAAGAATTAGAGCATGCTGTAAACTCTTCAGATATCATTTTGTTACAAGAACTAATAAATAAAATAGAACTAAAACAAAAGCAGGAAAAAAGTTTATGCAATTGTCACATAAAGTTGATTGCTGAACAACAGATCAACCGGCTTGCAAACCTTCCTTACAATGCCTCTAAATGTAATGAGCTAATCAAGTATTTGCTTTCTGTAGATAATTGGATGGAGTATGAACTTAAAATTTTCTATAATTCGGTGTTTTTTATGAATACTAGGATCATAAGTTTACTATATAGAGTGGTAATCAAGAAAACACGACATTTTTTAAAAACAGATATGGGAACACATAGAGTAATTCCTTTATATTTATTTAATTTAGAATTACTATTAAAAAATAATTTGTTAGATAGCGCTCAATTTTTTATAGATGATTTAGAAAATTTACTGACCAGACAAGGATATTATTTTGAAAAGAATTATTTGCTTTTTTTAAAAGGTATTTATCTCATAAAAACGAATCAAGTAGAGTTAGGTAAAAAAGAATGTTCCAAAGCTATGAGAATATGTAAGGAATATAATGATAGTGTCACAATAGAGAAATTAAACAAGACCTTTAAATCAGATTTAAAAGGATTTGTTTTTAAATAAAGTTAGACAGAAAATGAAATAAAAGAAAAAGGATAGCCTCTCTGCGATGAGATGTTATCCTTTTTGATTTTAAAATTATTGCAAATTAACCTTGTTTCTCAAGATGTAGTAGGTTCCGAGGTAAAAGATAGCTATGAAAATGAGTTCTTCAACAATACTTATACTTGCTCCCATATAGAAATGGTCATTAAGTCCTACAAGTGAATTGACATAGAAATTAGAACTAAGATTGAAGAAAAGTTCAATAAATCCAATGACGATTTGGATCCCAATGTAGGCTGCAACAGCGAGTGCTGTACGGTATTCATTGAAAAGCTGTCCAATGGAAATAGCCAAGTAGATGCAGAGGATACTGGAAATGGTATTTAGTAGGAAGGATATACCTGTAAGAAGGATCTGAGGGAGATGTGTTTCTACAAATGTAATCACATAAGAAAGAGGGATCCATTCTGGAACCGTTATGGTCACAATAATAACAGCACTTAGAGCTAGGATAGCAGTGCTAATCATCGACCAGATAAAGGCACCGACTAGTTTGGCTGTGATGATATGGTGTTCAGATACTGGAAGGGTCAAAGTCAGATAGCCTTGTCGGTCATAGACACTGCCTTTAAAGCGTTTAATGATTAAGAAAAGAGTTGAAATTCCAAGTGTAATCATCAAGCCACCAAAGACGAGGGCTAGAAAAGTAAGTAAAACAGGTTGGCTTTCTTTGACAGGCAGATTGTTATAGGTCTGTGCTTGTATCCCGATAAGGGCAGAAAGGACTAGCACAGCAGCGTAGAGGGCTAAATACCACTTGTTAACATTTTTAAATTCGTAGCGAATTAAATTCCAAAACATAAATAATCTCCTTTGCTTAGGCCTTAAATTCCTGACGGAAGAGTTGGTCAATGGATTCACCTGACTCATAGCGAATATCATCTACATTGCCTTGACGGACGACTTTTCCATCTTTGAGGAAGACAATTTCATCCAAGATTGGCTCGATATCTGAAATCAAGTGGGTTGAAATCAAAACGGTAGAAGTCGGTGAGTAGTTGTTGATAATGGTATTGAGGATATAATCACGGGCTGCTGGGTCCACCCCACCAATGGGTTCGTCCAAAACGTAGAGACGAGCATCACGGCTCATAACCAAAATTAGTTGGACCTTTTCCTTGTTCCCTTTTGATAATTTCTTGAGACGACTATTTTCATCAATGCCTAGGTCTGCAAGCAGATGATGGGCGCGTTCAAGATTGAAATCTTTATAGAAGGTCTTGAAGTAGGTTAGGGCTTCTTTGACCTTCATTTGCTCATTGAGATAGGTCGTATCTGGCAAATAAGCTACGATGGCCTTGGTTGCTGGGCTTGGGTCCATGTCGTTGATAAGGACGCGTCCTTGGTCTGGTTGTAAGAGGCCATTGATTAGTTTAATCAATGTTGTTTTCCCTGAGCCGTTTGGCCCAAGGAGACCAACAATTTTTCCAGCTGGGATGTCAAGGGAAACATTTTCAAGGGCTGGTGTTGATCCATAAGATTTGGATACATTTTCAAATGCTAGTAATGACATAGGCTTAAACTCCTTTAATATAATCGCCGACTACGCCTGGTAGTTCTTCTTTTTCATAGCCAAAATGGGTCATGGAGGAAACGAAGTGTTCCAATTCTTCTTCCGATAATTGTTTGCGTGATTGGGCGATTAGCTCCTTATCCTCAGTCACAAATCGTCCAGTTGTTCGCTTACTGTAGACAAATCCTTCTCGTTCGAGATCTGACAAGGCTCTTTGGATGGTGTTGGGATTGACACCAGCCTCGCTAGCTAGCTCTCGCACGGTTGGAAGTTGTTGATTGGGTTCCAGTGTATGGGAAACAATCTGAAGCTTGATTTTCTCCATAATCTGTAAATAGATGGGTTTTTTGTTGTCAAATGTCCAGGACATCTTGGTCTCCTTTCTTTTTATCTATTTGTCTTAATTAAATAATACAACAAAACAAAAAACTTGTCAAGCAAAAAGAAGAATTGTTTTGGGAATCGTTTAAAAAATGGTATAATGAAAAGAAAACGATAAGGAGGGAAAGGATGCGTTGTCCAAAATGTGGGGCTACCAAGTCAAGTGTTATCGATAGTCGCCAAGCAGAAGAAGGGAACACTATTCGTAGAAGACGTGAGTGCGATGAATGCCAGCACCGTTTTACAACCTACGAACGAGTAGAAGAAAGAACCTTAGTGGTTGTTAAAAAAGATGGCACACGGGAACAATTCTCCAGAGATAAAATCTTTAATGGGATTATCCGCTCAGCCCAGAAACGTCCTGTGTCAAGTGATGAAATCAACATGGTAGTCAATCGTATCGAACAGAAACTCCGTGGTCGAAATGAAAACGAAATTCAAAGTGAGGACATTGGTTCACTCGTCATGGAGGAGTTGGCTGAATTGGATGAGATTACCTATGTACGTTTTGCCAGTGTCTATCGTAGTTTTAAGGATGTCAGTGAGTTAGAGAGCTTACTCCAACAAATCACCCAGTCCTCTAAAAAGAAAAAGGAAAGATAAATGAAGCCAATTGACCGTTTTTCTTATCTAAAGAATAATCGGGTGTCGCAAGATACCTCATCTCTGGTACAGTGCTACCTCCCGATTATCGGTCAGGAGGCACTGAGCCTTTATCTTTATACAATCAGTTTTTGGGATAATGGCAGAAAGGAATACCTCTTTTCAAGTATTCTCAACCATCTCAATTTTGGAATGGATAGATTGATAAAAGCCCTGAAAATCCTATCTGCTTTCAATCTCTTGACCCTCTATCAAAAGGGGGAAGTTTATCAGCTAGCCCTCCATGCTCCTCTTTCGAGTCAGGATTTTTTGGAACACCCTGTTTATCGTAGACTCTTGGAAAAAAAGATTGGCGATGCAGCTGTGGAGGATTTGAAAGTTGAGAGTGCTGAGGGAGAAGAAATACCTATCTCGCTCAATCAAGTCTTTCCAGATTTGGAAGAACTGGGAAGTCAAGAAGACCTTAGTCTCAAGAAGAAAGTGGCCAACGATTTTGACTTGGACCATTTTCGTCAGCTTATGGCTAGAGATGGCCTTCGCTTTGCGGATGAGCAGTCCGATGTCTTAAACCTCTTTGCCATTGCCGAGGAGAAGAAATGGACTTGGTTTGAGACCTATCAATTGGCTAAGTCAACAGCTGTTTCCCAGGTCATTTCAACCAAACGCATGCGGGAAAAAATCGCTCAAAAACCGATTTCTTCTGATTTTAGTCCTAAGGAAGCAACCATTATCAAGGAAGCAAAAAGTAAAACTGCCCTGCAGTTCTTGGCAGAAATCAAGCAAACACGTAAGGGAACCATTACCCAAACAGAAAGAGAACTCTTGCAACAGATGGCTGGCTTGGGCTTGCTGGACGAAGTCATCAATATCATTCTCTTATTGACCTTTAATAAGGTGGATTCAGCAAACATCAATGAGAAATATGCCATGAAAGTGGCCAATGACTATGCCTATCAAAAGATACATTCGGCAGAAGAGGCAGTCTTGCGCATCCGTGAGAGAGGGCAGAAGAATCAGGCTCAAAAGGCTAGTAAACCGAGTCCTACCAAGTCCAATGTACCCAAGTGGAGCAATCCAGATTATAAGAATGAAACCAGCGAGGAAACTCGTCTGGAACTAGAACGTAAGAAACAAGAACTATTAGCTCGATTAGAAAAAGGAGGAGATTAGATGGAAAGTGTCGGAGACGTACTCAAACGTCAACCTAGCCGTTTTCATTATCAAGATTTGGTTCAGAAAATCATGAAGGACCCTGATGTTGCGGCCTTTATCCAGCAAGAATCCTTGACTCCAGAGGAATTGAAACGCAGTATCTCCAAGTTTAATCAGTACATCACCGAGCGTGATAAGTTTCTTCGTGGTGATACGGATTATATTGCCAAAGGCTACAAGCCTATACTAGTCATGAATCATGGCTATGCGGACGTTTCTTATGAAGAAACTCCTGAACTAATTGCGGCGGAAAAAGAAGCGGCTATTAAGAACCGTCTCAAGTTAATCAATCTGCCAGCCAGTCTCAGGAAAGCTAGTTTGGCTCAAGTAGACTTGGATGATTTGGGGCGCTTACCAGTTTTTGAAAAGTTATTAGCATTCGTGGAGCAATATCCAGCTATTCGAAAAGGTCTTTACCTATATGGAGACTTTGGTGTGGGTAAAAGTTTCATGGTGGCTGCCTTAGCCCATGATTTATCAGAAAAACGTGGTGTTTCATCCACTCTTCTCCACTATCCTAGCTTTGTCATCGATGTCAAAAATGCTATCGGTGATGGTAATGTCAAGACCTTGGTGGATGAGCTTAAGCTTTCTGAAGTCCTGATTTTAGATGACATTGGTGCCGAACAATCAACAGCTTGGGTGCGTGACGAAATCCTGCAGGTCATTCTCCAATATCGGATGCAGGAAAATTTACCGACTTTTTTCACCTCCAACTTCAACTTTGAAGAATTGGAGCAGCATTTCGCTAAAGGGAAGCATGGAAATGACGAAACCTGGGAAGCCAGACGCGTCATGGAACGCATCCGTTATTTGGCTGAGGAGACTCGTTTAGAAGGAGTGAACCGTCGATGACAGAAACGATTAAACTGATGAAAGCTCATACTTCAGTGCGTAGATTTAAGGAGCAAGCCCTTCCTCAGGAAGACTTGACTGAAATCCTGACTGCAGCCCAGATGGCCTCGTCTTGGAAGAATTTTCAATCCTACTCTGTTGTTGTGGTACGAAGTCAGGAAAAGAAAGATGCCTTGTATGAATTGGTACCTCAAGAAGCCATTCGCCAGTCAGCTGTTTTTCTTCTTTTTGTCGGAGATTTGAACCGAGCAGAAAAGGGAGCACGACTTCATACCGACATCTTCCAACCTCAAGGTGTAGAAGGTCTTTTGATTAGTTCGGTCGATGCGGCCCTTGCTGGTCAAAATGCCCTGCTGGCAGCTGAAAGTTTGGGCTATGGAGGTGTCATCATTGGTTTGGTACGGTACAAGTCAGAAGAAGTGGCAGAGCTCTTTAACCTGCCTGACTACACCTATCCTGTCTTTGGGATGGCACTGGGTCTTCCAAATGAAGAACATGAAGTCAAACCTCGCTTGCCATTGAATCAAGTGGTGTTTGAGGAAGAATACCGAGAACAGTCAACTGATGCAATCGAAGCTTATGACCATGTACAGGCGGACTATGCTGGAGCACGTGCGACCACAAGCTGGAGTCAGCGCCTAGCAGAACAGTTTGGTCAAGCAGAACCAAACTCAACTAGAAAAAATCTTGAACAGAAGAAGTTATTGTAGAAAGTGAGAAATTATGGCCCTACCAACTATTGCCATTGTAGGACGTCCCAATGTTGGGAAATCAACCCTATTTAATCGGATCGCTGGTGAGCGAATCTCCATTGTAGAAGATGTCGAAGGAGTGACACGTGACCGTATCTATGCAACGGGTGAGTGGCTCAATCGTTCCTTTAGCATGATTGATACAGGAGGAATCGATGATGTCGATGCTCCTTTCATGGAACAAATCAAGCATCAGGCAGAAATTGCCATGGAAGAAGCAGATGTTATCGTCTTTGTCGTGTCTGGTAAGGAAGGAATTACTGATGCAGACGAATACGTAGCTCGTAAGCTTTATAAGACCCACAAACCAGTTATCCTCGCAGTTAACAAGGTGGACAACCCTGAGATGCGAAATGATATCTATGATTTCTATGCTCTTGGTTTGGGGGAACCACTGCCAATCTCATCTGTCCATGGTATCGGTACAGGGGATGTGCTAGACGCGATCGTAGAAAATCTTCCAAATGAATATGAAGAAGAAAATCCAGATGTGATTAAGTTTAGCTTGATTGGTCGTCCCAACGTTGGAAAATCAAGCTTGATTAACGCTATTTTGGGCGAAGACCGTGTCATTGCTAGTCCTGTTGCTGGAACAACGCGTGACGCTATTGATACCCACTTTACAGATACAGATGGTCAAGAGTTTACCATGATTGATACGGCTGGTATGCGTAAATCTGGTAAGGTTTATGAAAATACCGAGAAATACTCTGTCATGCGTGCCATGCGTGCTATTGACCGTTCAGATGTGGTCTTAATGGTCATCAATGCGGAAGAAGGAATCCGTGAATACGACAAGCGTATCGCAGGATTTGCCCATGAAGCTGGTAAAGGGATGATTATCGTGGTCAACAAGTGGGATACTCTTGAAAAAGACAACCATACTATGAAAAACTGGGAAGAAGATATTCGTGAGCAGTTCCAATACCTGCCTTACGCACCGATTATCTTTGTATCAGCCTTGACAAAGCAACGTCTCCACAAACTTCCTGAGATGATCAAGCAAATCAGCGAAAGTCAAAATACACGTATTCCATCAGCTGTCTTGAATGATGTGATTATGGATGCTATTGCCATTAACCCAACACCGACAGACAAAGGAAAACGTCTCAAAATCTTCTATGCGACCCAAGTGGCAACTAAACCACCAACCTTTGTCATCTTTGTCAACGAAGAAGAACTTATGCACTTTTCTTACCTGCGTTTCTTGGAAAATCAAATCCGCAAGGCCTTTGTCTTTGAGGGGACTCCAATCCATCTCATCGCAAGAAAACGCAAATAAAAAAGTAGAATCTGGAATGACATTTCCAGATTTTTTTGATATAATAAAATAATAGAAAACGCTATCAAAAAGGAGGTGTCGATGAAACATTTGTTTAAATTTATAATCTTATTTCCCTGGTTTTACTTTTTCAGCTGGATTGAAAAGGATAATAGAGAAAGTAAATTTTTCCCAATTTTTTACTATTTTTACTGGTTTTACATTCCCCTCTATGCTCTTTTTAGCCTTGCTTGGGCAGTTGTTTCAGTTCTGTTTTTCAATATCGTCTTGAGAAATTTGACAGATATCAAGTTATGGGGCATTTGGTTTCTTTTTATTCTGCTAGCTATTGGTCTGAATTGGTTAACTTATTCCTGTTTCAAAAAAATGCTTCGCTTGAGACGAGAACTAGGGAAGTCTAAAGGCGGAAGGCATTGATTTATACTCTTCGAAAATCTCTTCAAACCACGTCAACGTCGCCTTGCCGTAGGTATGGTTACTGACTTCGTCAGTCTTATCTACAACCTCAAAGCAGTGCTTTGAGCAACCTGCGGCTAGTTTCCTAGTTTGCTATTTGATTTTCATTGAGTATTATATTACTTTCTATTTGTAGGAGGTGGCTTATGAAGATTCCTCTCTTAACTTTGGCAAGGCATAAATTTGTTTATGTCTTGCTTACTTTGCTTTTTCTTGCTTTGGTTTATCGTGATGTTTTGATGACTTATTTCTTTTTTGATATTCATGCGCCCGATCTAGCTAAATTCGATGGACAAGCAATTAAAAATGACTTATTAAAATCAGCATTAGATTTTCGTATTCTCCAGTTCAATCTAGGTTTTTATCAATCATTTATTATTCCAATCATCATTGTTTTGCTAGGTTTTCAATATATTGAGCTGAAAAATAAAGTTTTACGATTGAGTATTGGAAGAGAAGTGAGTTATCAAGGGTTAAAAAGAAAGTTGACTTTTCAACTTGCAAGTATCCCTTGTGTGATATATTTAGTGACTGTGCTGATAATTGCAATTTTAACTTATTTCTTTGGGACTTTTTCTCCTCTTGAATGGAATTCTCTATTTTCTGATGGGAGTAGTTTACAAAGGCTCCTAGATGGAGAGATAACAAGCTATTTGTTCTTTACTTGTGTCCTACTAATCGGTATTTTCATCAATGCAGTCTATTTTTTTAAAATAGTTGATTATTTAGGGAATGTGACTCGTTCGGCAATTGCCTATTTGATGTTTCTTTGGCTTGGTTCTATGATGCTCTATAGTATCTTGCCATACTATATGGTTCCTATGACGAGTTTGATGCAAGCTAGCTATGGGGATGTAAGTTTGATGAGACTCTTTACTCCTTATATCCTTTATATTGTCCCCTATATGGTACTTAAAAAATATGAAGATAATGTTTAAGAACTTTAACAATATTTGGCTAAAGAGAAAGATCGTTTTACTACTTCGTATAGTTCTGATGATGATTTTGATTAACTATCTATTGTCAATAGCGGTTCAAAAGCAGGATGTTTTTCTCTTTTTCAAGAGGGAATTGATTTCAATCTTTTCCTATAATGACTATTCTGAAGCGAATTTAGAAATCCCCAAACTCTTGTTAAATCTTTCGCTTTTCATGGTAGGATGGCTCTCTGTCATTTTACTTGAAACTGATTTGGCAGACCATTACCATCACTTGATCCGCTATCAATCAACCTCCTTTTTCGATTATACAAGGAAACGATTGGTTGTCATCTCTAAATTTTTTATTCAAGATTTATTTGTCTGGTTCCTTGGTTTACTTCCTCTAGGAATTCATTTCAAAACAGTCGCACTTTTCTTTTTACTTGCTCAGTTAATGATCTTGTACTTACTACTGTCTTATCTGATAGCACTTATTAGTGCGGGCGCTGGTTTTTCCTTTTTTCTCTATTTTTTAGCATTTGTGGGACAAGAATGGATGATGGATCATATTGTAACAGTGTATTTAGTACTCTTAAGTTTATTAGTTATGTTGATTGTTAGTCGCTTGGAAGAGAAATTTAAGAAAGGATAAACGATGAGACTTGAAATTATAAATGGACAGAAAATTTATGGGAAAAGACCTATTTTAAATGAGTTGAATCTGGTCTTTCAATCAGGAAATATTTATGGTCTTAAAGGTGATAATGGATCTGGTAAGACAGTTCTTTTAAAGATACTTGCTGGTTATATTAAGCTTGATAAAGGAAAAGTTCTTCAAGATGGGGAAGTCTACGGGATAAAAAATCATTATATTCAGGATGCAGGGGTTTTAATTGAAAAAGTCGAGTTTTTATCTCATTTATCCCTTAGAGAAAATTTGGAATTGTTAAGGTGTTTTTCATCTAAAGTTACGGAAAAAAGAATTGCCGATTGGATCCAATATTATGATTTACAGGAATTTGAAGACGTTGAGTACCGTCATTTATCCTTAGGAACGAAACAAAAAATGGCCTTGATTCAAGCCTTTATTGCCGAACCATCTATACTCTTTCTCGATGAACCTATGAATGCTTTAGATGAGAAGAGTGTGAGGTTAACCAAACAGGTCATTTTATCTTACCTGAAAAAAGAAAATAGTCTGGTTATCCTGACGTCACACATATCGGAAGATATTTCAGATCTTTGTACAGATGTATTAGTTGTCGAAAACGGACATATACAATATATAAAGGATATACAATCCTAGGAGGTAGCTTATGGCACATCTAAAATCATTTATTACACAATATTCTAAATTCTATATTGGTTTAGTTCTGCTGATCTGGCTGGCTTTCTTCTTTGTTCCTTGGGATAAACCAGTTCTGGGAATATCTATCAATCTCTTAATCATGCAGAAAGTTTTACTAGTTTTTGGAATTCTGTCGATTTTGATGGCCTTGCTGTCCAAGAAAGTCAGTCTCTTTGTTTTTGGATTGATCTGCTGTTTTTCTCTTTGGATAAATCTATTTATCCTATTTGCGATTTTGCCGATTTTTGTTGGCAATTAAATCATCATAAAAGTCAGAGAGGTTAGCTTGGAAACTAGCCTCTTTTTCCTTTTCAAAATGGGGATTCTTCCTTGAAAATAATCAGTAATTGTGCTAAAATTAAAAGAACATTCTAAAATATTCGGAATTTAAAGTAAGGAAAAACATGGCTAATATTTTAAAAACAATTATCGAAAATGATAAAGGAGAAATCCGTCGTCTGGAAAAGATGGCTGACAAGGTTTTCAAATACGAAGATCAAATGGCTGCTTTGACAGATGATCAACTAAAAGCAAAAACAGTTGAATTTAAAGAACGTTATCAAAATGGAGAATCACTGGATTCATTGCTTTATGAAGCATTTGCAGTTGTCCGTGAGGGTGCCAAACGTGTCCTAGGTCTCTTCCCATATAAGGTTCAGGTCATGGGGGGGATCGTTCTTCACCATGGTGACGTGCCAGAGATGCGTACAGGGGAAGGGAAAACCTTGACTGCGACCATGCCCGTATACCTCAATGCCCTTTCAGGCAAAGGGGTTCACGTAGTTACGGTAAATGAATATCTATCAGAACGTGACGCGACTGAGATGGGTGAATTGTACTCATGGCTTGGTTTGTCAGTAGGGATTAACTTGGCTGCCAAGTCTCCAATGGAGAAAAAAGAAGCCTATGAGTGTGATATTACTTACTCAACCAACTCAGAAATCGGATTTGACTACCTTCGTGATAACATGGTCGTTCGCGCTGAAAACATGGTACAACGCCCGCTCAACTATGCCTTGGTCGATGAGGTTGACTCTATCTTGATTGACGAGGCCCGTACACCTTTAATCGTATCAGGTGCTAACGCAGTTGAAACCAGTCAGCTCTACCACATGGCAGACCACTATGTAAAATCTTTGGACAAAGACGACTACATCATCGATGTGCAGTCTAAGACTATTGGTTTGTCTGATTCAGGGATTGACAAGGCTGAAAGCTACTTCAAGCTTGAAAACCTCTATGACATCGAAAATGTAGCTCTGACTCACTTTATCGATAACGCCCTTCGTGCCAACTATATCATGCTTCTCGATATTGACTATGTTGTGAGCGAAGAGCAAGAAATCTTGATTGTCGACCAATTTACAGGTCGTACCATGGAAGGTCGCCGTTATTCTGATGGCTTGCACCAAGCTATTGAAGCTAAAGAAGGTGTGCCAATTCAGGATGAAACCAAGACATCTGCCTCAATCACTTACCAAAACCTTTTCCGTATGTACAAGAAATTGTCTGGTATGACAGGTACAGGTAAGACTGAGGAAGAAGAATTCCGTGAAATCTACAACATTCGTGTTATTCCAATCCCAACAAACCGTCCTGTTCAACGTATTGACCATTCAGACCTTCTTTATTCAAGTATCGAGGCTAAGTTTAAAGCGGTTGTCGAAGACGTTAAGGCTCGTTACCAAAAAGGTCAGCCTGTCTTGGTTGGTACAGTAGCGGTTGAAACAAGTGACTACATTTCTAAGAAATTGGTCGCAGCTGGCGTTCCTCACGAAGTCTTGAATGCCAAAAACCACTATAGAGAAGCCCAAATTATCATGAATGCTGGGCAACGAGGTGCCGTTACCATCGCAACCAACATGGCCGGTCGTGGTACCGACATCAAGCTTGGTGAAGGGGTTCGTGAACTTGGAGGACTTTGTGTGATTGGTACAGAGCGCCATGAAAGCCGTCGTATCGATAACCAGCTTCGTGGACGTTCAGGTCGTCAAGGAGACCCAGGTGAGTCACAATTCTACCTCTCTCTTGAAGATGACTTGATGAAACGTTTTGGTTCTGAACGCTTGAAGGGAATATTTGAACGTCTCAACATGTCTGAAGAGGCCATTGAGTCTCGTATGTTGACGCGTCAGGTTGAAGCAGCTCAGAAACGTGTCGAAGGAAATAACTACGATACTCGTAAACAAGTCCTTCAATACGATGATGTCATGCGTGAACAACGTGAGATTATCTACGCTCAACGTTACGATGTCATCACTGCAGACCGTGACTTGGCACCTGAAATTCAGGCTATGATCAAACGCACGATTGAACGTGTCGTTGATGGTCATGCGCGTGCCAAACAAGATGAAAAACTAGAAGCGATTTTGAACTTTGCTAAGTACAACTTGCTTCCAGAAGATTCTATTACGATGGAAGACTTGTCAGGCTTGTCTGATAAGGCCATCAAGGAAGAGCTCTTCCAACGTGCCTTGCAGGTTTACGATAGTCAGGTTTCAAAACTACGCGATGAAGAAGCAGTTAAAGAATTCCAAAAAGTCTTGATTCTACGAGTGGTAGATAACAAGTGGACAGATCATATCGATGCCCTCGATCAATTGCGTAACGCGGTTGGACTTCGTGGCTATGCTCAGAACAACCCTGTTGTTGAGTATCAGGCAGAAGGTTTCCGTATGTTTAATGATATGATTGGTTCGATTGAGTTTGATGTGACACGCTTGATGATGAAAGCACAAATTCATGAACAAGAAAGACCACAGGCAGAACGCCATATCAGTACAACAGCGACTCGCAATATCGCTGCCCACCAAGCAAGTATGCCAGAAGATTTGGATTTGAGCCAGATTGGACGCAATGAACTTTGCCCATGTGGTTCTGGTAAGAAGTTTAAAAACTGTCACGGTAAAAGACAATAAAATGAGATAGTTTAGAGGCGGATACCTTGTGAAAAGTAAATTTTTACTTGGTATCCGTTTGCTTTATAAGGAGATGAGTTATGGTATTTACAGCAAAAAGTCCTAAAATAAATATTGAAGAAGTTCGTGCCTTATCAAAATTAGAAGGCCAAGCTTTGGAGAGAAAATCACAGCGCGATCAAGAGCTAGAAGCCATTATACGTGGAGAAGACCAGCGAATTCTCTTGGTAATCGGACCATGCTCATCTGACAATGAAGAAGCTGTCCTTGAATACGCTAAGCGTTTGGCAGCTTTGCAAGAAGAAGTGGCAGACCGTATCTTTATGGTTATGCGTGTTTATACAGCCAAACCCCGTACCAACGGAGATGGCTATAAGGGTTTGATTCACCAGCCTAACGCGACAGAAGCCCCTAGCCTCATCAACGGAATCAAAGCCGTGCGCCATCTTCACTATCGTGTCATCACAGAAACAGGGATGACAACTGCTGATGAAATGCTTTATCCTGAAAATCTTCCGCTAGTAGATGATTTGATTTCTTACATGGCAGTTGGTGCCCGTTCAGTTGAAGACCAGCAACACCGCTTTGTGGCCAGTGGGGCAGGATTTTCTACTGGTTTTAAAAATCCAACCTCTGGAAATCTCAATGTCATGTTTAATGGGATTTATGCTGCTCAAAACAAACAAAGTTTCCTTTTCCTAGGAAAAGAAGTGGAAACAACTGGGAACCCGCTTTCGCACGCCATTCTTCGTGGTGCTCTTAATGAGTATGGAAAAAATATTCCCAACTACTATTATGACAATTTAATTGACACCATTGCCCAGTATGAGAAAATGGGCTTGGAAAATCCCTTTATCATCATTGATACCAATCATGACAATTCTGGCAAGCAGTATATGGAACAGATCCGAATTGTCCGCCAGACCTTGATTAACCGTGCTTGGAATGAAAAAATCAAGCAGTTCGTTCGTGGTTTTATGATTGAGTCTTATCTGGAAGATGGTCGACAAAATGAGCCAGAAGTATTTGGCAAATCTATCACAGACCCTTGCCTGGGTTGGGATAACACAGAAGCTCTTGTCAGAGAAATTTACAAAACGTTAGGAGAATAAGATGGCATTTATTGAAAAAGGTCAAGAAATCGATATGGAAGTCATCAAGGCTGAAACCCAATTGTCTGCGGAAGCCTTGAGACTCAAGGAAAGCCGTGATAGAGAATTGGCAGACATTATTTCAGGAGAAGATGATCGTATCCTTTTGGTGATTGGTCCATGCTCTTCTGATAATGAAGAGGCTGTCTTGGAATATGCTCACCGTTTATCAGCCTTGCAAAAGAAGGTGGCGGACAAGATTTTCATGGTCATGCGTGTTTATACAGCTAAACCACGCACCAACGGAGACGGCTATAAAGGTTTGGTTCACCAGCCAGATACTTCTAAGGCTCCAAGCCTGATTAACGGTTTGCAGGCTGTGCGCCAGTTGCACTACCGCGTGATTACAGAGACTGGTTTGACGACGGCAGATGAGATGCTTTATCCGTCAAATTTGATCTTGGTGGATGACTTGGTCAGCTACCATGCCGTTGGAGCTCGTTCTGTGGAAGACCAAGAGCACCGCTTTGTGGCTTCTGGGATTGATGCACCAGTAGGGATGAAAAATCCAACCTCAGGAAATTTGGGTGTTATGTTTAACGCCATCTATGCTGCTCAAAACAAGCAAACCTTCCTTTATCATGGGCAGGAAGTTGAGACTTCAGGTAATCCTTTGTCCCATGTCATCCTCCGTGGAGCAGTTAACGAGTATGGCAATTATATGCCGAACTACTACTATGAAAACCTACTCCAAGCCATTGAACGCTATGAAACCATGGGACTTGAAAATCCTTTTATCCTCATTGATACCAACCATGATAACTCAGGCAAGCAGTATATGGAGCAGATTCGAATTGTTCGCCAGACCTTGCAAAATCGTGATTGGAATGAGAAAATCAAAAAGACGGTTCGAGGCTTTATGATTGAATCTTACCTAGCAGATGGTCGTCAAAACCAACCAGAGGTCTTTGGTTGCTCTATTACCGATCCTTGCTTGGGTTGGGAAAATACAGAGGCCTTGGTAGAAGAGATTTATGCTACCTTGACAAAATAAGTGAAAAGGATGGAGTTGGGGAATCTCAACTCCTTTTGATGAGAATGATAGTTGGACACGGAATTGACATCGAAGAATTGGCTTCGATAGAAAGAGCGGCTGCACGACATGAAGGCTTTGCTAAGCGCGTGCTGACCGCTCAGGAAATGGAGCGCTTCACCAGTCTTAAAGGGCGCAGACAGATTGAATATTTGGCTGGTCGTTGGTCGGCTAAGGAGGCCTTTTCCAAGGCTATGGGAACGGGTATTGGCAAGCTCGGTTTTCAGGATTTGGAAGTCTTGAACAATGAACGCGGGGCGCCTTATTTTAGTCAGGCACCATTTTCAGGAAAGATTTGGCTGTCTATCAGCCATACCGATCAGTTTGTGACAGCCAGTGTCATTTTGGAGGAAAATCATGAAAGCTAGTCCACATAGACCAACCAAGGCTCTGATTCATCTGGGAGCTATTCGACAAAATATTCAGCAAATGGGGGCTCATATCCCTGAGGGGACACTCAAGTGGGCAGTGGTCAAAGCCAATGCCTATGGGCATGGGGCTGTTGCCGTTGCCAATGCGATTCAAGATGATGTCGATGGCTTTTGCGTTTCCAATATTGATGAAGCCATTGAACTCAGACATGCTGGACTCAGGAAGAAAATCCTCATTTTAGGAGTTTCTGAAATCGAAGCTGTTGCTCTAGCTAAAGAATACGACATCACCTTGACAGCGGCTGGACTGGAGTGGATTCAAGCACTCTTAGATAGGGAAGCAGACCTATCAGGTTTGACAGTTCATCTCAAGATTGATTCAGGAATGGGACGGATTGGTTTTCGAGAGGCCGGTGAGGCTGAGCAGGCTCAAGTTTTGCTCCAACAACACGGTGCTTGTGTTGAAGGGATTTTTACCCACTTTGCTACTGCAGACGAAAAATCAGATGACTACTTTAATGTCCAGTTAGAGAGATTTAAAACTATTTTGGCCAGTATGAAAGGTCTTCCAGAGCTGGTTCATGCCAGTAATTCGGCAACGACTCTTTGGCACGCAGAGACTATTTTTAATGCGGTTCGTATGGGAGATGCCATGTATGGTCTTAATCCTAGCGGAGAGGTTTTGGACTTACCCTATGACTTGATTCCAGCCTTGACCTTGGAATCTGCCTTGGTTCACGTCAAGACAGTTCCAGCTGGAGCTTGCATGGGCTACGGAGCGACCTATCAGGCAGATAGCGAGCAGGTCATCGCGACCGTGCCAATCGGCTATGCGGATGGATGGACACGAGACATGCAGAATTTTTCTGTCTTGGTAGATGGCCAAGCTTGCCCAATCGTCGGCAGGGTTTCGATGGACCAAATCACCATTCGTCTGCCTAAGCTTTACCCACTCGGAACCAAGGTAACTTTGATTGGTTCTAACGGGGGCAAGGAAATCACAGCAACTCAGGTAGCGACCTACCGTGGCACTATTAACTATGAGGTGGTTTGTCTCCTCAGCGATCGCATTCCGAGAGAATATGATTAGAAAAGAAAGGAGTGGAGCATGAATCTACATCAACCCTTGCATGTCTTACCTGGTGTGGGATCAAAGTCAGCAGAAAAATACGCCAAACTAGGAATTAAAAATTTGCAAGACCTCTTGCTCTACTTTCCTTTCCGTTACGAAGATTTTAAGACCAAGCAGGTGCTAGATCTGGAAGACGGTGAAAAGGCAGTCCTATCTGGTCAAGTCGTGACTCCTGCCAGTATTCAGTATTATGGTTTCAAGCGCAATCGTCTGCGCTTTAGCCTCAAGCAGGGAGAAGTCGTTTTTGCGGTGAATTTCTTTAACCAGCCCTATCTGGCTGATAAAATAGAGTTGGGAGCAACTCTTGCTGTCTTTGGAAAATGGGACCGCGCCAAGGCTAGTCTGACTGGGATGAAGGTTCTGGCTCAGGTGGAAGATGACCTCCAACCTGTCTATCGCTTGGCTCAGGGAATCAGTCAGGCCAGTCTGGTCAAAGTTATCAAGACGGCCTTTGATCAAGGACTGGACCTCTTGATAGAGGAAAATCTTCCCCAGTCTTTGCTGGACAAATACAAACTCATGTCCCGTTGTCAGGCTGTCCGAGCTATGCATTTTCCAAAGGATCTGGCAGAATACAAGCAGGCCCTTCGCCGTATCAAGTTTGAAGAACTCTTTTATTTCCAAATGCAATTGCAGACGCTCAAGTCTGAAAACAGAGTTCAGGGAAGCGGTCTGGTTCTGGAGTGGTCTCAGGAAAAAGTGTCGGCTGTTAAAGAAAGTCTACCTTTTGCTCTGACCCAAGCTCAGGAAAAGAGTTTACAGGAAATTTTAACTGATATGAAGTCCGACCATCACATGAATCGTCTCTTGCAAGGAGATGTGGGAAGTGGAAAAACAGTCGTCGCTGGCTTGGCCATGTTTGCGGCGGTGACAGCTGGCTATCAAGCAGCCCTCATGGTGCCAACAGAAATCCTTGCAGAGCAACATTTTGAGAGTTTACAGAACCTTTTTCCAGACTTGAAACTGGCTCTCTTGACAGGTTCCTTGAAAGCTGCAGAAAAGAGAGAAGTCTCGGAGACTATTGCTAAGGGTGAGGCTGATTTGATTATCGGAACCCACGCTCTGATTCAGGATGGGGTGGAGTATGCTCGTCTTGGTTTGATTATCATCGATGAGCAGCACCGTTTTGGTGTGGGGCAAAGGCGTATTTTACGGGAAAAAGGGGATAATCCAGACGTACTCATGATGACGGCGACTCCCATTCCACGGACGCTGGCTATCACAGCCTTTGGTGATATGGATGTTTCCATTATCGACCAGATGCCTGCGGGTCGGAAGCCTATTGTGACGCGCTGGATCAAGCATGAGCAACTACCTCAGGTCTTGATTTGGTTAGAGGGGGAAATTCAAAAAGGTTCTCAAGCCTATGTCATCTCTCCCTTGATTGAAGAATCAGAAGCTCTGGATTTGAAAAATGCCATTGCCTTATCAGAGGAGTTGACGGCTCATTTTGCAGGCAAGGCAGAGGTGGCTCTTCTACATGGTAAGATGAAGAGTGACGAAAAAGACCAGATCATGCAGGAGTTCAAAGAGCGAAAAACGGATATTCTAGTTTCGACAACGGTTATCGAGGTTGGGGTCAATGTTCCCAATGCGACCGTCATGATTATCATGGATGCCGATCGTTTCGGTCTCAGCCAGCTTCACCAGCTTAGAGGTCGTGTCGGTCGGGGAGATAAGCAGTCCTATGCTGTTCTTGTTGCCAATCCCAAGACGGATTCTGGGAAAGACCGCATGCGCATCATGACAGAAACCACCAATGGTTTTGTCCTTGCGGAGGAAGATTTGAAAATGCGTGGTTCAGGTGAGATTTTTGGAACCAGACAGTCAGGACTCCCAGAGTTCCAAGTAGCTGATATTATCGAAGATTTTCCGATTTTAGAAGAAGCCAGAAAGGTTGCTAGCTACATTAGTTCTATTGAAGGCTGGCAAGAGGATCCAGAGTGGCGCATGATTGCCTTTCATCTGGAAAAGAAAGAACATCTGGATTAAGCTTTCTCTAAGGAAAACTTAAGCTAGCTTTCAGGTTTGGCCCTTATACTAGAGTCATCAAAAAGAAACGAGGACTCTCATATGACAGTAACGATTAAAGTAAATTACCCAACCGCTTTCCAAAAGAAAGAAGTAAAAAACTAGTATAAACAGAAGAGAGAGCGAAATGCTCTTTTTTCGTTTCTAAAACTACTTTCAGTCAATAGGCTTGAAGGAAGAAAAGCTAAATTCACTTTCTATTTACCCTTCTTTCTTGCATTGCTTCCCTAGATATGCTACAGTTGTGGTAGCGATTACAAAAAAAGGAGCATGCTATGAAAAATTTAGATTTGTTAGAAGAAATGAAGACCTATCTAGGAAGGGATGAGGTTCCAGAGGACTTTGATGCTTTCTGGGATGAGGAAGTGAAAAAAGTTTCAACTCTTCCAGTCTACCAGTTGGAGGAAAGAAATTTCCACATTCCTCAAGTTAAGTGCTATGAGTTAACGTTTGAAGGAAGCAAGGAAGGTAAGGTCTATGCACGCGTTGTTCTTCCAAAGAGTGAGGAGAAGGTTCCGCTAATCTTCCATTTCCATGGTTATATGGGACGTGGTTGGGACTGGGCCGACATGCTGGCCTTTACCGTGGCTGGTTACGGTGTTGTCTCCATGGATGTGCGGGGCCAGTCAGGTTACTCGCAAGACGGCTTGCGTTCTCCTCTTGGAAATACCGTTAAGGGACATATCATCCGTGGTGCTGTGGAGGGTCGGGAGCACCTCTTTTATAAGGATGTTTATCTGGACATTTACCAGTTGATCGAAATTGTTGCTAGTCTGCCTCAGGTAGATGAGAAGCGACTTTCTAGCTATGGTGCTTCTCAAGGTGGCGCTCTAGCCTTGGTTGCAGCAGCGCTCAATCCTCGAATTCAGAAAACAGTTGCCATCTATCCCTTCTTGTCAGACTTTAGACGAGTGCTTGAGATTGGGAATACCAGCGAGGCTTACGACGAACTGTTCCGTTATTTCAAGTTTCACGATCCTTTTCATGAAACAGAGGAGGAAATCATGGCGACCCTGGCCTATATCGATGTGAAAAATCTTGCCCATCGTATCAAGGGTGAGGTTAAGATGATTACGGGCTTGGATGACGATGTTTGCTATCCCATTACCCAGTTTGCGATTTATAATCGTCTGACCTGCGATAAGGCTTATCGCATCATGCCAGAGTATGCCCACGAAGCCATGAATGTATTTGTCAATGACCAAGTCTACAACTGGCTCTGTGGGAGTGAGATCCCTTTTAAATATCTAAAATAAGGAGTCGACTCTAGGCACAAAATCTTAAAAATCACAAACACGCATAGTATCAGGGGATTAAGAAACCTTGATACTATGCGTTTTATCATGGAAATATTTATAGAATTTTTTGTTGCTAGCTTTGTCAAATTGCTTAAAATAATTTTTTTCAGAAAGCAAAATCCGATACCTATCGAGTAGGGGAGTTCTTGCTATCGTCAGGCTTGTCTGTAGGTGTTAATACTTTCCAAAAATCTCTTCAAACCACGTCAGTTTCATCTACAACCTCAAAACAGTGTTTTGAGCAACCTGCGGCTAGCTTCCTAGCTTGGTCTTTGATTTTCATTGAGTATAAAAACAGATGAATCTCTGTTTTCTTTTTATGGACTATAAATGTTCAGCTGAAACTACTTTCAAGGAGATTATTATATAAAAGAGTTTCTTGAAACTAAAATCTATTATATCACACTGTATTGAAAGCGTTTTAAAAATGAGGTATAATAAATTTGCTAACACTTATAAAAAGTGATAGAATCTTATCTTTATGTATATTTAAAGATAGATTGCTGTAAAAATAGTAGTAGCTATGCGAAATGACAGATAGAGAGAAGGGATTGAAGCTTAGAAAAGGGGAATAATATGATATTTAAGGCATTCAAGACAAAAAAGCAGAGAAAAAGACAAGTTGAACTACTTTTGACAGTTTTTTTCGACAGTTTTCTGATTGATTTATTTCTTCACTTATTTGGGATTGTCCCCTTTAAGTTGGATAAGATTCTGATTGTAAGCTTGATTATATTTCCCATTATTTCTATAAGTATTTATGCCTACGAAAAGCTATTTGAAAAAGTGTTCGATAAGGATTGAGCAGAAAGTATGGTGTAAATAGCATAAGCCGATGTCCAATAATTTGCTTATAAAGAGATATTTTAGTTTAATTGCAGCGGTGTCCTGGTAGATAAACTAGATTGGTAGGAGTCTGATTGGAGAAAGGAGAGGGGAAAATTGACACCGATTTGAGATAGTTTGTTTAGTTCATTTTTGTCATTTAAATGAACTGTAGTAAAAGAAAGTTAAGAAAAGACAAACTAAGTGTATTTTCTGGAGTAAATATCTTATTTCAGAAATCGGGATATAGATATAGAGAGGATCAGTATGAATCGGAGTGTTCAAGAACGTAAGTGTCGTTATAGCATTAGGAAACTATCGGTAGGAGCGGTTTCTATGATTGTAGGAGCAGTGG
>NZ_VMLD01000007.1:0-143074 GCF_013276485.1 Streptococcus sp. 4886 | reverse complement strand
TCACACGCTGATTCGCGACATCCTAACAAAGGGAATTTCCTTTGACAACTTAACTCAAGAGGACATCAATCTCGTTTGTTCGCATGTCAACAGCGTCAAACGTGCTGCTTTAAATGGAAAGTCAGCCTATGAACTCTTTGCATTTACCTATGGAGAAGAAATTCCTAAGCTTCTCGGCATTTCTAAAATACCTGCAGAAGACGTCTGTCAGTCGTCTACATTACTCCAACATAAGTTCTAAAAACTAATCTTTAACCCCATTCAAACGTCTCACACTAACTTCCACTTGGATTAGCAGTGGAACTTAGTTTGGGAATTTACCGTTTTTTCATGAATTCCTAATGGGTACGGATGTCAAACTCTTTAAACACAATACGTAAGTCTCTTAGCACGCTTTGACGACCTCGGAATCGTTCATTGCTTAAGATGCGTTCTAGTTCTTCTTGTTGATCTTTAGTTTGTTTGTTTCTATAATCTCTTAGTGTTTCATGAAAGAGATAATAATCATCTAGCCAGAGACCGCCCTCACTTATACGATGACTTATCTCACCCACTTCTTCATAAAGCTCTTTATCATATCTCCGTTTGTGACTTTCTTGCTTACGGAGATAATCTAAAATTCGATTCCGGAATTTTGTTTTGAAATATTTACGTAAACGAGGAATATCTTCTGCCAGCTCTTCTTCTCTACTAATCAATTCATGTAGACATATCATTCCCTCTTGATCCCAGTCCGATAACTCCCATAAATGAAGGTAATATTCATTTCTACACTTATATACACTCCCCTGGACTTCTTCATACAATTCTTTAATCATTCTTTTCCCCTTTCTAAATACAGTTTAACAAATCAAAAAGCTAATTTGGTTATTTCTCCCCATTCTGTTCCCTACACCGTCTAAACTGCACAAAAAAAGAGAGGACAAGCCTCTCTCAGGGTTATTTTTCGTCATTCATTTTTGACTTTACTTCATCATAGGATAGTGCATGAGATTCCTCTTCTACTGTTTCAGGCATCTTTCCTGTTTCATAGAGAGATTTAATTTGTGTACTATCCAATGTTTCGTATTTCAATAATGCTTCTGCAATCAACTTGTGAGTTTCACGATTTGATTGGATGATTTCAGCAGCTTTATTTCGTGCTTCATTTAATAATGAACGAATTTCTTCGTCAATTTCATAAGCTGTTTGTTCTGAAATTGATTTTTGAGGACTCTGTGCCCCAAACATAGCATGATTTCCTTCATATTGTACTGGGCCAAGTTTTTCACTCATACCGTACTCTGTAACCATTGCACGCGCCATTTGTGTCGCTTGTTCAAAGTCGTTTGAAGCTCCTGTAGTTTGGACATTAAAGATAATTTCTTCAGCTACACGTCCACCCATTAAGCCAGCCAATTGCTCTTTCATATCTTCTTTAGATAGAAGCATTTGATCTTCCTTAGGAAGTGCAATCATGTAACCACCTGCACGACCTCTTGGTACAATTGTAACCTTATGAACAACACGGGCATTCGACAAGACTAGACCAACAATGGTATGTCCTGCCTCATGGTAGGCAACCAATTCACGTTCTTTTTGTGAAACTGTCTTATCTTTCTTAGAAGGTCCAGCAATAACTCTATCTTCTGCTTCATCAATATCTGAAGCATCAATTATCGATTTATTGCGACGAGCGGCAACCAAGGCTGCTTCATTCAAGACATTCTCTAAATCAGCACCAACAAAGCCTGGAGTTTGTTGAGCAACTAATTTCAAATCAACATCTTCTGCTAAAGGCTTGTTCTTAGCATGAACTTTCAAGATTGCTTCGCGCCCCTTAACATCAGGGCGACCAACCAATACTTTTCTATCAAAACGTCCTGGACGTAAAAGGGCAGGGTCTAGTACATCTGAACGGTTTGTAGCAGCAATGACGATAATCCCTTCATTTCCCTCAAAACCATCCATCTCAATCAAGAGTTGGTTCAAGGTTTGCTCACGTTCATCATTTCCTCCACCGAGGCCGACACCACGTTGGCGACCAACAGCATCAATTTCATCGATAAAGATGATAGCTGGTGCTGCTTTTTTGGCATCTTCAAAAAGAGAACGAACACGACTCGCTCCAACTCCGACAAACATTTCTACAAAGTCAGAACCTGAGATACTAAAGAATGGAACGCCTGCTTCTCCAGCAACTGCCTTAGCAAGCAAAGTCTTACCTGTTCCCGGAGGTCCCTCCAAAAGAACACCTGCTGGAATACGGGCTCCAAGTTTTGTAAATCGTTTTGGATCTTTTAAGAATTCAACAACTTCAACTAGTTCTTGTTTTTCTTCCTCAGCTCCAGCAACATCTGAAAATCTTACTTTAATATCTTCTTTATTTGCAGCTTTAGCCTTACTACGTCCAAAACTCATTGGGTTACGACCATTGCCTCCCCCCATATTTCCCATCATAGAGAATAGGAAGAAGAATAGAATTCCAAATGGCACAATGGATACGAGTAGATTAATCCACATACCACTTGAACTTTCATGCTTAACAGTTACTTCCGCTTTATGATCAGAAGCAAGCTTTTGCAATTCTGATACTGTGGTATCAGAGGGAAGAATAATACTTGAAAATTTCTCTACTGTTGTAACAGATGGAGAAAAGAACTGAATGCCTGTTTCTTCTTTACTTGTTTTAGGATTTTTATAGACACCCGAAACTTCGATAACACTGCCATTTGGTTGGTAGGTTAATTCTTTTACATTGTCATCGGTAATTTCTTTTACCAATTCTGTATAATTAATTTGCTCACTTTTCCCTGCAACACTACCTGTACTAAAATACTGGTAAGCTGTAACTAGGAAAAAAATAAGTAATAACCATAGAAATGGATTTTTAATTAAACCATTATTTTGTTTTTTCATTAAAAATTGTTCTTTCTAATTTGAATACACTTCTTCTTTCAATACTCCAACATAAGGAAGATTACGATAATTTTCTTTGTAGTCTAAACCATAACCTACTACAAACTCATTTGGGATAGTAAAGCAGGTATAGTCTGCCTCAATTTCTACAACACGTCCCTCTGGTTTATCCAATAAGGTTGCAATCTTAACAGAAGCTGCTTCTCTTGCAATAAACATATCTCGCAAATTCTTCAAAGTTTGACCTGTATCAATGATATCTTCTACAAATAGAACATGTCTTCCTTTGATATCTTGAGTCACATCTTGTTTAATATTGATAACACCACTACTTGCTGTTCCACCATGGTAGCTAGAAACCATCATGAAGTCCATTTCAATATGTGTATCAATATGTTTGACCAATTCAGCCATAAAAGGAATAGATCCTTTTAAAATCCCAACTAAAATTGGATTTTTTCCTGCATAGTCCTTAGTTAATTGAGCACCTAATTTTTTAGCAGCTTCTGTAATTTCATCGTGTGAAACGAGGATTTTTTTAATATCGTTTTCTAACATTTTTTTACCTATCTATTTTTTCTATATAAAGTACAGTGTTCATTATATCATTTTTCGTGTTTTTACTCAAATTACTGGTCGCAATTCCCAAAATTGAGACAATTTCACCAAATTGCTCAATAATCAGAGCAGATTTTCGCTTTTCCATAGGGATTTTCAAATCAATAAATAGACGTCTGAGTTTTTTTCTATGCCCATTTTGAATCAAAACATCTCCTGGTTTTCGATGACGAATGTGTATGGATGTTTCGCGTGAAACAGGTATTTGTTGAATTGATTCACCTTCTAAAGGAATTCCAAAGGAAAATGTGTATCCTTGATAAGATACCTGATTTTGATAGTGTAACACAAATTCATCTTCCTTTTCATCAGCCTGCGGACTGATTTTACAAATCTGAAACTGTTGATACTCTTTTATCAATTCATAGCCATTTTTAAGCGGATGACGATACTGGCTTTTAGTTTTTAAAATTTGCCGAACTTCTTCAAACTGAGCTTTTGTAAGATTCAAATCTGGAAAACGATTCAGATAAGTTTGAAGTAAAACTCTTTGTGTAGACTCAGAGTAAAACAATAGCTGCTGTAAATTTTCTACATCAATATTATTAGATAATTCAGCTATAGCTAGGTCATAATCTAAAATTTCATTACCGATACTTAAGATTGCATCCCTAAATCGAGGATTTTCTTTTTCTAATTCTGGTAAGTAAGAGTTTCGAATACGATTGCGAAAATAATGATTTTCCTGATTTGATGTATCTTCAAAGTGAAAAATTGGTGAAAAGTCTTTTTTATGGAAATGCAAGAAGGGCCGAATAATTTCTATCTCTCCGACTACTTGCTTCTCCTTAATTCCTGATAGATAGCGCAAACGAGTACCTCGAATCAAACGCATTAAAATCGTTTCCACCTGATCATCCGCATGGTGAGCAGTGACTAAGGCTGTCGCACCTGTCTTTTTCATGACCTCTTGAAAAAAATCATAACGAAAATGTCGAGCACGCGCTTCTGAAAATTCTCCTAAAAAATTGCTGACATAAATAGGAAGTCCAGCTTCAACAGCCAACTTCCTTAATTCCTGTTCTTCCCAATCTGATTCTACTCTCTGCTTATGATTCACATGAGCTAAAATCAGTTCAATTTCTAACTCTTTTTGATAAGTAGATAATACCTTAAATAGAAACATAGAATCTAACCCACCAGAAAGAGCTAGCACCACCTTAGTATGCTTTTTGAAATATCCCTTCTTGAGAAAATGATTTAAAAAATCTTGTTCCCTCATTTTAGAACCTCATAAACATCCTTAGCTATCTGAGAAATTGTATCATAATCAGAATTCTTAGTGAAAATAGAAAGAATAAATGGAGAATCTGCATAGACAACACCCGTATCATGCTCAAATTCGTCCGCATCCCCAATTTTATGAGCTACCTTCACAGAAACACCTTTGGCAATTCGCTGATTATCAAAATCTGTTTTAGTCAAAGACTCTAGCACAAATCCATTTTGATTATAAATAGCTTCCATGACCTTCCCAGCCATCTTGGAAGAAATCAATTTTTCTTTTGGATCCCAATCATCTCCCATAATGGCAGACATCTTGGATTTGAATGTGGCATCAGATTGGTTTGAAATGTAATATCCCAATATGTTATGAGCTACATTATCAGATTCTTTTGATACTTTTGTGATTAAGTCCTTGAGAGAATACTCCTTATTATCCTCTTTTTTAGGAAGACTACCACTTCCCTCTGGTTTATAAGAACCTGGAAAATCATTAACTGCTGATACGTATTTTACAGTCGTATCTAACTGATAAAGACCCTCATTTATTTTTTCTTGCGCATAATAGAGATAAGGGAGTTTCAAAACACTAGCTGCATACATCTTTTCATCTTGATTGATACCAGCTTCTTTTCCAGTAGTCAGTTGCTTAACATAAATAGAGAATGAATCCTTCTGATATTTTTCAGATAACATTTCTTGAACTTTACTCATCCGATTATCTTCTTCAGAAGTTGATTCTTTAGCTACCCATCCAACCTGATCAATATGTAGAAATTCTCTTCCTTCTACAAACATGGTCTTGTCGATTGATACTTGCGAATAAGCTGATAAGGATGATTTCACTTCTTTTAAATCATAAGGACTATTATACAGTTTAAAGTCAGATTCTAACCATACTTTTTTGATTGTTGGAGTCACCTCTGACTGATCATATAAAAATCGTTTGTCCGCAGCTATAAATTGATGATTTGATAGCTTAAATACCGGAATTCCTTGTTTATTTAAGTGCCACTCAGTTATTTGAAAACTTGTTTTGGGAGTCAATTTTCCAGTTTCTACCACTAAATCTTCATTTGCATAAACAGGAACCTCTCCATAAACCACGGGAGAACTTAATTTTTCTCTAAAATAAATACCAAAGTCAGATTGTGAAAGGTAATAAATTTCTTTCGAAGTATAGACGACTTCTTTTTCTGTGCTAACGACTTTTGAAATGGTCAATAAACTCGGTAGCAACAAAATAATTAAGAATTTACGCATTCTTCCTTTCCTTTTCTTCTTGTAAACGCAATAATTGATTTTTATCAGCCAATTCTTCCAATTTTTCATCTGACAAACTCAAAAATTGCTCTATTACGTCTAGTAAATTTTCCATTTTATCACCTTTGAAGCAAGTCAGGAATCGTATAAACTATTTCCCTCGACTTAGAATAATAGTACTTCGCTCGTGTATATTTAGCAGCATAATCCTCATCTTTCAACTTGGTAGCAAATGCTGTCTCCTTATCCTTTTCATCACTCAAGGTTTGATACTGAGTTTGCAAGTCTGCTAATTGCTGACGTCTTTGGAGTAATTGTTGATAGCTCTGCGCTAAATTAAAAGTTGGCAAGATAAATAATAGCATAATCAAAATCAATACCCACCCCATAAAACGATTCCGTTTTTGTCGTTCTTTCATCAGGTAGCGACGACGTTGATATTCATTTTGAATAAAAGAATTATTCAATTGTACAATATTTTTAGACATTTTCTTCTACCCGTGTTTCACTGATAATTTCATACATGCCTGCTGCATCTTCTTTTTTTGTACTATCTTTCATCTCCAGTACTTTGACAAGTAGCAACTTATTTCCAAAACGAATTTCAACTTGGTCATTAACTTTCAAATCCGTTGAACTTTTGGCCAAGATTCCATTCACCTTAATTCTGCCTTTATCTGCTACTTCTTTTGCGACTGTACGACGCTTGATAATTCGCGATACTTTTAAATATTTGTCTAATCTCATCCTTATTACCTCAACTTATTATTGTACCATTTTTATCTATTTTATAGAAGAAAAATATCAAATGGAATTTTCTTTCTTAGACTCTTTTATCTCTAATAAACTTTCTCCAAAAATCAGCAGACCTTCTAAAATTTCATAATCTTGCTTATTTTGGACATCAAATACAAGCTCCATTAATCCCTTATTCTCAGCGATGCCTGTTTTTAAGTTCGTTGCGGATAAAGCTTTAAAATAATCTTGAGCTAAAAACAGTCGTTGAGTGACTTTTTCAAATTGAACTGTAATTTTATTATCTTTTCTTTCCACACGTTGAACAAAGATCTTGTCCAAATATGACTTGACTAAACCAATCTCTAAAAGATAGGCTACTACATCCGGGTATTCTCCAAAACGGTCTATCAACTCCTCTTGTAACTCTTCATAATTGACACGATTGTCAATTTGACGAATTTTCTTGTAAATTTCAATCTTATGTCGTTGATCAGAAATATAAGTATCAGGAAGATAGGCATCAATTTGTAAAATCAATTCGGCATTACCTTTGGTTCTTGTGTTAGCATTAGCATTACCGTTTCGTTTAGCAATAGCTTCCTCTAATAACTGCGAATACAATTCAAAACCAACAGAATCAATGAAACCAGACTGGGATTTTCCTAGGAGATTTCCTGCTCCGCGAATCGAAAGATCTCGCATAGCAATCTTAAATCCAGATCCCAATTCTGTAAATCCTTTGATGGCTTCTAATCTCTTCTCAGAGACTTCACTGATTGATTTTTCTGGACGATACATGAGATAGGCATAAGCAATACGATTACTACGACCGACTCTTCCTCTTAACTGATACAAGGTTGACAAGCCCATATGGTCCGCATTTTCAATAAATAAAGTATTGGCATTTGGAATATCCACCCCTGTCTCAATAATGGTAGTCGTCACTAAAATATCATACTGACCTTCAATGAAATCCAGTAGAGTATTTTCTAACTGAATCTCACTCATTTGCCCATGAACATAACCAATCGAAGCCTCTGGAATCAACTCCTGTAATTCTGAAACCTTCTGGTCAATCGTGTCAACTTTGTTGTAAAGATAGTAAACTTGACCTCCACGCTCCATTTCACGCAAAACAGCATCACGAATGACACTCTCATTCTTTTCCAAAACATAGGTTTGCACTGGATAACGATTAGTCGGCGGAGTTTCAATAACAGACAAATCTCTGATTCCCAGCATAGACATATGAAGGGTACGAGGAATTGGCGTAGCGGTCAAGGTTAGGACATCCACTTGTTTTTTCAATTCTTTCAAGGTTTCCTTATGCTTGACACCAAATCTCTGTTCTTCATCAATAATCATCAAGCCCAAATCAGCAAACACAACATCTTTTGACAAAACACGATGGGTTCCAATCAAAATATCAACTTGACCCTTTTTCAATTTTTCAAGTGTTTCAGTCTGCTCTTTTTTACTTCTAAAGCGACTCAACACATCAATATTAACTGCAAAATTTTGGAATCGTTCCTTAAAATTTGTATAGTGCTGTTGCGCTAAAACCGTTGTCGGAACTAGAACGACAACCTGTTTGTGATCATTGACTGCCTTAAAGGCTGCACGCATAGCAACTTCAGTCTTTCCAAAACCAACATCCCCAACTAAAAGTCGATCCATTGGCTGAGAAGCCTGCATATCGCTCTTGATTTCCTCAACACTACGAAGTTGATCATCCGTTTCAACATAAGGGAAGGCATCATCAAAAGCATGTTGATCCTCATCATCAGCTGAGAAAGCAAAACCCTTCAACTGGCTGCGCTCAGAATAAAGTTTGATTAAATCGTCAGCTATATCCTCTACCTGGTTCTTAACTTTTTGCTTGGCTTTTTTGAAATGACCGTCATTTAATTTATTGAGTTTAGGAGCTTTCCCGTCACTTGAAACGTATTTGGACAGTAGATGAATCTGTTCCACTGGGATAGAGATTTGATCCCCGTTTTGGTATTGGACGCTAACATAATCGCGGTGAATCCCTTTGATTTCAATGGTTTCAATTCCTAGGTATTGACCAATTCCATGAATGTGGTGAACAACGTAGTCCCCTTTTTCAAGTTCATTATAATCTTTTAAGCGCTCTGCATTTGAAACATGTTGTCTTCGAAAACGACGTTTTAATTTCTTTTGAAAAATCTCATGTTCAGTAATCACCAGAATTTTTTCATCTACAAAATGAAAACCATGTCTGAGATTGCCCTCGATTAAGTTTACAGATTCTTGACAGATTCTTGACTTATCTCTAGAATCCAATTTAATCTGATATTCCTCTAACACATCCTCCAATGTTTTACTTCCCATTGAATTGCTAGACTGCAGAATAATAGTATAATCCATTTTTTTGTATCGCTCAATTTCTTCTTTTAGAAAAGAAAATTGATTGAAAAACTCCTGCATAGGATATTGATTAAATTGATAAATTTGATCAAACTTGAGATTTCCTAAACCCTTTTGCATATTAGAGAAAAAGGTAACCGGACTCTGTTTTTTATAGATATGCTCTGTATCAGCAAAATACTGCATCTCAGAAAATGCTTTACTATTCTGTAATTCTTCTGTAAAGTATTGTGCTAATTCTCTTTCAAATACTTCATACTGATTCATTAATTTTTGATAATCATCAAAGAATATTGGGGTATCTTTTTCAATATAGTCAAAAACAGTCCACCTCTTGTCATAACACAAAGATAAAAATTTCCGAGAATCTAAATGAACTTGTTTTTGGTAAAAACTTGAAAAAATTTCTTCTAAGTATGATTTTAAAATAGGTGATAACGTTTTTGAAATTTGTTTTTCTAAAGCTGACTGACCTCGTTTATAATCCTTTTCTCTCAAAAGAATATCACTAGCTGGAAAGATAGTAAGTTCTGTCTGATTTTCTTTCGATAATTGTGTTTCGACCTCAAATGACCTGATACCATCAATTTCATCACCAAAAAACTCAATTCGGCAAGGTTCTAACTGGGATATTTCAAAAATATCTAAAATATCTCCTCGAAGACTAAATTCGCCTTGAGTTTGTACTTGTGTAACTTTTCGATAGCCAATTTCCTTCAACTGATGGATAATCGCGTGTTGATCATATTCTTCACCGATTGAGATTTTTACAATACTATCTTTGAATACATTTGGAGACGGTAAAATCAATCGACTTGCTGCGATATTACAAACTAAAATCCCTTTCTTAGATGAATCAGTCAAAAAACGCAAGGCTTCAACCCGTGAAATGATTTTTTCTTGTGAAGACATCAAAAATTCTACCATAGGGGAGTCATCTACCAAAAATGGATAGACAAATTCCTCACCCAAGATAGATAGAAGATCACTAACAAGTCCTTCTGCTTCTCCATAAGTTGACGTCAATAACACAATCTTATCTTCCTGTCTCAAACTACTAGCTATTGCTAAAGCTTTTGTAGAAGTTGACAAACCTAACATTAATTGTCTTTTCTTATCTGTCAGATTTTGATGCCATTTTTTTATCTGATCATTTTCTGAGAATAAATCTAATAAGGTCACCATTTATCCGTTATACCTCTGCATCGTTTTTTCAAAGTTTTTCTCTTGTAAATAGTAGTTTACAGAGTCGTCAACTTTGTCAATAGACTGTAAAATACCGATATAATCATCCTTGTCAAAGGTACTCAAAACATGGTTAACAACTGACATGCCATTTTTAGGTCTTCCGATTCCAATCTTAACACGATTAAAGGTTTGGGTTCCAATATGTTGAATAATAGACTTGATACCATTATGACCACCTGCTGAACCTTTTGCTCTTAAACGAATCTTTCCAACTTCCATGTCAAGATCATCGTAAATGATGAGTAAATCTTCAATATCCAAACCATAATAAGTCAATAAAGCATGAACCGCTTTTCCACTTTCATTCATAAATGTCGTTGGTTTGACAAGATAAATTTTTTCTCCATTTAGGAAAAAGGATGCTAGGTCAGCTTGAAATATCTTATCATGTGTAAAAGTGACATTCTGTTTCTTCGCTAGTTGGTCAATCAACATAAATCCAACATTGTGTTTTGTTTCAAAATATTTATCTCCTGGATTTCCCAAGCCTACAAGTAATTTGGTCATTTATTTTTCCTTTCAAAAGCCAAAAGGGTTGGAATTTTTTTCCAACCTAATTGATACTATTCATTAAATTTTTTAGACATTAAAGCGGAATTCCATGATATCGCCGTCTTGGACGATATATTCTTTTCCTTCTTCACGCAAACGTCCAGCTTCTTTTACGGCCTTTTCAGATCCATATTTCACCAAATCATCGTATGACATGGTTACTGCACGAATAAAACCTTTTTCAAAGTCTGAGTGGATAATACCAGCTGCTTGAGGAGCCTTCATACCACGTTTGAAGGTCCAAGCGCGAACCTCTTTTTCACCAGCTGTGAAGTAAGTTCCCAGTCCAAGCAAATGGTAAGCTGCACGAGTCAACTTATCAACGCCTGATTCTGTCAAACCAAGTGCTTCAAGAAACTCTTGCTTGTCTTCATCGTCTAACTCAGAAATTTCTTCCTCAGCACGCGCAGAAATAACGACTACTTCAGCATTTTCTGTCGCTGCAAATTCACGAATTTGTTTAACATAGTCGATAGAGTCAGGTTCTGAAACCACATCCTCGTCTACATTAGCAACATAGAGCACTGGTTTAGTCGTTAACAGGAAGAGACCTTTGACAACCTTTTGTTCCTCATCTGTAAATTCAATAGTTCGAGCTGATTTTCCATCTTCAAGGACTGGTTTAATCTTTTGAAGAACATTGAATTCTGCTACTGATTCTTTATCTTTTTGCGTACGTGCCATCTTTTCTACACGCGCATATCGTTTGTTCACTGATTCTAAGTCAGCAAGAATCAATTCCAGATTAATTGTATCAATATCTGCAAGTGGATCTACAAAGGCGTCTTCACGTCCTTGCTCGCGCATCACATTTTCATCATCAAAAGCACGAACTACGTGAACAATCGCATCTACTTCACGAATATTGGCTAAGAATTTATTCCCTAGCCCTTCTCCTTTTGAAGCTCCTTTTACAATCCCTGCAATATCTGTAAATTCAAATGTTGTTGGCACTGTCTTTTTAGGAGTAATCATTTCAGTCAATTTTTGTAGACGTTCATCTGGAACTTCCACCATTCCAACATTTGGATCAATAGTCGCAAATGGGTAGTTTGCTGCCTCTGCTCCTGCTTTTGTAATTGCATTAAATAGTGTTGATTTACCAACGTTTGGCAAACCAACGATACCTGCTGTTAAAGCCATATTTTCTCGTTCTCCGTTTTCATTTCAATCCCTAATATTATAACACAAAAAGGGAAAACTTGCTAACCCTCTAACTAAGGGTTCTCAGTCAATAATTTTATTCATTTTTCGCTCAAAATCATAGCGCCCCATCATGACAACATGCTCACAATTACTGCATTTTATTTTGATATCTGCTCCTACACGTGTAATTTCCCAACGATTAGCTTTTTTTCCTGTTGACTTGATAGTACAAGCATGTGGTTTTTTCATCTCAACAAAATTTCCAACTTGATACATACTACTCTCCTTTTCTTTTTCGATTATATCATAAAAGAGGCGAGCCAGGCTCAACCTCTTTCACTTAATTTGTACGAACTGGTGTGATAAGTTGCATGAAGTCCTCGTCAGTATCTGCTGGCACAAGAGTAAATGGACGAACAGCTGAGATAAAGCTAATGGTCACCTTTTCGCTATTTAAAGCTTTAAGAGAATCAATCAAGTAAGTTGGGTTGAAACTAATGGTCAAATCTTCACCTGTAACCTGATCAGTATCGATTTCTTCGTTTACTTTACCAACCTCTGGAGAGTGAACATGGGCGCTAACAATCCCATCTTTAATTTCAAGTTTCACAGTACCATTTTGAGTCGCACTTGATAAAAGACGAGCACGCTCCATTGACTGGCGTAAGTTTACCACATCAAAAGTAATAGTAGTGTTAAAGTCTGTTGGAATCAAGCGATCTGTATCAGGATAGTTTCCTTCTAGGAGACGAGTATAGAAGCTAATATTTTCGCTTCTAAAGAGGATTTGGTTATTGGCAAAGAAAATCTCTACAGTTTCAATATCATCTGTAAATACCGCTGAAAATTCGCGTAGAGAACGGCTCGGAATGACAACATCAAAATCATCACTATTTTTTTCAAGAGTCAATTTTTTCTGGCTTAGACGATGAGAGTCTGTTGCCACTGTTTTTAACTCTTTGTGTTGACTCAATACAAAATGAACACCTGTCAAAATTGGACGACTCTCTTGTGTACTTGCAGCAAAAGCTGTTTCATTGATAATTTTCTTGAGTAATTTTGTTTCAAGAACCAAAGGAGTGCTTGCTGAAATTTCTTGGATTCGTGGGTACTGTTCGCTATCTTTTCCTTTTAGGGTAATTTCTGATTTGCCACTGGTTAAAACAATTTGATTTTGTTCAATTTCTTTAAAATCAAGAGTTACATCAGGTAGACTAGATATCACATTGATGAAGAAAGAAGCTTCAAGAAGAATCGAACCTAAAGAAGTAATTAACAAACCAGCATCTTCATTTTTTTGAGAAATAAAATTTTCAATTGAAATCTGACCATTTGAACCAATTAAAGTAACACCTTCATTGGTCACGTCAATTTTGACTGTTGATAAAATAGGAATGGCATTTTTAGAGCTAATAGCTCTCTTAGTAATATTTAAGGCTTGTAGAAATAAATTTTTATTAATTGAAAAATGAATCATGGATTCTCCTTTATTTATTTTTAGTATTAGAAGGATAATAGTAATAATAGAGTCTGTGAAATCTGTGGAAAACAGACTAAAAGTAAGGCATACCAAGTTTTTTAGCTTGTTTAAAAAATGTGGATAAAAAAGATAAAAAAGCGAAAGTTATCCACAAGTTATTTGATTTTCTTTTTGATTGATTCAATTTCTAAGCGTAAATTATCGTCTTCATCAATCAAAGATTTAATTTTAGCATGGGCATGAATAACTGTTGTGTGATCTTTACCACCAAATTCCTTCCCAATTTTTGGAAGACTATTATCTGTTAGTTCTCTAGATAAATACATGGCTACTTGACGGGCTAACACAATATTTTGAAGGCGTCTACTTCCTTTCATTTCTTTGACGCTGACACCATAAAAGTTACCAACTTCATTTTGGATTTTGTCAATTGGGATGACGAGCATTTGGCTAACATCTTGTTTGCGAGCTCTAATAGCTTCTGCAGCAATATCAATAGTGATATCCTTGATTTTTTTTACTCGGGCAATTAAAGTGATGTCGTTGATAGCTCCCTCAAGATCTCGAACATTTGAATCAAATTGCCCAGCTAGGTATTCTAGAGTATCACTTTGGAAATTGTAGCCTAAATGTTCCGTTTTACTTTGTAAAATGGCAATACGTGTTTCAAAGTCAGGGGGTGTGATAGTTTGTGTCAATCCCCAACTAAAGCGCGTGACAAGCCTTTCTTCGAGCCCTTCTAAATGTTTTGGACTACGATCACTGGTTAGGACAATCTGTTTTTGCTTGTCATGAAGGGCGTTAAAGGTATTGAAAAATTCTTCCTGAGTTGCGACTTTTTTTCCACTGAGTGACTGGATATCATCGATTAACAAAAGATCAAGACTACGATAGGTTTTTTTAAACTTTTCCATTTCACCAAGTCTTAGGTGATCAAGAAAGTCATTAATAAAGCTTTCAGCGGGTATGTATTTAACACGCGCATTCGGAATATTTTTTAGAATTTCATTTCCAATAGCGTTTAACAGGTGAGTCTTACCAAGCCCAGGTCCTCCATAGATAAAAAGAGGATTATAGGTCAAGGCCAAATCTTCAGAGACAGCCAAAGCGGCTGATACTGCCCAAACATTTCCATCCCCTTGAATAAAATTATCAAAGGTATACTTTTCTTTTAATCCCGTATCCGAATAAGGAATAGATGCTAACTTTGGACTATAGTCATAAAGAGTTGAATTTGTAGCTTCTTCAACTTGTGAGATAGCCGTATCTTGAGGTTTAGTGAAAATATAGTGAGGAGTAATCTCAGCATCATAAATTTCAAATCCAGCAACTACAATAATATCTTTTAGTTGTTTTTCCCAGACCATTTCCATTTCAGATCGTGGTAAAAATATAGTGGCAACATTTTCCTCTACCTTGATGAGTTCAGCTTGAATAGCATAGAAATCATACATGGATCGAGTCAGTCTTTCTTGAGCAAATTCTAATATACGATTCCAAAATTGTTTTTCTTTCAATCCTTTCTCCTCCTTTACTATTTAAAAGTTTAATACTAGACCTATTTTACCATAGATAGTAAGAATTTTCCACAAGCTGTGAAAAATAATCCACAATGTTATCAAGTTTTATCCACAGGTTGGGGATAAAGTCAGAAACTATTGATTTATTAAGCTTTTTATCGAAAAAAATAGTGGATAACCTTGTGAGATAAAAAAATAAAAGAACAGCCTTATTTCAGGCTGTTGATAATTCTACTATATTCTTCTTGATTTGAAAAAGAAATAATGATTTTTCCACTATCTTTTTTAGATAGTTTAATTTCTACATCTAATCCGAGTAGTTTTTTTAACTGTTCTTCTTCATTTTGTATGAAATGATCATTTTTTTGCTGTTTCTTTTGTTTTTTCTCTGTCAGAAGAGCTTCTAATTTCCTTACAGAAATATCTTCTTCTATAACCCGTTGAAAGAAATAGTCTTGTTGTTCCTTATTCAATCCAACTAGCGAACGAGCATGTGCTTGTGATAGTTTGCCATTTTCTACTTCTGAAAGGATAGCATCTGGTAAGGAAAGCAAACGAATGGAGTTGCTGATATATGGACGAGACTTTCCCATTTTATCTGCAATTTCAGCATGGGTAAATCCTTTCTCTACAAGAGATTCATAGGCACGTGCTTCTTCTATTGGATTCAAATTTTCTCTCTGTAAATTTTCAATGATGGACTGGACCATCATCTCTTGGTCTGAAAGCTGTTTAACAACAGCGGGGATAGACCTTAGACCAGCTAAAAGTGAAGCCCGATAGCGTCTCTCTCCTGCAAGGATTTCATAACCAATAACAGGAGATTGACGAACAATAATCGGTTGAATGACTCCATTTTCTTTGATAGACTGTGCTAGTTCATCTAGTTTTTCTCTATCAAATTCTTTTCGGGGTTGATAGGGATTTTTTTGTATATCTGTGATAGAAATCATTTCAAATTTTTCCATGATTCTACACTAACACATCTTTTCTATTATGTAAAGTTTTCTTTACATAGATGTCAATTAAGATTCTAAATCACCTGAACTCTTGTCAAGCTTAATAGATGTAGTTTCTTCTTTACCGTTACGATAGTAAGTGATCTTAATGGTGTCTCCGATAGAATGATTGTAAAGAGCACTTTGTAAGTCTGTTGATGAAGCAATATCTTTATCATCCACTTTTGTAATCACATCGTATTTTTCGAGGTGACCATTGGCAGGCATATTACTTTGTACAGAACGAACAACTACGCCAGATGTAACATTACTTGGAATATTGAGTCTTCTGATGTCGCTTGTACTTATATTAGATAAATTAACCATCTGAATTCCCAAAGCTGGACGCGTCACTTTTCCGTTTTTTTCTAACTGTTCAATAATATTGATAGCGTCATTTGCAGGAATTGCGAAACCAAGTCCTTCTACAGATGTTCCTCCATTTGTGGCAATTTTACTTGAGGTAATTCCGATAACCTGTCCTTGAATATTGATCAGTGGGCCACCAGAGTTACCTGGGTTAATAGCAGTATCAGTTTGGATGGCTTTTGTAGAAATGGCTTGTCCATCTTCAGATTTTAAGGATACATTTCGATTGAGACTAGATACGATACCTTGAGTGACAGTATTTGCATATTCAGAACCTAACGGGCTACCAATGGCAATAGCAGTTTCTCCTACGGTTAACTTGCTAGAATCACCAAACTCAGCTACTGTTGTAACTTTTTCTGAAGAGATTTTGACGACAGCAATATCAGAGAAAGTGTCAGCTCCGACGATTTCTCCAGGTACTTTAGTTCCATCTGACAATCGAATATCTACTTTGCTGGCGCCATTTATAACGTGATTGTTGGTGACGATGTAAGCTTCTTTATCATTCTTTTTATAAATAACTCCAGATCCTTCACTAGAGATTTGCTGAGAATCTGTGTCAGTATCATCATTGCCAAATACGCTATTTTGTCTATTTGCTGAATAAGTAATAACAGAAACAACAGCATCTTTTACTTTGTTAACAGCCTGTGTTGTTGAATTTTCGTTCTTATAGGCAGTCTGTGTGATAGTGCTATTGTTGTTAGAGTTGCTTACACTACTTTTTTGAGTTAGTTGAGCTATTGAAAAACTACCCAAGGCTCCACTAAAAAAGCTAATGACGATAACGACTAATAATTGAAACCCTTTTTTGTAAAATGTTTTTAAATGTTTCATATTTGCCTCCATATTTTTGAATTACTGAAAGTATAAACTGACTAGCTTAATTATAACTTAAACACAAAAAGTTTTACACAAACTGTGGATAACTCTTTTAAAACTGTGATTTTCTCAATTGAAATCTATTTTTTATTTTGTGAATAAGATGTGAAAAAATAGAGAATATGTTAGAATAGAGTCATGAAAATTAAAGTTGTAACAGTTGGGAAACTGAAAGAAAAGTATTTAAAAGATGGTATCGCGGAGTATTCAAAACGAATTTCTCGATTTGCTAAACTTGAAATGATTGAGCTAGCAGATGAAAAAACACCAGATAAGGCCAGTGAGTCAGAAAATCAAAAGATTTTAGAAATAGAAGGTCAGAGAATTTTATCAAAAGTTGGTGACCGTGATTTTGTTATTGTGTTAGCCATTGAAGGGAAAACTTTCTCCTCGGAAGAATTTAGTAAGAATTTAGAAGAAGCTTCTATAAAAGGATTTTCTACTCTTACCTTTATCATTGGAGGGAGTTTAGGATTATCATCAGCTGTAAAAAAGAGAGCCAATCTTTCTGTCAGCTTTGGCCGTTTAACCTTGCCCCATCAGTTAATGAGACTAGTTCTTGTTGAACAAATCTATCGCGCTTTTACGATTCAGCAGGGATCACCCTATCATAAATAGAGAATTGACTTTTAATTGAATTTTTGGTAGAATAATTGTGTTAGGTCTCATAGCTCAGCTGGATAGAGCATTCGCCTTCTAAGCGAACGGTCGCAGGTTCGAATCCTGCTGGGATCAATATAGTAGCAAAGCTGGGAATTTTCCCGGCTTTTTTCTTAAAAAAGTACACTTGGGGAGAAAAAAATGACAGTTGAGAGAATTTTATCTAAAATGAAATTCCATTTTGTATAATGGTTTTTGTAAGTTAGCTTACAAGAAAAAAACATTTTAGGAGATTTTATTATGAAAAACACAGTTAAATTGGAACAGTTTGTAGCCTTGAAGGAAAAAGACTTGCAAAATATTAAAGGTGGAGAAAGTAGGATTTCAGACATCCTCCTTGATTTTCTTTTCCAACGAAAAAAGTAATGAAATAAGGAGAAAGAGTAATGAATTTACTTGGATTTGGGACAGTTATTGGTCATTTTTTAATTATTAGTCAAAGTTACCGTTTAATTTGTAAAGGTCAAATAAATAGAAAAGAGCTATACGTTTTTGGTGCTTATACATTACTAGTAGAAGTAGTACTTGAACTTTCCTTTTATCTTCTAAATTTGGATGGGTTAGGGACTGCAACATTTTTACTTCCTTTGGGCTTATATTCCTATTTTCGATGGATGAAACAGTATGAGAGGGATAGAGGACTATTTCTAAGTTTACTACTATCTCTTTTATATGAGAGCACTCATAACTTTCTGTCCGTAACTTTCTCCTCTATAACAGGAGACAATTTTGTTTTACAATATTATTACCCATTCTTTTTCGTTGTAACGGTATTGACCTATGTCGTTATCGTAACAATCATTCATTATTTCCATCTAGAACTAAACTATTTTGATAAGGACTACCTTTATCCCTTCTTGAAAAAAGTATTTTTTGCTTTACTACTGCTCCATACTGCATCTTTCGTTTCAGATATGGTAAGTACGATTAAACATTTGAATAGTTTTGGAAGTATTTTGTCATCTATTGTCTTTATCTCTCTCCTTTTGACCTTCTTTGCAATGAATTCGCATAAAGAACAAATAGAAAAAGAGATTGCGTTGAAGCAGAAGAAATTTGAACAGAAACATTTACAGAATTATACAGATGAAATTGTCGGTCTGTATAATGAAATTCGTGGTTTTCGACATGATTATGCTGGGATGCTTGTCAGTATGCATATGGCAATTGACAGTGGTAATTTACAGGAAATTGACAGAGTTTACAACGAAGTTTTGGTTAAAGCTAATCATAAACTGCGTTCAGATAAGTACACTTACTTTGATTTGAACAACATAGAAGATTCAGCTTTACGAAGTTTGGTTGCTCAGTCCATTGTCTATGCTCGAAATAATGGTGTAGAGTTTACACTGGAAGTAAAAGATACGATTACCAAGCTCCCAATTGAACTATTGGATTTGGTTCGTATTATGAGCGTTTTATTGAATAATGCTGTCGAAGGATCGGCTGATAGTTATAAAAAGCAGATGGAAGTGGCAGTTATTAAGATGGAAACTGAAACAGTGATTGTGATTCAGAATTCATGTAAAATGACGATGACTCCTTCAGGAGATCTATTTGCCTTAGGATTCTCCACTAAGGGAAGAAATCGCGGAGTCGGCCTAAATAATGTGAAAGAACTACTAGATAAGTACAACAATATTATTTTAGAAACAGAGATGGAAGGCAGTACATTTAGACAAATTATTAGATTTAAGAGGGAATTTGAATGAAAGTTTTAATTTTAGAGGATGTTATTGAACATCAAGTGAGACTAGAAAGAATATTGGATGAAATTTCGAAAGAATCGAATATTCCAATATCATACAAGACAACAGGAAAAGTCCGTGAATTTGAAGAATACATTGAAAATGATGAAGTAAATCAGCTTTATTTCCTAGATATCGATATTCATGGAATTGAGAAAAAGGGATTTGAAGTGGCTCAGCTCATTCGTCATTACAATCCTTACGCTATTATCGTCTTTATCACCAGTAGATCAGAGTTTGCGACTTTGACCTATAAATATCAAGTATCAGCCCTAGATTTTGTTGATAAGGATATCAATGATGAGATGTTTAAGAAGAGAATTGAGCAAAATATCTTCTACACGAAGAGTATGTTACTTGAAAATGAAGATGTTGTAGATTATTTTGACTACAATTATAAGGGAAATGATTTAAAAATCCCTTACCATGATATTTTGTATATTGAGACAACAGGAGTCTCTCATAAATTGCGCATTATTGGTAAGAATTTTGCCAAAGAGTTTTACGGTACCATGACAGATATTCAGGAAAAGGACAAACATACTCAGCGATTTTATTCTCCTCATAAGTCATTTTTGGTAAATATAGGCAATATCAGAGAAATTGATCGAAAGAATCTAGAAGTTGTTTTCTATGAAGACCATCGCTGTCCTATTTCGAGGTTAAAAATTAGAAAGTTAAAAGATATTTTAGAGAAAAAATCTCAAAAGTGATTGACAATTAGTAAGAAATTGATATAATGGTTATATCTGCTACAGATAGAAGGTCCGTTGGTCAAGGGGTTAAGACACCGCCTTTTCACGGCGGTAACACGGGTTCGAATCCCGTACGGACTATTTTATCCGCCATAGCTCAGTTGGTAGTAGCGCATGACTGTTAATCATGATGTCGTAGGTTCGAGTCCTACTGGCGGAGTATAGATAAAAGGGAACACAACTGTGTTCCTCTTTTTGTATCAATTTGTATCACCAAGCATCATCATAAGGAAGTCTGTTATTTCTTGAGGACTTTCTTTTTTTCCGTGTGCAATCCAAGTTTGACAAACACCAAAAAGTGCATGAGTTAGATAGATGCTACTATATTCTAATTCAGTGGTATTTAGATTTAGTTGCATAAAGCGTTTTTGTAAATCCGTACTAAGCATGATATGAAGTTTATTTCGTAAGAAATTTTGGATTTCTTTAGTCCCATTTTCAGAAAGAAGGGCAGCCAGAAGTGGTTCTGATTCTAGATATTCAAATACTTCTAAAATAGCATCTCTTTTGTGATGAGCATGTTTTTGAAAAATATATTCAAATGTATGAAATAGCTTACTTTGATAGTGCTCGATCATATCATACTTATCCTTATAGTGCGTATAGAAGCTGGAACGACTAATTCCGGCTTTTTCTGCTAACTTGACAGTAGAAATTTGATCAAATGGCTGTTCCATCAGTAATTGTACCATAGCATTTTCAATAGTTCGCTTTGTTTTTAAGCGTTTGTTACTTTCTTTCATATTTCCTCCTTGTAAACAAATTAGACTATATGTCTAAAAATGGATTTTTTATCTTGTAATTTAGATTTTTTATTGTATAATCTATTATATCAAAATTTTAGACAATATGTTTAAAAAAGGAGAAACTATGTTTAAAGAATGGAAAGCAATTTTTAAAAAACCAACCTTTATTATTGTCATGATAGGGATTTCTCTTATTCCAGCTCTGTACAATATCATATTTTTGTCCTCAATGTGGGATCCATATGGTCAATTGTCTGACTTACCTGTGGCAGTTGTCAATCATGATAAAGATGCTTCCTATAATGGTAATAGCATGTCTATAGGAAAAGACATGGTGACCAATTTAAAAGAAAATAAAACCTTGGATTTTCATTTTGTAGATGAAGAGGAAGGAAAGAAGGGATTGGAAGATGGCGATTACTATATGGTAGTGACTTTACCAAGTGATTTATCTGAAAAAGCAGCTTCTATTTTAACGGATCATCCAGAGCAAATGCAAATCGATTATCAGACTTCAAGTGGTCATAGTTTTATTGCCAGCAAGATGAGTGATTCTGCAATGACACAATTAAAGCAGAGTGTTTCTACCAATGTAACCGAGACCTATACTAAAGCTTTATTCAACAAAATGGTCAATTTAAAGGATGGTATGAGTCAAGCAGCTTCTGGTAGTGAAAAATTAACTGATGGAGTGAATCAGTTAGTGACAGGAAGTCAAACATTAACTACTAACCTACACTCTTTAGCAGCTTCAAGTTTAACCTTTTCAAATGGAACGGAGCAGTTTACTAAAGGATTATCTGCTTATGTTTCTGGTGTTGAACAACTTCATCTTGGCTTAGGAAATTTTAATAGTGGTTTAGTTACATATACTGGTGCAGTGAGTCAATTAGATAGCGGATTAGGTCAATTATCTTCTAAAAGTCCTGAATTAGTAAGAGGAATCAATCAGTTATATACTGGTGTAGAATCCTATACTGGCGGTGTTTCTCAGCTTAATGCTGGTCTTAATCAATTTTCATCTGGTGTTAGTGCCTACACCAATGGAGTGGGAAATCTTGCAACAGGTGCTAATCAGTTATCCAATCAATCAGCTACACTTCGAATGGGTATGGAGCAATTAAGTGAAGGAATTCAACAACTTTCTAGCAAGTTAGATGCTTCGTCTGGGAAAAAAGATCAAATTAATCAATTATCTTCTGGTCTGAATCAGTTAAATCAAGTTATTCAAAATATTGATGTTGGAGATACAAAACAATTAGATTCTGTTTTATCAAGTATAGCATCTCTTTCTAATCAAATGTTAGCAAGTGCTCAGTCTGAAAAAGCAACTACATTAGCCAATATTCAATCGACAGCAGCTTATCAATCATTGACAAGTGAGCAACAAGCTGAGATAAGTGCTTCTGTATCTCAAAATTCGACTGATAGTATTCAATCAGCACAGTCAATTGTAGCTTTAGTTCAAGGTTTACAAGGAAGTTTAGAAAACTTACAAAATCAATCTTCTAATCTTTCGACTTTAAAAAATCAAGCTAATCAAGTATTACCGCTTGCTTCTACTTCTTTGACAGGATTGACAAGTGGATTAACAGAGATACAAGGAGCTGTTGCTAGCAAATTAGTTCCTGCCAGTCAGTCGATTACATCGGGTGTAAATGCATATACTGCAGGTGTTGATAAAGTTTCTCAAGGCGCAAGTCAACTAAGTGAAAAGAATTCCACCTTGACAGGTAGTCTGGATCAACTAGTTTCAGGCTCAACTACCTTGACACAAAAATCTTCTAACTTGACAGCAGGAGTTGGTCAATTAGTTGAAAAAACTCCAGAATTAGTATCTGGTATTGAAAAATTATCAACTGGCTCTAACCAATTGAATCAAAAGAGTCAAGAATTGATAGCAGGAATTGATAAATTACAATCAGGATCTGGGAAATTAGCAGACAAATCCAGTCAGTTACTTTCAGGTGCTTCTCAATTAGAGAATGGAGCTAATAAATTGGCAGATGGATCTGGGAAACTAGCAGAAGGTGGAACAAAGTTAACTTCTGGATTGGAAGGTTTACAGACAGGAGCTGCTTCTTTAGGACAAGGACTAAGTAATGCTAGTGATCAACTCAAGTCAGCATCAACAGAATCTAAAAATGCAGAGATTTTGTCAAATCCTCTCAGTCTATCCAAAACTGACAATGACCAAGTTCCTGTAAATGGAATTGCAATGGCTCCTTATATGATATCAGTTGCTCTCTTTGTTGCAGCAATATCAACGAATATGATCTTTGCGAAGTTGCCTTCAGGACGTCATCCAGAGAGCCGTTGGGCTTGGTTGAAATCTCGAGCAGAAATAAATGGTATTATAGCTGTTTTAGCAGGAATTTTGGTATATGGAGGAGTTCATCTTATTGGTTTAACTGCAAATCATGAGATGAGAACATTTATTCTCATTATCCTAACAAGTTTAGTATTCATGTCCATGGTGACCGCTTTAACAACATGGAATAGTCGTATAGGAGCTTTCTTTTCTCTTATCTTGCTTTTATTACAGTTAGCATCAAGTGCAGGTACTTATCCACTTGCCTTGACAAATGATTTCTTTAGAGCTATTAATCCCTGGTTACCAATGAGTTATTCAGTTTCGGGATTACGACAAACAATCTCTATGACAGGAAATATTCATCATCAAGTTATTTTCCTTGCCGTTATATTAGTACTATTTATTTGTTTAGGTATGCTAGCCTATCAACCTAAGAAAATGGAAGAAGATTAAAAAAATCGACCAACTGGTCGATTTTTTTATGTCTTAGATGATTTTCGTTTGTGATTATAGATTCCAAATAGTAAAAGAGAAGTAAAGGAACAGATTGCTCCAGTAATAAAACCATTGGGAATAAAGGAAAGTGTAATAGTTCCTTTTCCCTTAGGAACGTCAACTTTCATAAAGCCAGTTTGAGCTTGTTTCATTTCTATTTTCTTATCATCTTGGTAGGCAGACCAACCTTTGTCATAAGGAATAGTGAAAAAAATAGATGTATCTTGTTGGACATCATATGTAGCAAAAACATTGTTTTTAGAAGTTGATACTGTGACAGGTTGTTCTTTAATTTTTTGAATTGCCTCAGTTAAAGTTTGGGTATCTAAACGGTAGAAGGTAGGAGATTCAAATGATACTTGTGAATTTCCAGGGAAACTAACATGAATATTAAAAGTTTTTGTATCTTTTGTATAGCCTAGATTAAAGAAGGAGAAGACATTATCAGTTGTAAAAGTTTTCTTTTTTCCATTGACAAGGATGTCAACCTTCTTTTGTTTGTCATTAGAAAAGTGAAGGTTTGTGAAAGAAAGATAAACTTGGCTGTTTTCTGGCACTTCAATTTGATACTGTATTGATGCATCCTCATTTGAAGAACTTGTGACACTAGTCAAATCATTAGTATTTTCAGTTTTTTCATAGGGGATTGGAGAAAAATAATCAAAATCGACGTTAGCAAGTTGATTTAAAAACGAGGCCTGATTATCCAAAGTGTGTTCATTGAACTTGACATCATTGTAAACAGATTGACTAGCAAATGCAATCGGAAGGGAGTATTGATTTTCATATAGGGTAAGATTATCTTTTTGATATACATCTTGGAAACCATACTTATCAATAGGGTTTTCTGAGATATTGTACTGGATGCCAAATAAACTATCAGCCAAAATACTATTATTTGCATAGCGTAGATTGAGATTAGTCCCAGAGGATTTAAACCCAAGTTTATCCAAAGTAGAGCTTGCTGAACGATTTCGAACAGATGAAAATTGAGAGATTCCATTGTAGTTGAATTTCATACTGTCATTTCCTGTTTGAGTTTCTAGTTTCTCACTACGAGTAAATTGATTTCCAATATATGTTGAGAAAGATTCCATAGCTGGGATATCTCGATTATATGAACTTCGAGAAGCAAAACCCCATTCTTTAGCAATTCCGTCTATTTGAGATGAAGCATTTAAACTCATTTCAACCATTATAAATAAAGAGATTAGAATGGCAAATAGATTTACAGAGATAAACTTTTTGATAACTGCAAGGAGTAAAAGCGAATAGACAACCAAAAATTCAAGAGTAAGCAGAATATTCAAATCTGTTAAAAAAGAATAATGTGATTTTAGATATATGGTAGCTAAAAATCCTGTTACTATAAGAAAAAGCGAAACTAAAAAATTCCAGATTTTAATTTCTTTCAGACGATTTAAGACTTCCGCTGCTGTGTAAATTAACAAGGTAGAGAAAATCCAAGCATAGCGATGTAAAAACATGTTTGGAGTATGCATGCCTTGCCAAAATAAATCAAGAGCTTCTATATAAAAGCTAGCAATTAGAAATTCAAAGAAGATTGCATAGATAAGTTTCACGTGAAACTTAATGGATTTCAGCGTAAAAAATAAAATGGTCAAAATAAAGGGAAGTAGTCCTACAAAAATCATTGGAATAGCCCCATACTTTGTTGTATCAAAGGAACCGATGAATTGCTTAGCAAAGAGATCAAGATACCAGCTACTTTCAGTTTGAAACTTTGTAACTTCAGTCAATTTTTCCCCATGTGTCTGTAAATCAAACAGAGTAGGAAGAGTCAGAATCAAACTAGCCATACCAGCTAAAAAGGAGATAACTATGAAATCAAGAACAGATGATTTTCGAGTCTTAAAGTCCCACGAAATTTGACAGAGATACCAGAAAATAAGAAACAATACTGTCATATATCCAAAATAATAATTTTGAATAAACAAAATTGACAGACTTGTAAAGTACAATAGGAATTTCTTTTCAGTTATCAGCAGATGTAAACCAGTTATAATTAAAGGAATCAAGATAAAAACATCTAGCCAGGTTTTTATCTCTAATTGACTGACAGTGAAACTCATCAGAGCATAGGAAGTAGATAAAGCTAGTTTTAAAGGCTTAGGAATCGATTGAAATAATTTATTTAAACTAAAGTAAGTTGACAGTCCAATCAATCCAAATTTTAAGAGAGTTGTCAGATAGACAGTATCTGGCATATTCATTAGATCAAAAAAGTAAACTAGAGGTGAAAGGAAACTTCCCAAGTAATAACTAGATAGGGCATAGAAATTTAATCCGAGGCCACTTGTAAAGGTGTAAAACAGACTACCATTTCCATGTAGGATATTTCGTAAAGCTACATCAAAAATAACGTATTGATGAAAACCATCTCCTAATAGAGGAGAGTTGTCGCTATTCCAGTAGATACCTTGAGATAGGTATACTCCTATCATAATGATTATGGGAATGATGAAAGAAACAAAATAGGTCCAATATGTTTTAAAAAATAATTTCATGTTACCTCATAAAATGTTAGAAAACTCAGCTGGTTAACCCAACTGAGTTTTGAAGTTTTATTTAGTCTTTCCAAAGTTCTTTAACTTTTGCTTGTACTTCTGCATTTTCTAGGAATTCATCGTAGGTTTCATCGATACGGTCGATGACGCCATTTTTAGACAAGACAATGATATGGTTAGCCAAAGTTTGAATAAACTCGTGGTCATGGCTGGCAAAGATGATTGATTCTTTAAAGTTTTTCAATCCATCATTCAAGCTTGAGATAGATTCCAAGTCCAAGTGATTTGTTGGATCATCGAGGACAAGGACATTTGATTTTAAGAGCATGAGTTTTGAAAGCATGACACGAACTTTTTCTCCCCCTGACAAGACGTTGACAGGTTTGTTAACCTCATCTCCAGAGAAGAGCATACGGCCAAGGAAGCCACGTAGGAAAGTATTGTCATCTTCTTCTTTACTTGCGAATTGACGCAACCAGTCAAGGATTGACTCTCCCCCTGCAAAATCGGCCGAGTTATCTTTTGGCAAGTAAGAACGGCTAGTAGTAACTCCCCACTTGACAGTTCCTTCATAGTCAATGTCTCCCATGATTGCACGAATCAATGCAGTCGTTTGGATATCATTTTGTCCAATAAGCGCTGTTTTATCACCTGGACGCAAAATAAAGCTGATATTATCTAAAATAGTCTCACCATCAATCTTTACAGTTAGATTTTCTACTGTCAAGAGATCATTACCAATCTCACGCTCCGCTTTAAAGTTGATAAATGGATATTTACGACTAGATGGTACAATTTCTTCAAGTTCAATCTTATCAAGCATTTTCTTACGTGATGTTGCTTGTCTTGATTTAGAAGCATTAGCAGAGAAACGAGCAACGAACTCTTGCAATTGTTTAATTTTTTCTTCTGCTTTGGCATTACGGTCTGCTAGCAATTTAGCAGCGAGTTCAGAAGATTCCTTCCAGAAGTCATAGTTTCCGACATAGAGTTTGATTTTTCCGAAGTCAAGGTCGGCCATGTGAGTACATACTTTGTTTAAGAAGTGACGGTCGTGGGATACTACGATAACTGTGTTATCAAAGTCAATCAAGAAGTCTTCTAACCAAGTAATCGATTGGATATCCAAACCGTTGGTAGGCTCGTCCAAAAGAAGAACATCAGGTTTACCAAAAAGTGCTTTGGCAAGGAGAACCTTTACTTTCTCACCGTTGGCCAATTCGCTCATGTTTTGGTAGTGTAATTCTTCTGGAATGTTTAGGTTTTGAAGGAGTTGAGAGGCTTCGCTTTCTGCTTCCCAGCCTCCAAGCTCAGCAAACTCTCCTTCGAGTTCGGCAGCACGAACCCCGTCCTCGTCTGAGAAATCTTCCTTCATGTAGATAGCATCTTTCTCTTTCATGATGCTATAAAGTTTTTCATTTCCCATGATAACGACATCAATGGCACGTTCATCTTCATAGTCAAAGTGATTTTGACGGAGAACAGAGAGACGCTCATCTGGACCAAGAGAGATGTGACCAGTAGTAGGTTCGATATCTCCAGCTAAAATTTTTAAAAAGGTTGATTTTCCGGCACCATTAGCACCGATTAATCCATAAGTATTTCCTTCTGTAAATTTGATATTGACATCATCAAAAAGTTTGCGATCACTAAAACGTAGTGAAACATCAGATACTGTAAGCAATGTTTTTCTCCTATATGTGTAATATATTTTATGTGTAATATATTTATTCTACTAGAAAATACGGAAATATTCAAATTTTTATCTGTCAATTTTGTGTAAATTATATTTACATTATACTTTACACAAATCCGTGAATAGTAAGGTTGATTTATTTTGATAAATTGCGGTTATTTCATTAAAAAAATGCTATAATTGAAGGGACTATATCGAAGGAGAACAAAATGACTAAACCCATTATTTTAACAGGAGACCGTCCAACAGGAAAATTGCATATTGGACATTATGTTGGAAGTCTCAAAAATCGAGTATTATTACAGGAAGAGGATAAGTATGATATGTTTGTGTTCTTGGCTGACCAACAAGCCTTGACAGATCATGCCAAAGATCCTCAAACCATTGTAGAGTCTATCGGAAATGTGGCTTTGGATTACCTTGCAGTTGGATTGGATCCAAGTAAGTCAACTATTTTTATTCAAAGCCAGATTCCAGAGTTGGCTGAGTTGTCTATGTATTATATGAATCTGGTTTCATTAGCACGTCTGGAGCGTAATCCAACTGTCAAGACAGAAATTGCTCAGAAAGGATTTGGAGAAAGCATTCCGACAGGATTCTTGGTCTATCCAATAGCTCAAGCAGCTGACATCACAGCTTTCAAAGCTGATTATGTTCCTGTTGGGACAGATCAGAAGCCAATGATTGAGCAAACTCGTGAAATTGTTCGTTCTTTTAACAATGCATATAACTGTGATGTCTTGGTAGAACCGGAAGGTATTTATCCAGAAAATGAGAGAGCGGGTCGTTTACCTGGTTTAGATGGAAATGCTAAAATGTCTAAATCCCTTAATAATGGTATTTATTTAGCTGATGATGCGGATACTTTGCGTAAAAAAGTAATGAGTATGTATACAGATCCAGATCATATTCGAGTGGAAGATCCAGGTAAGATTGAGGGAAATATGGTTTTCCATTATCTAGATGTTTTTGGTCGCCCAGAAGATGCTCAAGAAATTGCTGACATGAAAGAACATTATCAACGAGGTGGTCTTGGTGATGTGAAGACCAAGCGTTATCTACTTGAAATACTAGAACGTGAACTGGGTCCTATTCGTGAGCGCCGTATCGAATTTGCTAAGGATATGGGAGAAGTTTATAATATGCTTCAAAAAGGTAGTGAAAGAGCGCGTGAAGTTGCGGGTCAAACCCTATCTGAGGTTAAAGGGGCAATGGGACTTCATTACTTTAACTAAGTTTATTTTATAAGAAACTATCATTTCTATCTCAAAGAAAAGATAGTTTTTTATTTACCCCTGTAACATTTGACAAATTTTTATAGAATGGTATGATAGATACAATATAAAAAGAGTCAAGCTCAAAAAGAAAGAAAAGAGGAAACTTCGAATGTCTAATTGGGACACTAAATTTTTGAAAAAAGGTTTTACCTTTGATGATGTATTGCTTATTCCAGCTGAAAGTCATGTGTTGCCTAACGATGCAGATTTAACAACTAAATTGGCAGATAATCTGACTTTAAATATCCCAATTATTACCGCTGCCATGGACACAGTTACAGAGAGTCAAATGGCCATTGCTATTGCTCGTGCAGGTGGTCTCGGAGTTATCCATAAAAACATGTCAATTGCTCAACAAGCAGACGAGGTTCGTAAGGTAAAACGTTCTGAAAATGGGGTTATTATTGATCCGTTCTTCTTGACGCCTGAACATACAATTGCTGAAGCAGATGAGCTTATGGGTCGTTACCGCATCAGTGGTGTTCCAGTTGTTGAAACACTTGAAAATCGTAAATTGGTTGGTATTTTGACAAACCGAGATCTTCGTTTTATTTCAGATTATAATCAACCAATTTCAAACCATATGACTAGTGAAAATCTTGTGACTGCTCCTGTGGGTACAGATCTTGCAATAGCTGAGAGCATTCTTCAAGAACACCGTATTGAAAAGCTTCCGTTGGTAGATGAAGAAGGTCGTCTTTCTGGTTTGATTACTATCAAAGATATTGAAAAGGTTATTGAGTTTCCAAATGCTGCTAAAGATGAGTTTGGTCGTCTACTAGTTGCAGGTGCAGTAGGTGTTACTTCAGATACCTTTGAACGTGCAGAGGCGCTTTTTGAGGCAGGGGCGGATGCGATTGTTATTGATACTGCACATGGTCATTCTGCAGGTGTCTTGCGTAAAATTGCTGAGATTCGTGCTCACTTCCCAGATCGTACTTTGATTGCTGGAAATATTGCAACTGCTGAAGGTGCACGTGCCCTTTATGAAGCAGGTGTAGATGTTGTCAAGGTTGGTATTGGACCAGGTTCTATCTGTACTACTCGAGTAATTGCTGGTGTTGGTGTTCCGCAAGTAACAGCTATCTACGATGCTGCAGCTGTTGCGCGTGAATATGGTAAGACTATCATTGCTGACGGTGGAATCAAGTATTCTGGAGATATTGTAAAAGCACTTGCGGCTGGTGGAAATGCTGTTATGCTTGGATCAATGTTTGCTGGAACAGACGAAGCACCAGGTGAAACTGAAATCTTCCAAGGACGTAAGTTCAAGACTTACCGTGGTATGGGATCAATTGCTGCTATGAAAAAAGGCTCAAGCGATCGTTACTTCCAAGGTTCTGTTAATGAAGCAAACAAACTTGTTCCAGAAGGAATTGAAGGTCGTGTTGCTTATAAAGGTGCGGCAGCTGATATTGTCTTCCAAATGATTGGCGGTATTCGCTCTGGTATGGGTTACTGTGGTGCAGCTAACCTTAAAGAACTACACGATAATGCTCAATTTATTGAAATGTCTGGTGCTGGTTTGAAAGAAAGCCACCCTCACGATGTACAAATTACTAATGAGGCGCCAAATTATTCTATGTAAAAGAAATGAAAAGAACTCCTGCAAAAACAGGAGTTCTTTTACAATGTTGTCAAGTTTTATTTACAATAACTTTACCATCTTGAATAGTGAAAATACTTAGATTTTCTGGTAGATTTTGAAGATGATCTAAGCTTGTTGTCGTGATAAAGGTTTGGATTGACTGAGAAATCGTTTCTAATAATTTTAGTTGTCTAGTGTTGTCAAGTTCGCTCATAACATCGTCAAGCAGTAATATTGGAGATTCTGTAGTGATGCTTTCCATTAATTCGATTTCTGCTAATTTTATCGAGAGGACGAGACTACGATGTTGACCTTGACTTCCAAAACTAGCATCCATCCCATTTATATAAAAAGAAATATCATCTCGATGAGGACCAACACCAGTATTTCTTTTAAATAAATCTCTAGATTTACTTTTTTCTAAAGCGATTTTGAAAGATTCAGATAAGTCTTCCTTGTCAGTTATCTTTACAGAAGATTGATAGGATATTGACAACTCTTCAATCTGATTAGAAAGTTCAAAATGTTTCTTATGGCCAAAATGTTCTAGTTTTTTTATGAAATCTAAGCGGTGATTCATCACACGACATCCATAATCAACTAGCTGATCATCCAACACTGAAAGGAAGGTTTCATCTATTGTTTGAGCTGATTTTAGATAAGTGTTTCTTTGTTTTAGGATGTGATTATAATTGGTTAAATCTGATAAATAGATTGGCTTAATTTGCCCAAGCTCCATATCAATAAATTTTCGTCGAACCGAAGGTGCTCCCTTAATTAGTTGTAAATCTTCAGGAGCAAATAAGACAACATTCATGTGTCCTACATAATCTGAAAGTCGTGCCTGTTTTAAGTGATTAACTTTTGTCACACGCCCTTTTTGTGTTAGTTCAATTTCGAGAGGAATAGATCCCGTTTTTTTCTGAACAAGACCTGAAAGATGAAGTTGTTCCTCATCAAAATGAATGAGATTTTTATCTGTTCGAGTTCGATGGCTACGTGTTAAGGCTAAAAAATAGATAGCCTCTAACATATTTGTTTTACCTTGTGCATTACGTCCTAAAAAGACATTTAATTTAGGATTAAAGTCTATTTTCGTCTCTTTGTAGTTACGAAAAGTTTTGAGAGATAGGTGTTGTAGCCACATGATTATCTACCAGGGAATCGCGGAGCTTGTTTGCTTTTGGGTGATGAAGTAGGTTTTGATTTATCTTTTTTTACTCCTTTATTCATCTCCTTAACAAGTTTAGCGATTCGTTCTTTTTCAACTTTATCAGCTTGATATTCATCTTGCTCCTCAGAAGTAGGTTGTGTCAACAAGATGTCAATATTCATGTCAGGGATGTCAACTTTATCACCAATACGAAGTTTTTTACCGCGACGACTCTCTAATTCCCCATTAAAGTAAACAGAATGTTCAGAGAGAAAGGATTTGATAGCTCCTCCGCTATGTGTAATTCCAAGTTCTTTGAGTAGTGCTTGGAGGGTAATAAATTCTTCAAATAATTTGTATTCCATAATTCACCTCAATCTTTGGTATTATACCATATTTTCCTAAAAATAGTGAGAGAAACAGGGAGAAATGTAAGCGATTTTTATTTCAAAACTGTTACAGAGAACAAGAAAATTTCAGGTTTTCGTGATATAATAGAAGTCTGTATATAAGGAGGTGAATCATGGAGTTAGTGTATGGAATTTCAACACATTTTATCCAATCAAAGAAATTTAAAACGAACAAAATTACCGTGCGTTTTACAGCTCCATTATCCCTCGATACGATTGCAGGTCGCATGTTGAGTGCGAGTATGCTAGAGACTGCTAATCTGATGTACCCTACTTCTCAAGCTTTGAGGAGACACTTGGCCAGTCTATACGGTACAGATATGTCAACCAATTGTTTCAGAAGAGGGCAAAGTCATATTGTAGAATTGACATTTACCTATGTTCGTGATGAGTTTTTAAGTAGGAAAAATGTGCTAACTTCTCAGGTTTTGGAACTTGTAAAAGAAACTCTTTTTTCACCCGTAGTAGTTGATAATGGGTTTGATCCAGCCTTATTTGAAATTGAGAAAAAACAATTGCTAGCAAGTTTAGCAGCAGATATGGATGATTCTTTTTATTTTTCACATAAAGAATTAGACAAATTATTTTTTCATGACGAACGTCTCCAATTGGAGTATAGTGATTTACGAAATCGTATTTTAGCTGAAACTCCACAAAGTTCTTATTCTTGTTTCCAAGAATTTTTGGCCAATGATCGAATAGATTTCTTTTTCCTAGGTGACTTTAATGAGGTTGAAATTCAAAATGTATTAGAATCATTTGGCTTTAAAGGTCGAGAAGTAGATGTGAAGATTCAATATTGCCAACCTTATTCCAATATCTTGCAAGAAGGCATGGTTAGGAAAAATGTGGGACAGTCTATTTTAGAGTTGGGATATCATTGCCCTTCTGAATATGGTGATGAGCAACATTTACCCATGATTGTAATGAATGGTTTACTTGGTGGATTTGCTCACTCTAAACTATTTACAAATGTCCGTGAAAATGCTGGATTGGCTTATACTATTTCAAGTCAGCTTGATTTATTTAGTGGATTTTTGAGGATGTATGCTGGTATCAATCGAGAAAATAGGAATCAGGCTCGAAAAATGATGAATAATCAATTACTTGATTTTAAAAAAGGTTATTTTACAGAGCTTGAGCTAGAGCAGACCAAGGAAATGATTCGTCGGTCTTTGTTGCTTTCTCAAGATAATCAAGGTTCATTGATTGAACGTGCTTATCAAAATGCCTTACTTGGAAAATCTTCAGCAGACTTTAAAGGTTGGATTGCAAAACTCGAGCAAGTTGACAAAGATGATATTTGTAGAGCAGCTAATAATGTGAAACTACAAGCGATTTACTTTATGGAAGGAATAGAATGACAAAGGTTGTTTTTGAAGAAAAATACTATCCAGCTGTAAAAGAAATGGTTTATCGAACTCGTTTGTCGAATGGATTGACAGTTGCTCTTTTGCCTAAAAAGGAATTTAAAGAGGTTTACGGGAGTGTAACTGTCCAGTTTGGTTCGGTAGATACGCTTGTCACAGAAGTTGACGGAGATGTAAAACAATATCCTGCGGGAATTGCTCATTTTCTTGAACATAAATTATTTGAAAGAGAAGATGCTAGCGATTTGATGTCTGCTTTTACGAGTCTAGGTGCAGATAGTAATGCCTTTACAAGCTTTACAAAAACAAACTATCTTTTTTCAGCAACGGATTATCTCTTAGAGAATTTAGACTTACTTGATGAATTGGTAACATCAGCACACTTTACTGAAGATTCCATTTTGAGAGAGCAGGATATTATCCAGCAAGAACGAGAAATGTATCAAGATGATCCAGATTCGTGTTTATTCTTTTCAACCTTAGCGAATTTATATCCTGGCACACCTTTAGCAACGGATATAGTTGGAAGTGAGGAGTCCATTTCCCAAATCCATCTAACGAATTTGCAAGAAAATTTTACAAAGTTTTACAAACCTGTAAACATGTCTCTGTTTTTAGTTGGCAATTTTGATGTGGATCAAGTACAGGACTATTTTGAAAGAAAAGAATTGAAAGATTTAGATGTTCAGGAAGTAGCAAGAGAAAAGTTGCTTTTACAAGATGTAAAACCAACAGATAGTATGAGAATGGAAGTATCTTCTCCCAAACTAGCGATTGGAGTTAGAGGTAAGCGAGAAGTTGCTGAGGCGGATTGCTATCGACATCATATTTTATTAAAATTATTGTTTGCAATGATGTTTGGTTGGACTTCGGATCGTTTTCAAAAATGTTATGAATCAGGTAAATTAGATGCTTCCCTATCTCTTGAAATTGAAGTAACAAGTCGCTTTCATTTTGTCATGTTGACAATGGATACGAAAGAGCCAGTTGCTTTGTCTCATCAATTCAGGAAGGCTATTCGTAATTTTACAAAGGATTTAGATATTACAGAGGAACATTTAGATATTATCAAAAGAGAGATGTTTGGCGAATTTTTCAGTAGCATGAACTCTCTTGAATTTATTGCAACGCAATATGATGCTTTTGAACATGGTGAGACAATTTTTGACTTACCAAAGATTTTACAGGAAATTACTTTAGAGGATGTCCTTGAAGCAGGACATCACTTAATAGATGAAGGGGATATAGTTGATTTTACAATATTCCCATCGTAGTAACCTATCATAATAGATACTAGAAAGAAGGGATGACAAGTATGAGGAAAAAAACAATTGGTGAGGTTTTACGATTAGCTAGAATCAATCAGGGATTGAGTTTAGATGAATTGCAGAAAAAGACAGAAATCCAGTTAGATATGTTGGAAGCAATGGAAGCAGACGATTTCGATCAACTTCCAAGTCCTTTTTACACGCGTTCTTTCTTGAGAAAATATGCATGGGCTGTTGAGTTAGATGACCAAATTGTCTTGGATGCTTATGATTCTGGGAGTATGATTACTTATGAGGAAGTAGATGTTGATGAAGACGAGTTGACAGGTCGTAGACGTTCAAGTAAGAAAAAGAAGAAAAAAACATCCTTTTTACCTTTATTTTATTTTATCCTTTTTGCCTTATCTATTTTAATTTTTGTGACCTATTATGTTTGGAACTATATTCAAACCCAACCAGAGGGGCCTTCTCTTTCTAATTACAGTGTGGTTCAATCAACAAGTTCGATAAGTTCAACTAGCTCTGTTCCCCACTCCTCAAGTAGTAGTTCATCTAGTAGTTCTTCTAGTATAGAATCAGCTATAAGTGTATCAGGTGAAGGAAATCATGTAGAAATCGCTTATAAGACAAGTAAGGAAACAGTTAAACTGCAATTGGCAGTTTCAGATGTTACAAGTTGGGTCAGCGTTTCAGAAAGCGAACTTGAGGGCGGTGTAACCTTATCACCGGATAATAAAAGTGCAGAAGCAACAGTTGCAACTAAAAGTCCTGTAACCATTACGTTAGGTGTTGTAAAAGGTGTTACTTTGACAGTAGATAATCAGACTGTTGATTTGTCGAAGTTAACAGCGCAGACTGGGCAAATCACTGTAACCTTTACTAAAAATTAAGGAAAAACGAATGAAAAAAGAACAAATTCCCAATCTCTTAACAATAGGTCGAATTCTCTTTATACCTATTTTTATCTTTATTTTAACAGTAGGAAATTCGATAGAGAGTCATATAGTGGCGGATATTATCTTTGCTATTGCCAGTATTACAGATTATTTAGACGGATATTTAGCTCGTAAATGGAATGTGGTCAGTAATTTCGGTAAATTTGCAGATCCTATGGCGGATAAACTACTAGTTATGTCGGCTTTTATTATGTTGATTGAGCTAGGTATGGCTCCGGCTTGGATTGTTGCAGTGATTATCTGTCGAGAGTTAGCTGTGACAGGTTTAAGGCTGTTACTGGTTGAAACTGGAGGAACAGTTTTAGCAGCAGCAATGCCTGGAAAAATTAAAACTTTTAGTCAGATGTTTGCGATTATTTTCTTGCTATTACATTGGACTTTGCTTGGTCAAGTTCTACTTTATGTAGCCTTATTTTTCACTATCTACTCTGGCTATGATTATTTTAAGGGTAGTGCCTATGTATTTAAAGGGACATTTGGTTCGAAATGAAATCAATAATTGATGTAAAAAATCTTTCTTTTCGTTATAAGGAAAATCAGGAATACTATGATGTGAAGGATATTACGTTTCACGTGAAACGTGGAGAATGGCTTTCGATTGTAGGACATAATGGTAGTGGTAAATCAACGACGGTTCGCTTAATTGATGGTTTACTGGAAGCAGAATCCGGAGAGATTGTAATTGATGGCAAACGGCTGACTGAGGAAAATGTTTGGAATATACGTCGTCAAATCGGTATGGTTTTTCAAAATCCAGATAATCAATTTGTTGGAGCGACTGTTGAAGATGATGTAGCCTTTGGTTTGGAAAATCAGGGACTTTCTCGTCAAGAAATGAAAAAGAGAGTGGAAGAAGCTCTGGATTTGGTTGGCATGTTGGACTTTAAAAAGAGAGAGCCAGCGCGTCTATCAGGTGGCCAAAAGCAACGTGTGGCCATTGCAGGTGTTGTAGCCCTAAGACCAGCTATTTTAATCTTAGATGAAGCAACAAGTATGTTGGATCCTGAGGGACGTAGAGAACTGATTGAGACAGTAAAAGGAATTCGGAAAGACTATGATATGACGGTCATTTCCATTACCCATGATTTGGAAGAAGTTGCCATGAGTGATCGTGTGTTGGTCATGAAAAAAGGGGAAATTGAATCAACCAGTAGCCCAAGAGAACTTTTCTCTCGAAATGATTTAGATCAAATTGGATTAGACAATCCTTTTGCTAATCAATTAAAATATTCTTTGAGCCAGAATGGCTATGATTTACCTGAAAATTATTTGACAGAAAGTGAGCTAGAGGATAAGCTATGGGAATTGCTCTAGAAAATGTGAGTTTTACATATCAAGAAGGTACTCCCTTAGCTTCAGCAGCTTTGTCGGATGTTTCTTTGACGATTGAAGATGGTTCTTATACAGCTTTAATTGGGCACACAGGTAGTGGCAAATCAACTATTTTACAACTCTTAAATGGTTTATTGGTGCCAAGTCAAGGGAGTGTGAGGGTTTTTGATACCTTAATCACCTCGACTTCTAAAAATAAAGATATTCGTCAAATTAGAAAACAGGTTGGCTTGGTATTTCAGTTTGCTGAAAATCAGATTTTTGAAGAAACGGTTTTGAAAGACGTTGCTTTTGGACCGCAAAATTTTGGAGTTTCTGAAGAAGATGCGGAGCAGATTGCGCGTGAGAAACTGGCTCTGGTTGGAATTGATGAATCACTTTTTGATCGTAGTCCGTTTGAGCTATCAGGTGGACAAATGAGACGTGTCGCCATTGCAGGCATACTTGCCATGGAACCAGCCATATTAGTCTTAGATGAGCCCACAGCAGGCCTAGATCCCCTGGGAAGAAAAGAGCTGATGAATTTGTTCAAAAAACTCCACCAGTCAGGGATGACCATTGTCTTGGTAACGCATTTGATGGATGATGTTGCTGAATATGCGAATCAAGTCTATGTAATGGAAAAGGGACGTTTAGTGAAGGGGGGAAAACCAAGTGATGTCTTTCAAGATGTTGTCTTTATGGAAGAAGTGCAGTTGGGAGTACCTAAAATTACGGCCTTTTGTAAACGATTGGCTGATAGAGGCGTGTCATTTAAACGATTACCGATTAAGATAGAGGAGTTCAAGGAGTCGCTAAATGGATAGTATGATTTTGGGACGTTATATCCCAGGGGATTCGATTGTTCACCGATTGGATCCACGTAGCAAATTGCTTGCTATGATGTTACTGATTTTAATCGTTTTCTGGGCTAATACTCCCTTGACGAATTTAATTCTTTTTATAGCGACAGGGATATTTATTGCCTTGTCAGGAGTATCTCTTTCATTTTTTATTCAGGGCTTGAAGTCTATGTTTTTCTTGATTGCCTTCACAACTATTTTTCAACTATTTTTCATTTCTAATGGGAATGTTTTATTTGAGTTTTCGTTTGTGAGAATCACGGATTATGCTTTGCAACAAGCTGGAATTATTTTTTGTCGCTTTGTATTGATTATTTTCTTTTCAACTTTGTTAACCTTAACGACCATGCCCTTAAGTTTGGCCTCAGCTGTCGAAGCTTTGTTAGCGCCTTTAAAGCGTGTGAAAGTTCCAGTTCATGAAATTGGATTGATGCTGTCCATGAGTCTACGTTTTGTCCCAACCTTGATGGATGATACGACGCGGATTATGAATGCACAGAAAGCGCGTGGAGTGGATTTTGGTGAAGGAAGCATTGTTCAAAAGGTGAAGGCTATGATTCCAATTTTGATTCCTCTTTTTGCAACAAGTTTAAAACGTGCAGATTCTTTAGCTATCGCTATGGAAGCGCGTGGTTATCAGGGTGGAAAAGGCAGAAGTCAATACCGACAATTGGAATGGACTCGAAAGGATACGCTGACTATTCTTGTTATTCTCGTACTTGGTTGTTGCTTATTTTTCTTAAAATCTTAGTAGCATTTAAAGAATTGATTAAAAGTTACTGTAACAGTTTTTGATATAAAGGTAGGGATATGAACCGTTTTAAAAAATCAAAATATGTCATTATTGTTTTTGTCACTGTTCTGCTTGTATCAGCTCTCTTGGCGACGACTTATTCAAGTACAATTGTGACAAAATTAGGAGATGGAATTTCATTGGTTGATAGGGTTGTACAAAAACCTTTTCGGTGGTTTGATTCTGTCAAATCAGATTTGGCTCATTTGACACGAACATATAATGAAAATGAAAGTTTGAAGAAACAGATTTACCAGTTAGAAGTCAAATCAAATGAGGCGGAAAGTTTAAAGACAGAAAATGAACAATTGCGCCAATTGCTTGATATGAGGTCTAAATTGCAAGCCACAAAGACTTTAGCAGCAGATGTTATTATGCGTTCTCCGGTATCTTGGAAGCAGGAGTTGACCTTAGATGCAGGTAGATCAAAAGGTGCTTCTGAGAACATGTTAGCTATTGCAAATGGTGGCTTGATTGGGAGTGTTTCAAAAGTGGAGGACAACTCTACTATGGTCAACCTTCTGACAAATACGGAAAATACTGATAAGATTTCTGTTAAAATTCAACACGGCACTACTACAATTTATGGAATTATTGTTGGCTACGACAAGGAAAATGAAGTTCTTAAAATTAGTCAATTAAATAGTAATAGCGATATTAGTACAGGCGATAAGGTGACAACGGGTGGATTAGGAAACTTTAACGTTACGGATATTCCTGTTGGTGAAGTGGTTGCCACAACGCATAGTACAGACTATTTGACACGAGAAGTAACTGTTAAATTGAGTGCAGATACTCATAATGTGGATGTGATAGAATTAGTGGGGAATTCATAATGAGACAGTTGAAGCGGGTTGGAGTGTTTTTATTGCTCCCTTTCTTTGTTCTAATTGACGCCCATATTAGCCAGCTTCTGGGCTCATTTTTCCCCCATGTACATTTAGCTAGTCATTTTCTGTTTCTATTTCTCTTGTTTGAGACGATAGAAGTATCAGAGTATCTCTACCTAGTCTATTGTTTTGTGATAGGCTTGGTTTACGATGTTTACTTTTTCCATCTAATAGGGATTGCAACTCTCTTATTTATCTTATTGGGAGCCTTTCTTCATAAATTGAATAGTGTTATTTTGTTGAATCGTTGGACACGAATGCTCTCTATGATTGTCCTGACCTTCCTGTTTGAAATGGGTAGTTATCTTTTGGCTTTTATGGTAGGGCTGACAGTGGATAACATGTCGATTTTTATAGTCTATAGCTTGGTACCGACGATGATTTTAAATTTTTTATGGATTACTGTTTTTCAATTTATTTTTGAAAAATATTATCTATAAGAACGACATATAAATGTAACAAAGGCGTAATATTTATTGGAGTTTTTTTTGGTATACTAGTATTGTCTTAAACAGAAGGAGTATTTATTAACCATGAAGAAAAAAATCTTAGCCTCGCTTTTATTAAGTACAGTAATGGTTTCCCAGGCAGCAGTATTGACGACTGCCCATGCAGAAACGACTGATGACAAAATTGCTGCTCAAGATAATAAAATTAGTAACTTAACAGCACAACAAGAAGAAGCACAAAAACAAGTTGATCAAATTCAGGAGCAAGTATCTGCTATTCAAGCAGAGCAATCTAACTTGCAATCTGAAAATGATAGATTACAAGCAGAATCTAAGAAACTCGAGGGTGAGATTACAGAACTTTCTAAAAACATTGTTTCTCGTAACCAATCTTTGGAAAAACAAGCTCGTAGTGCTCAAACAAATGGAGCCGCAACTAGCTACATCAATACAATCGTAAACTCAAAATCAATTACAGAAGCTATTTCACGTGTTGCTGCAATGAGTGAAATCGTATCTGCGAATAACAAAATGTTAGAACAACAAAAGGCAGATAAAAAAGCTATTTCTGAAAAACAAGTAGCAAACAATGAAGCAATCAATACTGTAATTGCTAATCAACAAAAATTGGCAGATGATGCTCAAGCATTGACTACTAAACAGGCAGAACTAAAAGCTGCTGAATTGAGTCTTGCTGCTGAGAAAGCGACAGCTGAAGGGGAAAAAGCAAGTCTATTGGAACAAAAAGCAGCAGCTGAGGCAGAGGCACGTGCAGCTGCGGCAGCAGAAGCAGCTTATAAAGAAAAACAAGCTAGCCAACAACAATCAGTACTTGCTTCAGGTAATACAAACCTAACAGCACAGGTACAAGCAGTATCTGAATCTGCAGTAGCACCTGTTCAGGCTAAAGTACGTCCAACATATAACACGGATGCCTCAACTTATCCAATTGGAGAATGTACCTGGGGAGTTAAAACATTAGCACCTTGGGCTGGAGACTATTGGGGTAATGGAGCACAGTGGGCCACAAGTGCAGCAGCAGCAGGTTTCCGTACAGGTTCAACCCCTCAAGTTGGAGCAATTGCATGTTGGAACGATGGTGGATATGGACACGTAGCGGTTGTTACAGCTGTTGAATCAACAACACGTATTCAAGTATCAGAATCAAACTATGCAGGTAATCGCACACTTGGAAACCACCGTGGATGGTTTAATCCAACAACGACTTCTGAAGGTTTTGTGACATATATTTATGCAGACTAATTACAGAGGGACTCGAATAGAGCCCTCTTTTTCAGTTTTTACCAGAGACAATAACTATTAAAAATTATATCAAAATAGCTTGAAAATATTGGAAAAGTATGGTAAAATGAAAATTGTCGTGTGAACGATAATACTCATTCTTGATGAATTGTGAAGCAGTTGCTCTTGGGTCGTTTTGCGAGTTGAAGTCAAGAAGAGGAAAAAAACAAAAAGGAGAAATACTCATGGCAGTAATTTCAATGAAACAACTTCTTGAGGCTGGTGTACACTTTGGTCACCAAACTCGTCGCTGGAACCCTAAGATGGCTAAATACATCTTTACAGAGCGTAACGGAATCCACGTTATCGACTTGCAACAAACTGTAAAATACGCTGACCAAGCATACGACTTCATGCGTGATGCGGCAGCTAACGATGCAGTTGTATTGTTCGTTGGTACTAAGAAACAAGCAGCTGATGCAGTTGCTGAAGAAGCAGTACGTTCAGGTCAATACTTCATCAACCACCGTTGGTTGGGTGGAACTCTTACAAACTGGGGAACAATCCAAAAACGTATCGCTCGTTTGAAAGAAATCAAACGTATGGAAGAAGATGGAACTTTCGAAGTTCTTCCTAAGAAAGAAGTTGCACTTCTTAACAAACAACGTGCACGTCTTGAAAAATTCTTGGGTGGTATCGAAGATATGCCTCGTATCCCAGATGTGATGTACGTAGTTGACCCACATAAAGAGCAAATCGCTGTTAAAGAAGCTAAAAAATTGGGAATCCCAGTTGTAGCGATGGTTGACACAAACACTGATCCAGATGATATCGATGTAATCATCCCAGCTAACGATGATGCTATCCGAGCTGTTAAATTGATCACAGCTAAATTGGCTGACGCTATCATCGAAGGACGTCAAGGTGAGGATGCAGTAGCAGTTGAAGCAGAATTTGCAGCTTCAGAAACTCAAGCAGATTCAATTGAAGAAATCGTTGAAGTTGTAGAAGGCGACAACGCTTAATTCATAATAAATAGTAATTACCTAGGAGGGCGGGGCTTAGCCCGGCTCTCCTATTTTTAAAAAATATAGGAGAATCAAAATGGCAGAAATTACAGCTAAACTTGTTAAAGAGTTGCGTGAAAAATCTGGTGCTGGTGTTATGGACGCTAAAAAAGCATTGGTTGAAGTGGAAGGCGATATCGAAAAAGCGATTGAATTGCTTCGCGAAAAAGGTATGGCAAAAGCAGCTAAGAAAGCTGACCGTGTTGCTGCAGAAGGTTTGACTGGTGTTTATGTTGACGGTAACATTGCAGCAGTTGTTGAAGTAAATGCTGAAACTGACTTCGTTGCGAAAAACGCTCAATTTGTTGAGTTGGTAAACGCAACAGCTAAAGTAATCGTTGAAGGAAAACCAGCTAATAACGAAGAAGCTCTTGCTTTGACAATGCCTTCAGGTGAAACTCTTGAAGCTGCATACGTATCTGCAACAGCGACTATCGGAGAAAAAATCTCATTCCGTCGCTTTGCTTTGATTGAAAAAACAGATGCACAACACTTCGGAGCCTACCAACACAACGGTGGACGTATCGGTGTTATCTCTGTAATCGAAGGTGGAGACGAAGCACTTGCTAAACAATTGTCAATGCACATCGCAGCGATGAAACCAACAGTTCTTTCTTACAAAGAATTAGATGAACAATTCGTTAAAGATGAGTTGGCACAATTGAACCACGTTATCAACCAAGATAACGAAAGCCGTGCAATGGTTAACAAACCAGCTCTTCCACACTTGAAATATGGATCAAAAGCACAATTGACTGATGATGTTATTGCTCAAGCTGAAGCTGACATCAAAGCTGAATTGGCTGCAGAAGGCAAACCAGAAAAAATCTGGGACAAAATCATCCCAGGTAAAATGGATCGCTTCATGCTTGACAATACTAAAGTTGACCAAGCTTACACACTTCTTGCACAAGTTTACATCATGGATGACAGCAAGACAGTTGAAGCATATCTTGAATCAGTTAACGCTTCAGTAGTTGAGTTCGCTCGCTTTGAAGTTGGTGAAGGTATTGAGAAAGCTGCAAACGACTTTGAAGCTGAAGTTGCAGCTACAATGGCAGCAGCCTTGAATAACTAATTATAGAAAGGAAGTAAATTTGCTTCCTTTTTTCTATGCAGTCGATCCTTATAGGGAGAACTTCCTATTTTCAAGGTAAAAATAAAAAGCCCTATAATAAGGGCCAATTGTATTTAGGAGACTAAACTTCAAATTCATAGAGTGCTGTAGAGAGATAACGTTCACCGTTATCTGGTGCTAGAGCAAGGACCTTTTTACCTGTACCTAATTTTTTGGCAACCTCGATGGCTCCGTAGATAGCTGCAGCTGAAGAAATCCCTACAAGGAAGCCTTCTTTTCCACCAATTTCATGTCCGAGTGCAAGAGCATCATCTGATGTTACACGAACAATACCATCATAGGCGTTTGTATCAAGTGTATCAGGAATAAATCCAGCTGAGATACCTTGAATTTTGTGAGGACCAGGTTTTTCACCAGATAGAATAGCAGATTCATCTGCTTCTACTGCAAAAACTTGAATACTTGAATTTGCTGATTTGAGTGCATGAGAAACACCAGAAATTGTTCCACCGGTACCCACTCCAGCAACAAAGGCATCTAGTCCATCTTTACCGAAAGCAGCTAGTATTTCAGCTCCTGTTGTTCTTTCGTGTACCTCTGGATTTGCTGGGTTGTCAAATTGAAGAGGAAGGAAACCATCACGTTCAGCAGCGATTTCTTGAGCTTTGGCAATAGCACCCTTCATTCCTTCGCTACCAGGCGTAAGGACGAGTTCAGCACCATAGGCTTGGATGATCTTACGTCGTTCTACACTCATAGTTTCAGGCATAACGATGACGACTTTATACCTTTTAGCAGCACCTACCCATGAAAGTCCAATACCAGTGTTTCCACTTGTTGCTTCAACAATAGTAGAACCAGGTTTTAGAATACCGTCTTGTTCAGCTTTTTCAATCATGCTAAGAGCAATACGGTCTTTTACAGAAGAACCAGGGTTAAATGCTTCAAGTTTTACATAGACATCTGCAGCACCTTCTGGCACAATGTTGTTGAGTTTAACAATCGGAGTTTGACCGATTAGTTCAGTAATGTTGTTATAAATAGACATATGAATACCTCTTTGTATAAGATATTTCTAGTATAACGCTAACTATACCATTTGTAAAATATAGAAATCCTATCGGAGCGATAGGATTTTTTTATATCATAGGTCTAAGCCATTAATTTTAAGAGATTGTGTTAGGCTAATTCTAGTAAATAGGTGTAAAGGAGAACGCTATCCATTTTCTTTTTGAATTGCTTCATTTTCTAGTATATTTTGGTACGCATCTTTTTATTTTGCTAATTAAAGTAGCGGTGGAAATATCAGTGAAACACTGTATTATCCATTGTTTACACTAAGTTTACAGGAACTTCAACTTCTCGTAAACCTTGATCAGTTAAAGTGACTTTTCCATAAAAAAACTCCACAAGTGCAGATTTAATAGTTTCTTTTTCTTCTTTATCAACATAAATCATCGTATCGACTTGATCTGTAAAGTTTGTATCCAGCTCCATGAGATTATGTTCTTTAAGAAAGTTACTGTACTCTTGGTACTGAGCATAAGACATTTGAATAGCAATGCCAGCCTGTTCTTTTATTTCAATGATACCAATTTCTTTGACAGCTAAGGCAACACTGCCGGCGTAAGCACGAATGAGTCCTCCAGCGCCTAGTTTAATGCCACCAAAGTAGCGTGTCACTACCACACAGACATTGGTGAGGTTGTGATTTTCTAGTACCCCTAGCATGGGAACGCCAGCAGTACCACTGGGCTCACCATCATCACTTGTACGTTTAATTTCACTACGTTCCCCAATAATAAAGGCCGAGCAGTTATGCGTCGCTTTGTAGTGTTCTTTTTTGATGGTGGTAATGAAGTCACGAGCCTCTTCTTCGCTATAAACACGCTTGCCATGACAGATAAAGCGGGATTTTTTGATTTCTTCTTGGACTTGTCCGTCCTCTTTAATTGTTCTAAATTCCATGATTTAATTGTACTAAAAAATCATCTAAAGCGCTAGGTTTTTACGAATAAAGAAGTATGAAAGTAAATCCAAATTATCTTGGTCGCTTGTTTACTGAGAATGAATTAACAGAAGAAGAACGTCAGTTGGCGGAGAAACTTCCAGCAATGAGAAAGGAGAAGGGGAAGCTTTTCTGTCAACGTTGTAATAGTACTATTCTAGAAGAATGGTATTTGCCCATCGGTGCTTACTATTGTCGGGAATGCTTGCTGATGAAGCGAGTCAGGAGTGATCAAGCTTTATACTATTTCCCACAGGAGGATTTTCCGAAGCAAGATGTTCTTAAATGGCGTGGTCAATTAACTCCCTTTCAAGAAAAAGTGTCAGAGGGATTGATTCAAGCAGTAGACAAGCAAGAGCCAACTTTAGTTCATGCGGTGACAGGGGCTGGAAAGACAGAAATGATTTATCAAGTAGTAGCTAAAGTGATCAATGCGGGTGGTGCAGTATGCTTGGCTAGTCCTCGCATAGATGTTTGTTTGGAGCTGTACAAGCGCCTGCAAGATGATTTTGCTTGCGATATATCTTTACTACACGGAGAATCAGAGCCGTATTTTCGAACACCACTAGTTGTTGCGACAACCCATCAGTTATTGAAATTTTATCAAGCTTTTGATTTGCTGATAGTGGATGAAGTAGATGCTTTTCCTTATGTTGATAATCCAACACTTTACCACGCTGTCAAGAATAGTGTAAAGGAGAATGGACTGAGAATCTTTTTAACAGCGACTTCGACCGATGAGTTAGATAGAAAGGTCCGTTTAGGAGAATTGAAACGATTGAGTTTGCCTAGACGATTTCATGGAAATCCGTTGATTATTCCTAAGCCAGTTTGGTTATCGGATTTTAATCGCTATTTGGATAAGAATCGTTTGTCACCAAAGTTAAAGTCTTATATTGAGAAGCAGAGAAAGACAGCTTATCCGTTGCTTATTTTTGCATCAGAAATTAAGAAAGGGGGGCAGCTAAAAGAAATCTTACAGGAGCAATTTCCAAATGAGAAAATTGGTTTTGTGTCTTCTGTCACAGAAGATCGATTAGAGCAGGTGCAAGCTTTTCGAGATGGAGAACTGACAATACTTATCAGTACGACAATCTTGGAGCGTGGAGTTACCTTCCCTTGTGTGGATGTTTTCGTAGTAGAGGCCAATCATCGTCTGTTTACCAAGTCTAGTTTGATTCAGATTGGTGGACGAGTTGGACGAAGCATGGATAGACCGACAGGAGATTTGCTTTTCTTCCATGATGGGTTAAATGATTCAATCAAGAAGGCGATTAAGGAAATTCAGATGATGAATAAGGAGGCTGGTCTATGAAGTGCTTGTTATGTGGGCAGACTATGAAGAGTGTTTTAACTTTTAGTAGTCTCTTACTTCTGAAGAATGATGCCTCCTGTCTTTGTTTAGATTGTGATTCTACTTTTGAAAGAATTGGGGAAGAGAACTGTCCAAACTGTATGAAAATAGGATTGTCAACAAAGTGTCAAGATTGTCAATTTTGGTGTAAAGAAGGAGTTGAGGTTAGTCATGGAGCGATTTTTACTTACAATCAAGCTATGAAGGATTTTTTCAGTCGGTATAAGTTTGACGGAGACTTCCTTTTAAGAAAAGTGTTCGCTTCATTTTTAAGTAAGGAGTTGAAAAAGTACAAAGAGTACCAATTTGTTGTAATTCCCCTAAGTCCTGATAGATATGCTAACAGAGGATTTAATCAGGTTGAGGGCTTGGTCAATGCAGCAGGATTTAAGTACCTGGATTTGTTAGAGAAAAGAGAAGAACGAGCCAGTTCTTCTAAAAGTCGCTCAGAGCGCTTGGCGACAGAACTTCCTTTCTTTATTAAAAGTGGAGTCCGCATTCCTAAGAAAATCCTACTTATAGATGATATTTATACTACAGGAACAACTATAAATCGTGTGAAGAAACTGCTGGAAGAAGCTGGTGCTGAGGATGTAAAAACATTTTCCCTTGTAAGATGAGGAAAAAATTTGCAAAAATAGAATGAAAGCGTTATAATAAAATCATAAAAACAAAAATGTTTAGAAAGAAGGTACTCATATGATTAAATATAGTATCCGTGGTGAAAACCTAGAAGTAACAGAAGCAATTCGTGATTATGTAGTTTCTAAACTCGAAAAGATCGAAAAGTACTTCCAGCCAGAACAAGAGTTGGATGCCCGAATTAACTTAAAAGTTTATCGTGAAAAAACAGCTAAAGTGGAAGTAACGATTCCGCTTGGATCTATTACTCTCCGCGCAGAAGATGTGTCTCAAGATATGTATGGTTCAATTGACCTTGTAACTGATAAAATTGAACGTCAGATTCGTAAAAACAAAACAAAAATCGAGCGTAAAAATAAAAATAAGGTAGCAACTAGTCAATTATTTACAGATGCTTTGGTGGAAGATTCAAATGTTGTCCAGTCTAAAGTTGTTCGTTCAAAACAAATTGATTTAAAACCAATGGATTTGGAAGAAGCTATTCTACAGATGGATTTGTTGGGACATGATTTCTTTATCTATGTGGATGTTGAAGATCAGACAACCAATGTGATTTATCGTCGTGAGGATGGCGAGATTGGCTTGTTAGAAGTTAAAGAATCTTAAGAAAAATGAAATATAAAAAGTGGTTTACTTTCGGGTAAATCACTTTTTATATTTCAAGGAAGAGGGAGTTTGTGTAGCTAATTGAAATTAGAGTTGAACGTCTTAGGTGCTAAAATATTGCTAGTAATTGGATTGAATTTCCTAGTCAATTTGTTTAGATTTTATTTCACTATATAAAGCGACTGTGTTTAGTTTAAGTATTTTTTATCTATTTTGTCTTTTGTAATACAAGTAGCTATGAGGAGTAATAGATATCTAAATAATTACTGAGACTTTAGAGGGTGTGTAGATTGTAGAATGGAAGTTTGGAAGAAAAAGTTATTGCTCATATAAGAGAGATGGCTTGTCTCTATGGATAAATTTTCAAAAAGTAAGTGGAAGAACTATCTATAAATTCAACTTATAGCTCTATTCATTTTTATTAAGTAGACAAAATACTGGTTGAAGCGATAGAATGGACTTGTCAACAAATAGCGAGCAATAAAATGTAAGCGTTCTTAAAATAAAAGAAGGAGTCATAACTATGGCAACAAAACAAGAAATTTTACGTGAACTATATCCTGAGGATCTCTTTCATTACGCTGATGGTTTAACATTAGGGGAAGCTGAAGTACTACAAGAAACTCGTCGTTTGATTGAAAAACATCTACGTCCAGTTATCAACGAATACTGGGAAAAACCTGATTTCCCATTTGAGGAATTTTACGCTGTCGCTAAGGGTGCTCAAATCATGAACAATCCAAAATTGTTTGAAGGGCGTGAAGGAAGTTATAAACCATCTGAATTGTATATTACCTTTTTATATCTAGAACTAGCTCGCTTCGATGCTTCAATCGCAACTTTCTACACAGTTCATGGGGGACTTTGCTATAACACTATTTTATTGGGTGGGGATGAAAGACAACAGAAAGAATTTCTTCCTAAGTTGGCTTCATTTGACTGGCAAGGATGTTTTGCCTTAACAGAACCGCTTTCTGGTTCTGATATCGCTGGTGGTCTATCAACAACTGCTGAGCGTGTTGGAGATAAGTGGATTTTGAACGGAGAAAAGCGTTGGGTTGGTGGTTCAGATACAGCAGATGTTGTTCCTGTATTTGCTCGTGATGTGGCAGACGGTAAGGTGAAATGTTTTATTGTCCGTAAAGGTGCCCCTGGCTACCATGCAGAGCCTATTCCACATAAGATTGCACTGCGTTGTATCCGCAATGGTCATATTACAATGAAGAATGTAGAAGTTCCAGACTCAGATCGTTTGGTTAACATCAATGGATTTGGAGATGTAGCACGTATTCTAACATTTACTCGTGCCGATGTAGCGCATATTGCTATGGGAGTAACATGTGGTTCATATGTGGCAGCTCTTAAATATGCAAAAGACCGTCAACAGTTTAAACGTCCGATTGCCAAATTCCAAATTGTTCAAGAAAAATTAGCTAGAATGCAAGCCAATGCTGTAGCAGCTCTTGCATATTCAACTCGTATTGCTGAAATGCAGGAAGAGAGTAATGAGTTGATGCTCAATTCTGCTCTAGCGAAAATGCATAACTCCTTAGTAATGCGTGAAACAGTAGCTCTTGCGCGTGAAACATGTGGTGGTAATGGTATTACTTTGGAAACAGATGTGGCACGATTCTTTGCAGATGCGGAATCAATCTATACTTATGAAGGTTCGCACGAAGTCAATGCTTTGATTGTAGGTCGTGAAATTACTGGATTGGGTGCATTTGTTTAATAGAACTAGGACGATTGAAGGGTTTGTTTTCAATCGTCCTTGCTTCATAACGTGATTTACTTAGAATAAAAAGGAGAAAAAATGATCTCAAATGTAATGATAATTGGCTCTGGTCAGATGGGAAGTGGTATTGCTCAAGTATTTGCTCAAGCTGGATTTACGGTTTATTTGAATGATATCAAAGAAGAATTTGTTCAACGAGGATTGAATAACATAACAAAACAGTTGGAACGTTCGGTTGAAAAAGGACGTCTATCTGCAGATGAGAAAGACAAAGTGGTTGCCAATTTAATTCCTTCTACTTCATACGAAGACGCGAAAAATGTACAATTGGTTATCGAGGCTGCGACTGAAAATCGTGATATTAAACTCAGTATATTTAAACAATTGGACGAAATCACAGATTCTAAAACAATTCTAGCATCAAATACTTCCTCTCTATCTATCACAGATATTGCAGCCGCAACTAAGAACCAAGAACGTGTGATTGGAATGCACTTTTTTAATCCTGCTCCAGTGATGAAATTAGTTGAAGTGATTAAAGCTTTGCAGACTTCGGATGAAGTAGTGGCAGAAATCCGTGAACTTACAAAGAAAATTGGAAAAACTCCTGTTGATGTTAAAGATTCTTATGGATTTGTAGTAAACCGTGTATTGATTCCTATGATCAATGAAGCTATTTATATCTTAGGAGAAGGAGTTGCTAGTGCTGAAGAAATAGATGAGGCAATGAAACTAGGTGCGAATCATCCTATTGGTCCCTTAGCTTTGGCCGATTTGATTGGATTGGATGTTTGCCTTGCAATTATGGGTGTTTTGAACCAAGGATTTGGTGATCAAAAATACCGTCCTGCTCCTCTTTTGAAGAAAATGGTAGAGGCTGGAAAATTGGGACGTAAGTCAAAAGAAGGGTTCTTTACTTACTAGAAAAAATGGAGGTAGTCATGAAAGATGTAGTTATTGTATCGGCGGTACGTACTCCTTTGGGTTCCTTTGGAGGAAGCTTGAAGAATATTTCAGCTGTCGAATTGGGCTCTTTGGTAATTAAGAGTGTTTTGGAAAAAGCGAATATTAAATCAGAGCAGGTAGATGAAGTGATCATGGGGAATGTCCTAGGCGCAGGTTTAGGTCAAAACGTGGCTCGCCAAATGAGTATTCATGCAGGACTCCCTGAATTTACACCAGCTTTTACTATCAATAAGGTTTGTGGTTCAGGTTTGAAGGCAGTACAATTGGCTGCTCAAGCTATTCAGTGTGGGGATGCTGATATTATCGTAGCTGGTGGGGCAGAAAATATGAGTCAAGCTCCATACGTATTGCCAAACTTCCGCTGGGGAGGACGTATGGGAGACTCTAACGTTGTTGATACCATGATTAAAGATGGGTTGTCTGATGCCTTCAACGAATATCATATGGGGATTACAGCTGAGAATGTGGCTGAAGAATATGGTATTAGCAGAGATGATCAAGATGCTCTTGCTTTAGAATCACAAAAAAGAGCAGTGGCAGCTATAGAATCTGGACGCTTTAAAGAAGAAATTGTTCCAGTGGTCATTCCGCAACGTAAAGGAGATCCGGTTGTCTTTGATACAGACGAATTTCCTAGAAAAGATGCCAGCTTGGAAAGCTTGTCTAAGTTACGTCCTGTTTTCAAAAAAGACGGTTCTGTTACGGCGGGGAATGCTTCTGGTATCAATGATGGAGCAGCAGCTGTCTTGGTCATGAGTGCTGACAAAGCTGAAGAATTAGGACTTCCAGTGATTGCTCGCATTCGTTCTTATGCAAGCGCAGGTTTAGATCCTAAGATTATGGGATGTGGACCGATTTATGCGACACGCAAGGCTCTTGAAAAAGGCAATTTGACAGTTGATGATCTTGACTTGATTGAGTCAAATGAAGCCTTTGCCGCCCAGGCTTGTGCGGTTGGTAAAACGCTTGGTTTCAATACAGATATTGTCAATGTTAACGGTGGTGCTATTGCTCTTGGTCATCCAATCGGGGCTTCAGGTTGTCGTATCCTAGTGACTCTTGTACATGAGATGATGAAGCGCGATGTCAAAACTGGATTAGCGACTCTATGTATTGGAGGCGGTATGGGCACAGCTCTTATCGTTGAACGCTAATGAACTATTTATGTCGTATGTCTTTCTTTTAATATACCATTATTAAATAGAGTTTTATTTGGAAACTGATAATTCTTATACCTTATCACGCATGCTCTTCATGATGCTGCGTGATAAGGTATTTTTGATAGTGTAAGTTAGTAGCAGTCATGGAACATAGATTAAATTAAGATCTAAGTCTGCTGGATAATAATTGTAGTAGAGCTGTTAGGAATAGGTGTTTAAGAAGTAGCTGCTACATTTGAAACAAGAATTTAATAATTTAATTTTTGAATTCAAATCAATTTATAATAGTTTAGAAATGATATTGCACTAGTCCAGATTCACTTCGCTATATATTTTCCTAGACTTAAGGTAGTTGATATTGTTGAAATGAACTATTTTTTAATGGTCATATATGTATTTATGTGATTGCTATCGTTCATTTGATGGGGATTATTTGAAGCAAAATCAAACTATAAGCTGTACTTATAGGATTATAAACTAAGATTAAGTAGACGGATTGATTTAAATGAGTTATCATAAAAATGTAAGCTCTTACATTTGGTATCGGTATTTGTTGACACTGTACTCTGTACTCAAAAAAATTAAGTAGGAGCAGAATAATGAGTAAAACAGTTTTATTAGAGCAGAAGAATGGGATTGGTTACCTTACAATAAATCGTCCAGCAGCTTTGAATGCTTTAAGTTCAGAAGTTTTGACTGACTTAAATCATGTTTTAGACGAAATTGAAGCAAGTGATGATATTCGTGTTGTGATTGTGACTGGACAAGGTGAAAAAGCATTTGTTGCAGGAGCGGATATCAAAGAGATGGATCAAATGTCTCCTATCCAAGCACATGATTATATGACCTATGCTAATGATACGTTTACCCGTCTATCTGAACTAACGCAACCAACTATTGCAGTTCTAAACGGTTATGCTTTAGGAGGTGGTTTGGAATTAGCCCTATCAACAGATATTCGTATTGGTTACGAAAAGACCACTGTAGGATTTCCAGAGGTAGGCCTAGGTATTATTCCAGGATTTGCTGGAACACAAAGAATGTCTCGCTTAATTGGTACCAGCAAGACAAAAGAACTAATTTTTACTGCTAGAATGGTTAAAGGTCAAGAAGCCTATGAATTAGGCATCTTGAATAAATTGGTGGCAGCTGAGGAATTGTTGACAGCAGCTGAGGAATTGGCAGTCTCTATTATGAAAAACGCTCCTTTGGCAGTTGAAAAAGCCAAGCATATTATTCAAGTTGGATCAGAACTCCCACTGAAAAATGCGATTCGATTAGAAACAGAAGCTGAAGCTCTCCTCTTCTCAACAGAAGATAAGGTAGAAGGAATGCGCGCTTTTGTTGAGAAACGCAAAGCTGAGTTTCAGCGTAAATAGAAAGAGGAGATAGAAGATGCAAGTTGTAACATTATCGGATGCAATTTCCTTGATTCACTCAGGAGATAAAGTAGGAATTTCAGGTTTTCTTGGAGTAGGGGAACCACTTGAATTAATTGAAGAATTGGTTTCTCAAAACCAGCAAGATTTGACATTGGTATCAGTCGTAACATCTCAACCTGGTAAGGAAGTCGGTGTGGGGCGTCTTTGTGAAAATCACCAAGTTAAAAAATACATTGCAGCTCACGTAGGAACGTCTGCAGCAGCTCAACACGAGTATTTCAGTGGAAATATGGAAGTTGAATTTACTCCAATGGGAACTGTTGTTGAACGATTACATGCAGCTGGAGCTGGTCTAGGAGCAGTATTGACACCAACAGGTGTAGGTACTATTTTGGAAAAAGATCAGGAGAAGGTTACTCGCAATGGAAAAGAATATTTAATTTATGATCCATTGAAGATTGATGTAGCTTTGATTAAGGCTACGAAGGCAGACAAGTATGGAAACTTATACTTGGACGGTACGACAAAAAATATTTCACTTCAGCTAGCTTTGGCAGCTAATACAGTCATTGTAGAAACTAATGAGTTGTTAGAAGTGGGAGAAATTGATCCTAATGATATTTACATCCCAGGTATCCTTGTCGATTATGTTGTTCAGGGATTGTCTCCAGAAGAGCATCATAAAATGATGGGTGATTTGTGGACAGAGACTAAGAAACTTGCGGGGGTAAACTAAAATGAAGGCAAAAGAAATTATTGCAAGACGTGTGGCGCTTGAGTTTAAAGATGGGGATGTTGTGAATCTGGGATTTGGTATTCCAAATGCATCTGCCGATTATATCCCTGAGGGAGTTAATGTCATTCTTCAAGCAGAAAACGGAGCTCTTCGTTTTGGGGAAACCCCTACCAAAGATGGATACAATGCAAACTTGGCAAATTCGGGAGGTGCCCCAATCACCTTGTTGCCAGGAGCCGCCTTGTTTGATTTGCAAACATCTTTTGCGATTATTCGTGGAGGTCATGTGGATGCTACAGTATTAGGTGCACTTGAAGTGAGCCAAGACGGTAGTATCGCAAACTGGATTATTCCAGGTAAGTTTGCCCCAGGTATGGGTGGTGCTATGGACTTACTTGTTGGAGCAAAACGTGTTATTGGTGCGATTCAACATACGACAGGGGATGGTCAATCAAAATTGTTGAAAGAGTGTACCCTTCCTTTGTCAGCTAAAGGAGTATTGGATTTGATTATTACTGATTTAGCTGTTTTTGGAATCCAAGATGGTAAATTCTTATTGAAGGAATTAGCTCCTGGTGTGACTTTAGAGGAAGTCCTTGAAAAGACAGACGGAGATGTTATTGTTTCAGATGATTTGAAAATCATGCCTATTTGATAATGAGCAATCGGTAGGAAGATATTTTTTTCATAGTGTGGTATGATATATATTGATAACTTTTGTAAGCGATTTATAAATGAGAGTGCAATAGTTATCTAACAGACTATACCTAATGAAAAGAGGTTGAAAGATTTCTAAATTATATGATTTGCTATAAGATTTAATTATTGGGTAGCTTGTATAAATAACGGAGATAGAACTGAGCTTGTGTTAGTTTAGAGTTTCCTGTTTGCGTATAAGTTTGGTGAAAAAGATAGTATCTATAGTAGCGAAGGAAAGAGAGGTGATTGGCCAGTGGATATTATTCAAATGAATTATTTTATCAATATTATAGAATGTGGATGTAATCTTTCCATTGCTGCGAAAAAAATCCACATCAGTCAGTCTGCCTTAAGTCAGTTTGTAACAAATTTTGAAGCGACTGAAGGGGTTCAGTTATTTCATAGAAAAAATGGGAGATTAGAAAGTCTCACTGGAGCTGGAAGAAAGATTTATCGGTTTGCTACTGAGATTGTGAATCGTCATGAAGAAATGCTTTCCATGATTCATAGTGAAGCGCAAAAACAAAAAGGGACAATAAACCTTGGAATTCCATCCTTGATTTTACGTGTGTATTTTGCTAGTTTGCTTCCACAATTTTTCAAAAATAACCCTCATATCCATATACAAGTGACAGAAGGAGGGGGAAAAGAAATTCGTCAAAAAATGACGGAAGGAGATTTGAGCCTAGCATTTTTGATTGAGCCTACTTTGTTGGATACAAAGAAGTTTGATCAGCATATTATCCAACTGGATGAGTATGTTGCTTATATGGATAAAAATCATCCACTTTCAGATAAAGGATTGCTGGAATGGTCAGATATATCTGACTATGAGATAGCAACCTTTAATAAGTCCTTTACTACTTATGATTTGGTTACTGAAAAATTCGCTTCACAGGGAATTTCTCCTAAATTTGCTTATCTTTCCTCTACATGGGACTTTTTGGTTGAGTCAACTTACCAAACGGACTTAATCGCGATTTTACCTAAACCGATTAGCCATCTAGTAGATAGTAGTCGCTTTAAAGCAGTGACTTTTAAAGATCCGATTCCATTTAATATTTGGTTTTGTAGACCATATAAACCTTCCTATAGTGAGGTTGAATCATATGTTTACGAAGAGCTATTGAGGGATTATTACCAACCTGTTGCTGATAATTAAATTGAGGTGAAGATGATGATTGATAATAATGCCTTGGAGCATGAACTGGATGCAGAGTTACGGAATTTACTTTTACCCTATTTGAGGAACAGGGAGGATGAAAATCAATTTCCGAGAGAGTTACTCTCTAAATTTATTGATAAATATAATATTTTTTCCTCTTGTGTAGATAGTCAGCTTGATGGGGCGACTGTACCTTTTCTAACTCTTATTCGTCTGATTGCAAAGTATTTTCCAGCATTTTCTACAATTTTATTGACTCAAGCTTACTATGGAATCTACCCTTTTATGCGCTTTGGAACCATAGACCAGCAGTCTCATTATCTTGAATCATTAGTAAAAGGTGAGAGATTAGTAGGCTTGGGATTCTCTGAAGGAAAATCCATGGAAAGTTTGTCAGTAATTGAAACTACTGCTGCGAAAACAGCTACTGGTTGGCGTTTATCAGGTGAAAAATCAATTGTGTCTAATTGTCGATTTGCTGATATTTTATTGATCCTTGCGAAGATAGAAGCAGATGGGGGAAAAGATTCTTTTGGTTTTTTCATAGTCGATACAAGAGATCCAGGTGTTGTTATTGGTGATGACATTAGCAAACCAGGTCTAAAGGGGTTACCCATCAGTTCTGTTGCCTTTGACAATGTGCTTCTGACGCAAGACAGATTATTGGGTTTGAGCTTATCAGGTGCTGAACAATTGAATGATATTCTTCAAAAATTACAGCTTGGTCTTAGTGCAGTCTCCCTCGGAGTTGCTGAAGGTGCATTTGAAAAAGGATTGTCTTTTGTGAAAGTTAAACGTGGGTTTGGCAAGCGTTTACTAGATGCAACTGTTTATCAGTATCAGTTTGCAGACTTGTATACAAAATTGTGTTCAGCAAAAGCGTATTTTAATTCGTATCAAGATAACATGAGAGATGCACTTTTGTTTGTATGTCAGATTAAACTTTATACAACAAAAGTTGCCTTGGAGATTTCTGAGGATATTATTCGGTTGATGAGCCCTCTGCATACTGTGGAAGATATTCCCATTGACCGGTATTTAAAAGATGCTAAAACGCTTGAAATGTATGGTAAATCAGGAGATTCGATTCGCAAGCGAATTGCCTGTCAGTGGCTAAAGGAGTAAAGAATGACAAATCTCACACTACAGGAATACCAGTTCCATGATATGAAGTTGACTTGGCTACGTGGTGCAGATAAATTAACTGATGCAGGAACACTTTTTGGCCCTGTTCCTAAAGTTGTATGGTCGCGCTATTATCCAACCAATGAGGATAATATGATGGCTGAGCTAACAGATCCAATTTTGATTCAATATAAGGAGAAAAATTACCTTATTGATACTAGTTTTGATACAGCTAAATTATCAGAAAAACAAAGACGAAATTTAGGTATTTTATCAGAGAGCAGGGTTGAGGAGAGTTTGGAACTCTTAGGATTGACTACTAGTCAGATTGATGTTGTTCTCATGACTCATATGCATCATGATCATTCAGGTGGTTTGACCTATAGGGATGTCTCTGGAGACTTGGTATCCAAGTATCCCAAAGCAAAAATCATTGTAAACGATGTCGAATGGTATGAAATGCGAAATCCTAATAATCGGACAAAAGGCACTTATCTTAGAGAAAACTGGGAACCAATTGAAAAGCAAGTAACAACTTTTTCAGAATACATTAATGTGATTCCAGAAATTCAAATGATTCGTACGAGTGGTCATAGTAATGGTCATAGTATTATTCTATTGAAACAAGGAAAGGATACGATGATTCATATGGGAGATTTGATGTTGACACATGTTCATCGGAATTCTCTGTGGGTTCCTGCAGTGGATGATTACCCTATGAAATCAATCTTGGCAAAAGAGAAGTGGCTCCGTCAAGCTTTTGAAAATGACTATAAATTTTTCTTTTATCATGATCAATTTTTAGCAGTCGCCCAGTTTGATAAAGAAGGTAAAGAATTTGTAGATTATGTGCCACGCTCTCGACCTCCAATAATTCCTTTTACAGATAGGCAAGATCGCAAACCAATTTTTTTAGGATAGTCGTATATAAGGAGACAAATGATTTCATTTTCTTGTTGACTTGGATCAGGTGGGATGACTACCCATACGCCAACAAGAAGCAACAGAAAATAAAGGAGTATTCACATGTCTATTACAAAACTTTTACAAATTAAATATCCAATTTTTCAAGGAGCTATGGCTCAAATTTCTCATTATCAATTAGCTGCAGCTGTATCAGAAGCTGGGGGATTGGGAATTATTGCCTCCGGTGGGATGACTGGAGAACAGTTACGTGAAGAAATTCGTGAGTTAAGAAAGTTGACAGATAAGCCTTTTGGTGTCAATATTATGTTGATGATGAAGAATATCAAAGATATTGTTACAGTTATTATCGAAGAAAAAGTACCTGTTGTTACAACTGGGGCGGGAACACCAAAACATGTCATGCCTTATTTGAAGGAAGCTGGAATTAAGGTTATTCCAGTTATTGCTAGTGTGAAACATGCTCAAAAAATGCAAGAACTCGGAGTTGATGCTGTTATTGCAGAAGGTTCAGAAGCAGGTGGTCACATCGGAGAAAGTAATACTATGGCTCTTATCCCGCAAATTGTAGATGCTGTTACGATTCCTGTTATCGCAGCAGGAGGAATTGCGGATGGTAGAGGGCTAGCTGCAGCCATTGCTTTAGGAGCAGCAGGTGTACAGATGGGAACTGTTTTTCTAGCTTCAGATGAGTGTCCGATTGCTACAGAGTACAAAGAAGCAGTTTTGGAGGCAAATGACACGGCAACTGCTGTTACTGGACGGATTGCTGGGGCACCAGTTCGTTGCATCCGAAATGCCATGACTGATCATTATATTGAATTAGAGCAAAAAGGAACTAACCGTGAGGAATTAGAGGAAATTACTATCGGATCTCTTTCTAAAGCGGTTTATGAAGGAGATACAGAAAATGGTTCAATGATGAGTGGTCAGATTGCGGGGTTAGTCAAAGAAATCAAACCTTGTAAGTTTATTATAGAGTCTATTGTAAGCCAAGCTCAAGAAAGATTGAAAGGTCTTCAGATAGAAGTTGGAGAATAGTCTCTTTTAGTTAAAGAAACTATCGTTAATGAAGAAAATAGAGGATGACTACTTCTTCCTCTATTTTTTATGTTCAAATCAAGAAGAAATAGAGACTGAATGTATAAACTCACAGCTAAACTGTTAATGCTAATAGCCATAAACTTCTTTAAAAGTCGCTTTTTGAGGGTTATTATGGTATAATGGGTGCCAAGAGGTTTGGAATGAAAAAATTTTATGTAAGTCCAATTTTTCCTATTCTAGTAGGATTGATTGCGTTTGGAGTCTTATCCACTTTCATTATTTTTGTTAATAATAATCTGTTGACGCTTTTAATTTTGTTTCTTTTTGTAGGAGGCTATGTTTTTTTATTTAAGAAACTGAGAGTGCATTATACAAGGAGTGATGTAGAACAGATACAGTATGTAAACCACCAAGCGGAAGAAAGTTTGACATCTCTATTGGAACAGATGCCTGTAGGTGTTATGAAATTGAATTTATCTTCTGGAGAGGTTGAGTGGTTTAATCCCTATGCTGAATTGATTTTGACCAAGGAAGATGGCGATTTTGATTTGGAAGCTGTTCAAACGATTATCAAGGCTTCAGTAGGAAATCCGTCTACTTATGCCAAGCTGGGTGAGAAGCGTTATGCTGTTCATATGGATGCTTCTTCCGGTGTTTTGTATTTTGTAGATGTATCCAGGGAGCAAGCCGTAACAGATGAATTGGTAACAAGTCGACCAGTGATTGGGATTGTCTCTGTGGATAATTATGATGATTTGGAGGATGCAACTTCTGAGTCAGATATTAGTCAAATCAATAGTTTTGTAGCTAATTTTATATCAGAGTTTTCAGAAAAATACATGATGTTTTCTCGTCGGGTAAGTATGGATCGATTTTATCTATTTACGGACTATACGGTGCTTGAGGGCTTGATGAATGATAAATTTTCTGTTATTGATGCTTTCAGAGAAGAGTCGAAACAGAGGCAGTTGCCCTTGACCTTAAGTATGGGATTTTCTTATGGCGATGGAAATCATGATGAAATAGGGAAAGTTGCTTTGCTTAACTTGAATTTGGCTGAAGTACGTGGTGGCGACCAGGTGGTTGTCAAGGAGAATGATGAAACGAAAAATCCAGTCTACTTTGGCGGTGGGTCGGCTGCGTCCATCAAGCGCACTCGTACCCGTACTCGATCAATGATGACAGCCATATCTGATAAGATTCGTAGTGTGGATCAAGTGTTTGTAGTTGGACATAGAAATTTAGATATGGATGCCTTGGGCTCTGCTGTAGGTATGCAGTTATTCGCCAGCAATGTGATTGAAAATAGCTATGCTCTTTATGATGAAGAACAAATGTCTCCAGATATTGAACGAGCTGTTTCATTCTTAGAAAAAGAAGGAGTTACGAAGTTGTTGTCTGTTAAGGATGCAATGGGGATGGTGACCAATCGTTCTTTGTTGATTCTTGTAGACCATTCAAAGACAGCCTTAACATTATCAAAAGAATTTTATGATTTGTTTACACAGACCATCGTTATTGACCACCACAGAAGGGATCAGGATTTTCCAGACAATGCAGTTATTACTTATATCGAAAGTGGTGCAAGCAGTGCCAGTGAGTTAGTAACAGAATTGATTCAGTTCCAGAATTCTAAGAAAAATCGTCTGAGTCGTATGCAGGCAAGTGTTTTAATGGCTGGTATGATGCTGGATACTAAAAATTTCACCTCACGAGTGACTAGTCGGACATTTGATGTTGCTAGCTATCTCAGAACGCGCGGAAGCGATAGTATTGCTATCCAAGAAATCGCTGCGACAGATTTTGAAGAATATCGTGAGGTCAATGAACTGATTTTACAGGGGCGTAAATTAGGTTCAGATGTATTGATAGCAGAGGCTACGGACTCGAAATGCTATGATACAGTTGTTATTAGTAAGGCAGCAGATGCCATGTTAGCTATGTCAGGTATTGAAGCGAGTTTTGTTCTTGCGAAGAATACACAAGGATTTATCTCTATCTCAGCTCGCAGTCGTAGTAAGCTGAATGTACAACGGATTATGGAAGAGCTGGGAGGTGGAGGCCACTTTAATTTGGCAGCAGCTCAAATTAAGGATTCAACCTTGTCAGAAGTAGGTGAAAAACTGACAGAGATTGTATTAAATGAAATAAAGGAAAAGGAGAAAGAAGAATGAAAGTAATCTTTTTAGCAGATGTCAAAGGAAAAGGTAAAAAAGGCGAAATTAAGGAAGTACCAACAGGGTATGCGCAAAACTTTCTTATCAAAAAGAATCTAGCCAAAGAAGCAACTGCTCAAGCTGTAGGTGAACTTCGTGGTAAACAAAAATCTGAAGAAAAAGCTCATGCTGAGATGATTGCAGAAGCAAAAGCAATTAAAGCCCAATTAGAAGCAGAGGAAACTATTGTAGAATTTGTTGAAAAAGTTGGTCCAGATGGTCGTACCTTTGGTTCGATTACCAATAAGAAAATTGCAGAAGAATTGCAAAAGCAATTTGGAATTAAGATTGATAAACGTCATATTCAAGTACAAGCTCCGATTCGAGCAGTTGGTTTGATTGATGTACCAGTGAAAATCTATCAAGATATTACAAGTGTAATCAATCTTCGTGTGAAAGAAGGATAAGTTTACACCTTCTTGACAAGATTGTAAAAGGAAGGGAAGTCTGATGGCAGAAGTAGAAGAGTTACGAGTACAACCTCAAGATATCTTAGCTGAACAATCCGTTTTAGGGGCTATCTTTATTGATGAGAGTAAGCTTGTTTTTGTACGAGAATATATTGAGTCTCGGGACTTTTTTAAGTATGCCCATCGTTTGATTTTCCAAGCTATGGTCGATTTATCCGATCGTGGCGATGCCATAGATGCAACAACGGTTCGTACTATTCTTGATAATCAAGGTGATTTACAGAATATTGGTGGCTTATCTTACTTGGTTGAGATTGTCAATTCTGTGCCAACTTCTGCTAATGCGGAGTATTATGCTAAAATCGTTGCAGAAAAAGCTATGTTACGGCGATTAATCTCCAAGTTGACAGAGTCTGTCAATCAAGCTTACGAGGCTTCGCAACCAGCTGATGAAATCATTGCTCAGGCAGAAAAAGGCCTGATTGATGTCAGCGAAAATGCTAATCGAAGTGGATTTAAGAACATTCGAGATGTGTTGAATATCAACTTTGGAAATCTGGAAGCTCGCTCGCAACAAACGACCGATATTACAGGTATTGCGACAGGCTATCGTGACTTGGATCATATGACGACTGGTCTGCATGAGGAGGAGTTGATTATCCTAGCAGCCCGTCCGGCGGTTGGTAAGACAGCCTTTGCCTTGAATATTGCTCAGAATATTGGGACTAAGTTGGACAAAACTGTTGCTATTTTTTCACTCGAAATGGGTGCGGAAAGTCTAGTGGATCGTATGTTGGCGGCAGAAGGTTTGGTAGAATCGCATTCTATCCGTACGGGTCAATTGACTGATGAGGAGTGGCAAAAATATACCATTGCTCAAGGGAATCTAGCTAATGCAAGTATCTATATCGATGATACGCCAGGAATTCGGATTACAGAGATTCGTTCTCGTTCTCGTAAATTGGCTCAAGAAACTGGAAATCTTGGTTTGATTTTGATAGACTATTTGCAGCTTATCACGGGAACTGGTCGAGAAAACCGCCAACAAGAAGTTTCAGAAATTTCACGTCAGTTGAAAATCCTAGCAAAAGAACTGAAGGTTCCAGTAATCGCTCTAAGTCAGCTTTCTCGTGGTGTAGAACAACGTCAGGATAAGAGACCGGTCTTGTCTGATATTCGTGAATCTGGGTCTATTGAGCAGGATGCTGATATCGTAGCCTTTCTCTATCGTGACGATTACTATGAGCGTGGTGGTGAAGAAGAGGACGGTATCCCAAATAATAAGGTGGAAGTTATTATCGAGAAAAACCGTAGTGGAGCTCGTGGAACAGTGGAATTGATTTTCCAAAAAGAATACAATAAATTTTCAAGTATCTCAAAAAGGGAGGCATAAAATGACAGATGCATTTACAGATGTAGCTAAGATGAAAAAAATCAAAGAGGAAATCAAGGCACATGAGGGTCATGTAATTGAAATGACTTTGGAAAATGGACGTAAGCGCCAAAAAAATAGATTGGGTAAGCTAATTGAAGTTTATCCATCCCTATTTATTGTGGAATTTGGGAACGTTGAAGGAGATAAACAAGCTAATGTTTATGTTGAATCCTTTACTTATTCAGATATTCTTACAGAAAAGAATTTGATTCATTATCTTGACTAAAGTGAGAAATTTTCTCACTTTTTCTTTTTTCTCCGAATAGTTTAAGTGAAGGCAATCTTCGATTTATACTCTTCGAAAATCAAATTCAAACCACGTCAGCTTCGCCTTGCCGTACTCAAGTACAGCCTGCGCCTAGCTTCCTAGTTTGCTCTTTGATTTTCATTGAGTACTATATTATTTTCAAGGAGGAAGAATGAAAATTTTACCGTTTATAGTAAGAGGGACAAGTTATTACTTGAAGATGTCAGTTAAAAAGCTTGTTCCTTTTTTAGTAGTAGGATTGATGTTAGCAGCGAGTGATAGTGTCTATGCCTATTCTGGAGGAAATGGATCGATTGCGCGAGGGGATGATTATCCTGTTTATTATAAAAATGGGAGCCAGGAGATTGATCAGTGGCGCATGTATTCTCGTCAGTGTACTTCTTTTGCAGCCTTTCGTTTGAGTAATGTCAATGGTTTTGAGATTCCAAGGGCTTATGGAAATGCGAATGAATGGGGGCATCGTGCTCGTCGTGAAGGCTATCGTGTAGATAATACACCGACGATTGGCTCCATTGCTTGGTCTACTGCAGGAACTTATGGGCATGTTGCCTGGGTGTCAAATGTAATGGGAGATCAGATTGAGATCGAGGAATATAACTATGGTTATACAGAAGCCTATAATAAACGAAGTATAAAAGCAAATACGATGACAGGATTTATTCATTTTAAAGATTTGGCTGGTGGTAGTGTGGGGAATAGTCAATCCTCAGTTTCAACAGGAGGAACACATTATTTTAAGACTAAGGCTGCTATCAAAAATCAGCCTCTAGCTAGCGCAACTGCAATTGATTACTATTATCCTGGGGAGAATGTTCATTATGATCAAATTCTCGAAAAAGATGGGTACAAGTGGTTGAGTTATACGGCTTATAACGGAAGTCGTCGTTATATCCAGCTAGAGGTAGTAACCTCTTCACAGAATTATCAGAATCAATCAGGAAATAGCTCTAACTATGGATCCAATAACAGTTCAACTGTCGGTTGGAAGAAAATAAATGGTAGTTGGTATCATTTCAAATCAAATGGTTCTAAATCAACGGGATGGCTGAAAGATGGTTCTAGCTGGTATTATTTGAAATCATCTGGTGAAATGCAGACAGGATGGTTAAATGAAAATGGTCTGTGGTACTATTTGGATAGTTCAGGGGCAATGAAAACGGGCTGGTACCAAGTATCTGGTAAGTGGTATTATTCTTACTCTTCAGGCGTCTTAGCTGTCAATACGACAGTGGATGGCTACAGAGTAAACAGTGATGGAGTACGAGTATAGAAAATTGGGGCAGGAAAAATTTCCTGCTCTTTTCTGTAAGCAGTTTCCTTGACTTTTTTTTTGTTTTGCGCTATCATATGTCCATATAATATATGGGAGTCTGTGTACAGTCTGAGAGGAAGTGTTAAACTTCGACCGCACCTGATCTGGGTAATGCCAGCGTAGGGAACGTTACTTAATCTATTCTGCACCTTTTCCATATATGGTAAAGGTTTTTCTTTTTGTCAAAGGAAAATGAGAAGAGGAGGTTCTTATGAAAGCAAGCATTGCCTTGCAAGTTTTACCCCTATCACAGGGGATTGATCGGATAGCTGTTATCGATCAGGTCATTGCTTATCTGCAAGCTCAAGAAGTGACTATGGTGGTGACACCATTTGAAACGGTCTTGGAAGGGGAGTTTGATGAGCTTATGCGCGTTCTCAAAGAAGCGCTGGAGGTGGCAGGGCAGGAGGCAGATAATGTCTTTGCCAATGTCAAAATAAATGTAGGAGAGATTTTAAGTATTGATGAGAAACTTGAAAAGTATACTGAGACGACACATTAGTCTGTTGGGCTTTCTGGGAGTCTTGTCAATCTGGCAGTTAGCAGGTTTTCTTAAACTTCTCCCCAAGTTTATCCTGCCGACACCTTTTGAAATTCTTCAGGCCTTTGTTCGTGACAGAGAATTTCTCTGGCACCATAGCTGGGCGACCTTGAGAGTGGCTTTACTAGGTCTAATTTTGGGAGTCTTGATTGCCTGTCTCATGGCTGTACTTATGGATAGTTTGACTTGGCTCAATGACCTGATTTACCCTATGATGGTGGTTGTTCAGACCATTCCGACCATTGCCATAGCTCCTATCCTGGTATTGTGGCTCGGTTATGGGATTTTGCCCAAGATTGTCTTGATTATCTTGACGACAACCTTCCCCATCATCGTCAGCATTTTGGACGGTTTTAGGCATTGTGACAAGGATATGCTGACCTTGTTTAGTCTGATGCGAGCCAAGCCTTGGCAAATCCTGTGGCATTTTAAAATTCCAGTCAGCCTGCCTTACTTTTATGCAGGTCTGAGGGTCAGTGTCTCCTACGCTTTTATCACAACAGTGGTATCTGAGTGGTTGGGAGGCTTTGAGGGACTAGGTGTCTACATGATTCAGTCCAAGAAACTGTTTCAGTATGATACCATGTTTGCTATTATTATTCTGGTATCGATTATCAGCCTTCTGGGTATGAAGTTGGTCGATATCAGCGAGAAATATGTTATTAAATGGAAACGTTCGTAGAATTAGAATGTTTCTGAAAAAGAAAAGAGGAAATCAAAATGAAGAAAACATGGAAAGTGTTTTTAACGCTTGTAACAGCTCTTGTAGCTGTTGTGCTTGTGGCCTGTGGTCAAGGAACTGCTTCTAAGGACAACAAAGAAGCAGAACTTAAGAAGGTTGACTTTATCCTAGACTGGACACCAAATACCAACCACACAGGACTTTATGTTGCCAAGGAAAAAGGTTATTTCAAAGAAGCTGGAGTGGATGTTGATTTGAAATTGCCACCAGAAGAAAGTTCTTCTGACTTGGTTATCAACGGAAAGGCACCATTTGCAGTGTATTTCCAAGACTACATGGCTAAAAAATTGGAAAAAGGGGCAGGAATTACTGCCGTTGCAGCTATTGTTGAACACAATACATCTGGAATTATCTCTCGTAAGTCTGACAATATCAATAGTCCTAAAGACTTGGTTGGGAAGAAATACGGAACTTGGAATGACCCAACTGAACTTGCTATGTTGAAAACATTGGTAGAGTCACAAGGTGGGGACTTTGATAAAGTCGAAAAAGTACCAAATAACGACTCAAACTCGATCACACCGATTGCCAATGGCGTCTTTGATGCTGCTTGGATCTACTATGGATGGGATGGAATTCTTGCCAAATCTCAAGGTGTAGATGCTAACTTTATGTACTTGAAAGACTACGTTAAAGAATTTGACTATTACTCACCAGTCATCATTGCTAACAACGACTACCTCAAAGATAACAAAGAAGAAGCACGTAAAGTCATCCAAGCTATCAAAAAAGGCTACCAATATGCCATGGAGCATCCAGAAGAAGCAGCTGACATCCTCATCAAAAATGCACCTGAACTCAAGGAAAAACGTGACTTTGTCATCGAATCTCAAAAATACTTGTCAAAAGAATACGCAAGCGACAAGGAAAAATGGGGACAATTTGATGCGGCTCGCTGGAATGCCTTCTACAAATGGGATAAAGAAAATGGTATCCTTAAAGAAGACTTGACAGACAAAGGCTTTACCAATGAATTTGTGAAATAATGACAGAAATTAGACTAGAATACGTCAGTTATGCCTATGGTCAGGAGAGGATTTTAGAGGACATCAATCTGAAAGTCACTTCAGGTGAAGTGGTTTCCATCCTAGGCCCAAGTGGTGTTGGAAAGACCACCCTCTTTAATCTAATCGCTGGGATTTTAGAAGTTCAGTCAGGGAGAATCGTTCTTGATGGTGAAGAAAATCCCAAGGGGCGCGTGAGTTATATGTTGCAAAAAGATCTTCTCTTGGAGCACAAGACGGTGCTTGGTAATATCATTCTGCCCCTCTTGATTCAAAAGGTGGATAAGGCGGAAGCTATTGCTCGCGCGGATGAAATTCTTGCGACCTTCCAGTTGACGGCTGTAAGAGATAAATACCCTCATGAACTCAGTGGTGGAATGCGCCAGCGTGTAGCCTTACTTCGTACCTATCTTTTCGGGCACAAGCTCTTTCTCTTAGATGAAGCCTTTAGCGCTTTGGATGAGATGACCAAGATGGAACTCCACGCTTGGTACCTTGAGATTCATAAGCAGTTACAATTGACGACCCTGATCATCACGCATAGTATCGAGGAGGCTCTCAGTCTCAGCGACCGCATCTATATCTTGAAAAATCGCCCTGGGCAGATTGTTTCAGAAATTAAACTAGATTGGTCTGAAGATGAGGACAAGGAAGTCCAAAAGATTGCCTACAAACGTCAAATCTTGGCAGAATTAGGCTTAGATAAGTAGAAAAATAGGGAGTTGGTGAAGATTATCCTTTACCAACGCCCTTTTTCTTTTAAAAATGAGAAAATTTCGGTATAATAGTCAAAGATAGTCAAGGTTTAAAGAGAGAGGTGGGTTTGTAATGAGATTTAAAAATACATCGGATCATATTGAGGCCTACATCAAGGCGATTTTAGATCAATCTGGTATTGTGGAGTTGCAACGGAGTCAGTTGGCAGATACCTTCCAGGTTGTTCCTAGTCAAATTAACTATGTGATCAAGACACGCTTTACGGAAAGTAGAGGCTACTTGGTTGAAAGTAAGCGTGGTGGCGGAGGCTATATTCGTATAGGACGGATTGAGTTTTCTAGTCATCATGAAATGCTCAGGGAGCTGCTTTACTCGATTGGTGAGCGAGTTAGTCAAGAAATTTATGAGGATATTCTCCAGCTTTTGGTTGAGCAGGAATTGATGAACAAGCAAGAGATGAATTTGCTGGTAGCAGTAGCTTTGGATCGCGTTCTAGGAGAAGAAGCTCCAGTCCTTCGTGCTAATATGCTACGACAGGTCATACAAGAGGTAGATAGAAAAGGGAAGTAAGATGAACTATTCAAAAGCATTGAATGAATGTATCGAAAGTGCCTACATGGTTGCTGGTCATTTTGGAGCTCGTTACCTAGAGTCTTGGCACTTGTTGATTGCCATGTCCAATCACAGTTATAGTGTGGCAGGGGCGACTTTAAATGATTATCCATATGAGATGGACCGTTTAGAAGAAGTCGCTTTGGAACTGACTGAAACGGACTATAGCCAGGATGAAACTTTTACGGAGTTGCCGTTCTCCCATCGTTTGCAGGTTCTTTTTGATGAAGCAGAGTATGTAGCGTCAGTGGTCCATGCTAAGGTGCTAGGGACGGAGCACGTCCTTTATGCGATTTTGCATGATGGAAATGCCTTGGCGACTCGTATCTTGGAGAGGGCTGGTTTTTCTTATGAAGACAAGAAAGATCAGGTCAAGATTGCTGCCCTACGTCGAAATCTAGAAGAACGTGCAGGTTGGACTCGTGAAGACCTCAAGGCTTTACGCCAACGCCATCGTACAGTAGCTGATAAGCAAAATTCTATGGCTAATATGATGGGCATGCCACAGACTCCGAGTGGTGGTCTCGAGGATTATACGCATGATTTGACAGAGCAAGCGCGTTCTGGCAAGTTAGAACCAGTCATCGGTCGAGACAAAGAAATATCCCGTATGATTCAAATCTTAAGCCGTAAGACTAAGAATAATCCTGTCTTGGTTGGGGATGCTGGTGTCGGGAAAACAGCTCTGGCGCTTGGTCTTGCCCAGCGTATTGCTAGTGGTGACGTGCCTGCGGAAATGGCTAAGATGCGCGTGTTAGAGCTTGATTTGATGAATGTCGTTGCAGGGACACGCTTCCGTGGTGACTTTGAAGAGCGCATGAACAATATCATCAAGGATATTGAAGAAGATGGCCAAGTCATCCTCTTTATCGATGAACTCCATACCATCATGGGTTCTGGTAGCGGAATTGATTCGACTTTGGACGCAGCCAATATCTTAAAGCCAGCCTTGGCTCGTGGAACTTTGAGAACGGTTGGTGCCACCACTCAGGAAGAGTACCAAAAACACATTGAAAAAGATGCGGCTCTTTCTCGTCGTTTCGCTAAAGTAACGATTGAAGAGCCAAGTGTTGCAGACAGCATGACCATTTTGCAAGGTTTGAAGGCGACTTATGAGAAACATCACCGTGTGCAAATCACAGATGAAGCGGTTGAAACAGCCGTCAAGATGGCTCATCGTTACTTGACTAGCCGTCACTTGCCAGACTCTGCTATCGATCTCTTGGATGAGGCAGCAGCAACAGTGCAAAATAAATCAAAGCATGTAAAAGCAGACGATTCTGACTTGAGTCCAGCTGACAAGGCCTTGATGGATGGCAAGTGGAAACAGGCAGCCCAGCTAATCGCAAAAGAAGAGGAAGTACCTGTCTATAAAGACTTGGTGACAGAGTCTGATATTTTGACCACCTTGAGTCGTTTATCAGGTATTCCAGTCCAAAAACTGACCCAAACGGACGCTAAAAAATACTTGAATCTGGAAGCTGAACTGCACAAACGTGTTATCGGTCAAGATCAAGCTGTTTCAAGCATTAGCCGTGCGATTCGCCGCAACCAGTCAGGGATTCGCAGTCACAAGCGTCCGATTGGTTCCTTTATGTTCCTAGGACCGACAGGTGTCGGTAAGACCGAATTGGCCAAGGCTCTGGCAGAAGTCCTCTTTGATGACGAATCAGCTCTTATCCGTTTTGATATGAGTGAGTATATGGAGAAATTCGCAGCCAGCCGTCTCAATGGCGCTCCTCCGGGCTATGTGGGCTACGAAGAAGGTGGAGAGTTGACCGAGAAGGTTCGCAACAAACCCTATTCCGTTCTCCTCTTTGACGAGGTAGAGAAGGCCCACCCAGATATCTTTAATGTTCTCTTGCAGGTTTTGGACGATGGTGTTTTGACCGATAGCAAGGGACGCAAGGTTGATTTTTCAAATACCATTATCATCATGACGTCAAATCTTGGTGCGACAGCCCTTCGTGATGACAAGACTGTCGGATTTGGGTCTAAGGATATTCGTTTTGATCAGGGAAATATGGAAAAACGCATGTTCGAAGAGCTGAAAAAGGCTTATAGACCTGAGTTTATCAACCGTATTGATGAAAAGGTGGTCTTCCATAGCCTGTCTAGCGAACATATGCAGGAAGTGGTGAAGATTATGGTCAAACCTTTAGTGGCAAGTTTGGCTGAAAAAGGCATTGACTTGAAATTACAAGCTTCCGCACTGAAATTGTTGGCCAATCAAGGATATGACCCAGAGATGGGAGCTCGTCCACTTCGCAGAACCCTACAAACAGAAGTGGAAGACAAGTTGGCAGAACTTCTTCTTAAGGGAGATTTGGTGGCAGGCAGCACACTTAAGATTGGTGTCAAAGCAGGCCAGTTAAAATTTGATATTGTATAAAAGAATAAAAGTATCAGCATCTGACCATAAGTCACAGTGGAGTGATACTCAATGAAAATCAAAGAGCAAACTAGGAAGCTAGCCGCAGGTTGCTCAAAACACTGTTTTGAGGTTGCAGATAGAGATGACGTGGTTTGAAGAGATTTTCGAAGAGTATGAAACTAAAACCTATAGCTTCTAAAGGATCCGTGGTTTTCACTATTCAACCCAAAATTCATATGTTTATTACCCTCCATCGCATTTGTCTTAGAGCGTGTGTAGTAGAAAAAGAGCAGTATTATCTGAAATTTTTATCTTTTCAAAAGAGACCTGTTTCTTTTTTGCCTATTAAATCCGTTCTAGCTGGTATTTGAAAAATCAAACTAAGCTGCAAGATGAATGATTTTCTTGTATTGACGTTGTTGTTGACAAAAAAAGTAGCGGATAAATGAAATCCATTCCATTATCATAGATGATAGGCTGGTAGGAAATTTTCAAATAGCATACAGGAAATAGATGTGTAGAGTTCTGGTAGTAGAAAGGGAGAGAGATGAACATTTTAGTTGTAGATGACGAGGAAATGATTAGAGAAGGAATTGCAGCATTTTTGACAGAAGAGGGTTATCATGTCATTATGGCTAAGGATGGACAAGAGGCCTTGGAAAAATTTCAAGATCTCCCTATCCATCTCATGGTACTGGATTTAATGATGCCTAGGAAGAGTGGTTTTGAAGTGTTAAAAGAAATCAATCAAGAGCACGATATTCCTGTCATCGTCTTGAGTGCTCTGGGAGATGAAACTACTCAGTCACAGGTATTTGATCTCTATGCTGATGATCATGTGACAAAGCCTTTTTCTTTGGTACTGCTTGCCAAGCGTATTAAAGCTCTTATCAGACGTTACTACGTCATAGAGGATCTTTGGCAATATCAGGATGCAACAGTGGATTTTACCTCTTACAAAGCACATTATAAAAATGAAGAAATTGATCTCAAGCCAAAGGAATTATTGGTACTAAAGTGTTTGATTCAGCATAAAAATCAAGTTTTAAGTAGAGAGCAGATATTGGAAGAAATTTCAAAAGATGTAGCTGATTTACCTTGTGATAGGGTCGTTGATGTCTATATTCGTACTCTTCGCAAAAAATTGGCTTTAGATTGCATTGTGACTGTGAAAAATGTTGGGTATAAGATTAGCTTATGATAAAAAATCCTAAATTATTAACCAAGTCTTTTTTAAGAAGTTTTGCAATTCTAGGTGGTGTTGGTCTAGTCATTCATATAGCTATTTATTTGACCTTTCCTTTTTATTATATTCAATTGGAGGGGGAAAAGTTTAATGAGAGTGCAAGAGTGTTTACGGAGTATTTAAAGACTAAGACAGCTGATGAAATTCCAAGCTTACTCCAGTCTTATTCAAAGTCCTTGACTATATCTGCTCACCTTAAAAGAGATATCTTGGATAAGCGGCTCCCTCTTGTGCATGACTTAGATATTAAAGATGGAGAGCTATCAAATTATATCGTGATGTTAGATATGCCTGTTAGTACAGCAGATGGTAAACAGGTAACGGTGCAGTTTGTGCAGGGAGTGGATATCTACAAAGAAGCAAAGAATATTTTGCTTTTGTATCTCCCCTATACATTTTTGGTTACAATTGCTTTTTCCTTTGTGTTTTCTTATTTTTATACGAAACGCTTGCTCAATCCTCTTTTTTACATTTCAGAAGTGACTAGTAAGATGCAAGATTTGGATGATAATATTCGTTTTGATGAAAGCAGAAAAGATGAAGTTGGTGAAGTTGGAAAACAGATTAATGGTGTGTATGAGCACTTGTTGAAGGTTATTCATGAGTTGGAAAATCGTAATGAGCAAATTGTAAAATTGCAAAATCAAAAGGTTTCCTTTGTCCGTGGAGCATCACATGAATTAAAGACACCTCTAGCTACTCTCAGGATTATCTTAGAAAATATGCAATACAATGTGGGGGATTATAAAGATCATCCTAAGTATCTTGAAAAGAGTATTGATAAAATCGATCAGATGAGTTTCTTGCTAGAGGAAGTGTTGGAATCTTCTAAATTTCAAGAATGGACAGAGTGCAGTGAGATTTTAATGGTAAATACCGTTTTGACAGATGTTTTGTCTCGATATCAGGAATTGGCATTTTCTAAAAATCTTGTGATTGATAATCAGTTGACTACTGATACAAAAGTAAGGATGAGCTTGAAGGCTTTGGATAAAGTCTTGACAAATCTTATCAGTAATGCTATCAAGTACTCAGATCAATCTGGCATTGTGACTATTTCTGAGCAAGATGGTTATCTTTCTATTAGGAATACATGTGCTCCGTTGAATCAGGAAGAGTTAGAACATTTATTTGATATTTTTTACCATTCACAAATTGTAACAGATAGAGAAACAGGATCAGGATTGGGTCTTTATATTGTTAAGAATATCTTAGAGAGTCATCGTATGTCCTATAGTTTCTTGCCTTATGAACAAGGGATGGAATTTAAAATCTGCTTGTTACCAGATAGTTAGCTTTAGTAAGACTCTTTTCTTACTTGAGGATAATTTAAGGAAGCATAGTTTGAATGGTAGTGATAGAGTAAATCAAAGAACGGAATCAGTTTTCGTTCTTTTTCTTTTTCAATTCATATTGGGTTAACATAGAGATGTTACAGTAGTGGTAAAGAAAGGGGATCGTGATGATAGCAATAATCATTATCTGTGTATTTTTAATTCGCTTGTTGTTCCTAAAGAAATCAATTGAAAATGAAAAACGGCTTCGTAGGGATGGTGGGCGAGAATTTGGCATTAAAAATACCAAACGTCTTACCTTGGTTCATATTGTTTTTTATCTGGCTTGTTTTATGGAAGCCCTAGTCTATCGACCGTCTTTCAATATGATGAGTATTGTGGGTTTGGTGCTCCTGATATTTTCTATGTTGATGTTGCTACTTGTTATTCATCTGCTTGGGGATATTTGGACAGTCAAGTTGATGTTAGCACCGAATCATAAGTTTGTGGATCATATCTTATTTAGGACAGTAAAACATCCCAATTACTTTTTAAATATCCTTCCTGAGTTGATTGGCTTGACCTTGCTGAGTCATGCCTATATGACTTTTGTTTTAGTTTTTCCAGTTTATGCAGTTATTTTGTATCGACGAATAGCTGAAGAGGAAAAGTTATTACATGAAGTTATAATCCCAAATGGAAGCATAAAGAGATAAATACAAGATTCAATTCATATACAGTTCATATTGAAATGATATAGTAGTGTTAAGAAAAATATTGGAGGAAATAATTATGTTTGCATCAAAAAGTGAAAGAAAAGTACGTTATTCAATTCGTAAATTTAGTATTGGAGTAGCTAGTGTAGTGGTTGCTAGTCTGTTCTTAGGAGGAGTAGTCCATGCAGAAGGGGTTGGAGGTGGAAATAACCCCATGGTTACATCTAGTGGGGAAGATAGGTTGAAGGAATACAAGCAACTTTTGTTAAAAGAGTTGGAAGAGACAGCTTTACCTGAAGATAAAAAAGCTGAGTATAGAAAGCGGATTGAACAGGAGATGGACTATTCAGTACTAGCTGAGATAGAGAATAACTTTCATCAAGAAAGTTTGGAAATACGTAATAAAGAACATGATGAAGTAGTTGAAAAAGCTAAAACTGAGTTTCCTAGGTATTTAGATCAGATTTTAACGGGACTTGAAAAATTGGTTGATGAAAAAGATTCTCAGTTTGAAAAGCTTATTCAAGAAGCTAAGGATATTGTAGAAGAATATAAACGAAGATTTGATAAAGGTATTGATAGCCAAGATATAAAAAGGTTAGAACAAGAGGGTAAAAATAAGATAGATAAGTTGGTAGAGGACTTTAAGAATAGTTTATCAAATCAACAAAGTGAACCATCAGGAAATTCTAATTCTTCTAATGGTAGAGGTGATACGACTAAGCCTGCGAATCAAGGATTAGATTCTGATTCACCTTCTGGAAAAGAACATAATAAACCAACTCCACCAAAAGTAGAAAATCAAGGAGGAAATATAGTTTCTACTGAAAAAACTACGGAGACAAATCTTAAAGAAGCTAAAGAAACTGCTAAAACAACTTTGGATAATTATAGAAAAAATCGTTTAACAAAATTAAATCCAGCTGCTTTTTGGTTTGGAGAACTTTTGTTGGCGTCTCAAAAGACTTTATCCGAATATAGTACGCAATTTGAGAGTGCTTCGAGTAAAGAAGAATTGAAAGCTCTGATAGAAAAATCTAAACAGGCAATTGATGAACTGATAGCTACTCATCAAAATAGAGAAATCAGCTTAGAGCGAAATAAGGCAAAGGAAGCGGTCACTAAACATCTAGCAAAATTATTGGATGACATCAAGAAAAATTTAGAAAAAGAGCAACATATCAATACTGTAGAGCTAATTAAAAATCTAAAAGATATTGAAAAAACGTATTTGCATAAATTAGATGAATCAACCCAAAAAGCCCAACTACAGAATCTGGTTACAGAAAGTCAATCAAAACTAGATGAAGCTTTGTCTAACTTTAAAAAGGGCTTATCTTCTTCGTCAAATTCAGGATCCTCCACTAAACCAGAAACTCCAGAAAAATCAGAGCAACCTACTCCAAGCAAACCTGCTGAAAAAGAGCAGAACCCATCAGGTTCAACCACAGGAAGTCACTCCGGTTCCGCTAGCTCTTCAGGAAGTTCTAGTGCTCCCACTAAACCAAAATCTCCAGAAAAACCAGAGCGACCTGCTCCAAGCAAACCTGCGGAAAAGGAGCAGAATCCATCAGGTTCAGCCACAGGAAGACAATCCGATTCCACTAGCTCTTCAGGAAGTTCTAGTGCTTCCACTAAACCAGAAACTCCAGAAAAATCAGAGCAACCTACTCCAAGCAAACCTGCTGAAAAAGAGCAGAACCCATCAGGTTCAACCACAGGAAGTCACTCCGGTTCCACTAGCTCTTCAGGAAGTTCTAGTGCTTCCACTAAACCAAAATCTCCAGAAAAACCAGGGGAACCTACTCCAAGTAAACCATCAGGAAACGAGACAAATTCTTCATCTCCTACCAGATCTAACAGTCTTTCTCCTACCCTCTCATCTCAACCGACATCTACTGTTCAAAAGGTATTTACAACTCAAAATGGAAATACCAAGATTACTGTTATGTTTGAAACTGCTACAGAAGCAGACTCTGTCAATCTTAAAGAGGTAACAACAAAAGAAATGATTGATAATGTTACCCGTCAAACAGGGCAAGGAACAGTGCGCATATTTGATATTTCCCTTTCAAAAGATGGAAAAGAAACCCATGTGAAGGGAGAGAGAGTAGTTCGTCTTGCAATTGGTAATATTGATTCTGAGATTCAAGTTTACCATGTGAAAGAAAATGGAGAGTTGGAGTTGCTCCCATCAACAGTTGAAAATGGGCAAGTCGTTTTCAAAACGAGTCATTTCAGCTTATTTGCGATTAAAACACTTCCTAAAAAACAAATGGCTACCGAGCCAGAGGCAAATAGGGAAGGAAAAACTCAATCTGATGATAAGGAAATGGTTCTTCTTGCTGATAAAGCAAATCAAATGAGTGAAAATCGTTCAAATTCAGATAAAAAAGATAAGCAAGCGCTCCCATCAACTGGAACAATGTCAACGTTGCTTATGGAATTCTTAGGTCTTATATCTCTAGTAGGTGTTTATCTATTAAAAGGAAAAAAGACGGAGAATGACTAATTTCATATAGATATTACTTGCCTATATAAATCAAAGAAAACCCGTAAACTTTAAGATAGTTACGGGTTTTGGTCTATTAAGCCTTATCCAATTGCAAGAGGGCTTCAATCTCTGCTAGGGTGCTAGCTTGTGAAATGGCTCCACGGAGTTTGGCAGCGCCAGATGTTCCACGGAGGTAGTGAGGAGCGAGTCCACGGAATTCACGAACTGCTACGTTTTCCCCCTTGAGGTTAATCAAGCGTTTCAAGTGCTCGTAGGCGATTTTCATCTTATCTTCAAAGGTCAAATCAGGGAGGATTTCTCCTGTTTCAAAGTAATGGTTGATTTGGTTAAAGAGGTAAGGATTTCCCATGGCAGCGCGGCCAATCATGACTGCATCAGCACCGACTTCTTCAATGCGTTGTTTGGCTTCTTGGACTGTACGGATGTCACCGTTGGCGATAAATGGAATCTTGGTCAGAGCTTGGGCAACCTTGTGAAGGGTCTCAAGGTCTGCGTGACCTGTATACATTTGTTCACGGGTACGACCATGCATGGCGAGGGCAGAAACACCTGCAGCTTCAGCAGCGAGGGCATTTTCTACTGCAAGAGATGGGTCAGCCCAGCCGGTACGCATTTTGACAGTAAGTGGAATATCAAGGACAGATTGGACCTTGTTGATAATAGAGTAGATCTTGTCTGGATCCTTGAGCCACATAGCGCCAGCTTCGTTCTTCACGATTTTGTTAACTGGGCAGCCCATGTTGATATCCACGATATCGGTTTTGGTGTTTTCTTGGATGAATTCTGCTGCGCGTGCTAGGCTGTCTTCATCACTACCAAAAAGTTGGATAGAAACAGGGTTTTCGCCTTCATCGATATGAAGCATGTGCAGGGTTTTTTCGTTGTTGTATTGGATTCCCTTATCAGAGACCATTTCCATGACAACGAGCCCAGCTCCCAGCTCTTTTGCGATAGTACGAAAGGCTGAGTTGGTCACGCCAGCCATAGGTGCTAAAACAGTACGATTGGGAATCTCAACATTGCCAATCATAAAAGGTGTATTAAGATTTGTCACGAATGAGTTCCTCCAGATCCTCTTCATCAAAGTTGTAAGTAGTTTGGCAGAATTGACAAGTGATTTCTGCCCCGTGGTCTTCCTCTTTCATTTCCTGTAAGTCTGAGCTTGGAAGGCTGGCAAGAGCGTTCATAAAGCGTTCATGGCTACAGTCGCATTGGAAACGAATTTCTTCTTCAGAAAGACGCTTGTAGGCTTCGTCACCGTAGATTGCCTTGAGGAGGGCTTCGATATGGTCTTCACTTTCCAGAAGCGTTGAGATAGCTGGCATTTCTTGGATGCGTTTTTCAAAGCGAGCAATCTCTTCTTCCTTGGCTCCTGGCAAGACTTGAACTAGGAAACCACCTGCAACCTTGACCTTGTCTTCCTCGTCCAAAAGGACATTGAGACCGACTGCAGAAGGGGTTTGTTGGCTTTCTGTTAGGTAGAAAGCAAGGTCTTCCCCAATCTCTCCAGAGATGAGTGGGGTCAAGGAAGTATAAGGATTTCCAATGCCGTAGTCTGTGATAACGAGAAATTGACCATTGCCAACAAAAGGTCCGACTAGGACTTCACCAGTTGCAGTCTTTTTGATGTCAACACCAGGATTTTGAACATAACCTTTGACATTCCCCTTGGTATCAGCGACCGTGATAATGGCTCCTAGAGAGCTAGATCCCAGCACCTTCACTGTTAGTTTGGTATTTCCTTTTTCATTGGCTGCGAGAATCTGGCTAGCGATAAGAGTTCGACCAAGCGCTACAGTTGAGCTGGCTTGGGTTTGATGTTTTTCTTGAGCAGTGCGGACGGTTTCGGTGCTGTCAAGGACAAAAGCACGAAAGGCTCCGCTTTCTGATATAGTTTTAATAATTTTATCCATAGCTACTATTTTAGCATAAAAATGCCCAAAGGGGGAGCCGTGTGTTTGCTGATTTTCAGGATAATGGACCAGAAAATCAGCAGGTAAATAAAAAGAGAAACAGATTATTTCAGCATTTGTAAGATTTATGCTATGCTTAAGGTAGAAAATGAAAGGGGTAACAAATGTATTTAGGAGATTTGATGGAGAAAGCCGAGTGTGGTCAATTTTCAATCCTTTCCTTTCTATTACAAGAGTCTCAGACGACTGTCAAGGCTGTAATGGAGGAAACAGGATTTTCAAAAGCAACCCTAACCAAATATGTCACCCTGCTCAATGACAAGGCTTTGGATAGTGGCTTAGAGCTGAACATCTCCTTAGAAGATGAAAATTTGCATCTGTCAATCGGTGCAGCTACCAAGGGGAGAGAGATTCGGAGCCTGTTTTTGGAGAATGCTGTTAAATACCAGATTGTGGTCTATCTTCTCTACCACCAACAGTTTTTAGCCCATCAGCTGGCTCAAGAATTGATGATTAGCGAGGCAACACTTGGTCGCCACTTAGCTGGTTTAAATCAGATTTTGTCAGAATTTGACTTATCCATCCAAAATGGCCGTTGGCGAGGTCCAGAGCATCAGATTCGTTACTTCTATTTCTGTCTTTTCCGCAAGGTCTGGTCCAGTCAGGAATGGGAAGGCCATATGCAGAAGCCAGAGAGAAAGCAGGAGATTGCTACACTAGAAGAAATCTGCGGTGCAAGTTTGTCTGCGGGGCAGAAATTGGACTTGGTTCTCTGGGCTCATATCAGTCAACAGCGTCTTCGGGTCAACGCCTGTCAGTTTCAAGTCATAGAAGAGAAAATGCGAGGGTATTTTGACAATATTTTCTACCTTCGTTTGCTGAGAAAGGCTCCGTCCTTTTTTGCTGGGCAACACATCCCTCTAGGAACTGAAGATGGTGAGATGATGATATTCTTCTCTTTCCTCCTATCTCATCGTATTCTTCCTCTTCATACTATGGAGTATATCCTTGGATTTGGAGGGCAGTTGGCAGATTTGCTGACGCAATTGATTCAAGAAATGAAGAAGGAGGAGCTGCTGGGGGATTACACAGAGGATCACGTTACCTATGAACTCAGTCAGCTTTGTGCTCAAGTCTATCTCTATAAGGGCTATATTTTACAGGACCGCTACAAGTACCAGTTGGAGAATCGTCATCCTTATTTGCTGATGGAACATGATTTTAAGGAAACGGCGGAGGAGATTTTTCATGCCTTGCCTGCCTTTCAGCAGGGGACGGATTTGGATAAGAAAATTCTCTGGGAATGGCTCCAGTTGATAGAATATATGGCTGAAAATGGTGGTCAGCATATGCGGATTGGTCTGGATTTGACATCTGGTTTTCTTGTCTTTTCAAGGATGGCAGCCATTTTGAAACGGTATTTGGAATACAATCGTTTTATTACCATTGAAGCCTATGACCGAACTCGGCATTATGATTTACTGGTTACCAATAACCCTATTCATAAGAAGGAACAGACACCAGTCTATTATTTAAAAAACGACTTGGATATGGAAGATTTGGCAGGGATTCGTCAGTTATTATTCACTTAAAAGGCTTGGTTGTTCCAGGTCTTTTTTGTGAAATTCACACAATCTCCTCACATTTTTTTAAAAATTAAAAAAAGTTGATGAACAAGAAAGCGCTTTATTTTGTATACTAGTTAGTGTAAAGAGGAAACATCCTCAAGATCTTTATCAGGAGGACAGCACATGTCACAAGAAAAATACATTATGGCCATTGACCAGGGAACTACAAGTTCTCGTGCCATCATTTTCAATAAAAAAGGAGAAAAAGTTAGCTCGAGTCAAAAAGAGTTTACCCAGATTTTCCCTCAAGCAGGTTGGGTTGAGCACAATGCCAATGAAATTTGGAACTCTGTTCAGTCAGTTATTGCGGGTGCTTTCATCGAAAGTGGTGTCAAGCCAAATCAAATCGAAGCAATCGGGATTACCAACCAGCGTGAAACAACGGTTGTCTGGGATAAGAAAACAGGGCTCCCTATTTACAATGCTATCGTTTGGCAATCACGTCAGACAGCACCTTTGGCTGAGCAACTAAAAAGTCAAGGTTATGTGGAAAAATTCCATGAAAAGACTGGTTTGATTATCGATGCTTACTTCTCTGCGACCAAGGTTCGTTGGATTTTGGACCATGTAGAGGGCGCTCAAGAGCGAGCAGAAAAAGGGGAATTGCTCTTTGGTACCATTGATACTTGGTTGGTTTGGAAATTGACTGATGGTGCGGCTCACGTGACTGACTACTCAAATGCAGCTCGTACCATGCTTTATAACATTAAAGAACTCAAATGGGATGATGAGATTTTGGAAATCCTCAACATTCCTAAGGCTATGCTTCCAGAAGTTCGTTCTAACTCTGAAATCTACGGTAAGACAGCCCCATTCCATTTCTACGGTGGAGAAGTGCCAATCTCAGGTATGGCTGGGGACCAACAAGCAGCCCTCTTTGGGCAGTTGGCCTTTGAACCTGGTATGGTTAAAAATACTTATGGAACAGGTTCTTTCATCATCATGAATACTGGTGAAGAAATGCAGTTATCTGAAAACAACCTCTTGACAACCATTGGTTACGGAATTAATGGCAAGGTTTACTATGCATTGGAAGGTTCTATCTTCATAGCAGGTAGTGCCATTCAGTGGCTTCGTGACGGTCTTCGCATGGTCGAAAATTCACCAGAATCTGAAAAATACGCTCGTGATTCTCACAATGATGATGAAGTTTATGTCGTTCCAGCCTTTACAGGTCTAGGCGCTCCATACTGGAACCAAAACGCTCGCGGTTCTGTCTTTGGATTGACTCGTGGAACAAGCAAAGAAGACTTTATCAAGGCAACTCTTCAATCAATTGCTTATCAAGTACGTGATATTATTGACACAATGCAGGTGGATGCGCAGACAGCTATTCAAGTATTGAAAGTGGATGGTGGAGCAGCTATGAACAACTTCCTCATGCAGTTCCAAGCTGATATTTTGGGAATTGACATCGCACGCGCTAAAAACTTGGAAACAACAGCTCTAGGGGCAGCCTTCCTAGCAGGTTTGTCAGTAGGTTACTGGAAGGACTTGGATGAGTTGAAACTCTTGAACGAGACAGGAGAACTCTTTGAACCATCCATGAACGAATCTCGCAAGGAACAACTCTACAAGGGCTGGAAGAAGGCTGTGAAAGCAACTCAAGTTTTTGCGGAAGTAGACGACTAATACTGGCAGAATAAAGCGATTTATTTAGAAAGTGTGTAAATATGGAATTTTCAAAGAAAACACGTGAATTATCAATTAAAAAAATGCAAGAACGTACCTTGGACCTCTTGATTATCGGTGGGGGAATTACAGGGGCTGGTGTAGCCTTGCAGGCAGCAGCTAGTGGTCTTGAGACTGGTTTGATTGAAATGCAGGACTTCGCAGAAGGGACATCTAGCCGTTCAACTAAATTGGTTCACGGAGGACTTCGTTACCTTAAGCAATTTGACGTAGAAGTGGTCTCAGATACAGTTTCTGAACGTGCAGTGGTTCAACAAATCGCACCACACATTCCAAAACCGGACCCAATGCTCTTGCCAGTTTACGATGAAGATGGAGCAACCTTTAGCCTCTTCCGTCTTAAAGTAGCCATGGACTTGTACGACCTTTTGGCAGGTGTCAACAATACACCAGCTGCCAACAAGGTTTTGAGCAAGGATCAAGTCTTGGAACGCCAGCCAAACTTGAAGAAAGAAGGTTTGGTAGGAGGTGGGGTTTACCTTGACTTCCGTAACAACGATGCGCGTCTCGTGATTGAAAACATCAAACGTGCCAACCAAGACGGTGCCCTCATTGCCAGCCACGTTAAGGCAGAAGGCTTCCTCTTTGATGAAAGTGGCAAGATTACAGGTGTTGTAGCTCGTGATCTCTTGACAGACCAAGTCTTTGAAATCAAGGCACGCCTTGTTATCAACACGACAGGTCCTTGGAGCGACAAGGTACGCAATTTATCTAATAAGGGAACACAATTCTCACAAATGCGTCCAACTAAGGGAGTTCACCTAGTAGTGGATTCAAGTAAGATTAAGGTTTCTCAGCCAGTTTACTTTGATACAGGTTTGGGTGACGGTCGTATGGTCTTTGTTCTCCCACGTGAAAACAAGACCTACTTCGGTACAACGGATACAGACTACACAGGTGATTTGGAACATCCAAAAGTGACTCAGGAAGATGTAGATTATCTACTTGGCATTGTCAACAACCGCTTCCCAGAAGCCAACATTACCATTGATGATATTGAAAGCAGTTGGGCAGGTCTTCGTCCATTGATCGCAGGCAATAGTGCTTCTGACTATAATGGAGGAAATAACGGAACCATCAGTGATGAAAGCTTTAACAACTTGATTGCGACTGTTGAATCTTATCTCTCTAAAGAAAAAACGCGTGAAGATGTTGAGTCTGCTGTTAGCAAGCTTGAAAGCAGTACCTCTGAGAAACATTTGGACCCATCTGCAGTTTCTCGTGGTTCGAGCTTGGACCGTGATGACAATGGCCTCTTGACTCTTGCTGGTGGTAAAATCACAGACTACCGTAAGATGGCTGAAGGAGCTATGGAGCGCGTGGTTGACATCCTCAAAGCAGAATTTGACCGTAGTTTTAAACTCATCAACTCTAAGACTTACCCTGTTTCAGGTGGAGAATTGAACCCAGCAAATGTAGACTCAGAAATCGAAGCCTTTGCGCAACTTGGAGTGTCACGTGGTTTGGATAGCAAGGAAGCTCATTACCTAGCAAATCTTTACGGTTCAAATGCACCGAAAGTCTTTGCTCTTGCTCACAGCTTGGAACAAGCGCCAGGACTCAGCTTGGCAGATACTTTGTCCCTTCACTATGCAATGCGCAACGAGTTGGCTCTTAGCCCAGTTGACTTCCTTCTTCGTCGTACCAACCATATGCTCTTTATGCGTGATAGTTTGGATAGCATCGTTGAGCCGGTTTTGGATGAAATGGGATGCTTCTATGACTGGTCAGAAGATGAAAAAGCCTCTTACCGTGCGGATGTCGAAGCAGCTCTTGCTAACAACGATTTAGCAGAATTAAAAAATTAAGAAAAAATAAAAGAGGTGGCGGGCAGGACTCCTAGTCTACCCTCTCCTCCTTTTTAATGGAGACAGAAAGATGATGAATGAATTATTTGGAGAATTTCTAGGGACTTTAATCCTGATTCTTCTAGGAAATGGTGTTGTTGCAGGTGTAGTTCTTCCAAAAACTAAGAGCAACAGCTCAGGTTGGATTGTGATTACCATGGGTTGGGGGATTGCAGTTGCGGTTGCAGTATTTGTATCTGGCAAGCTCAGTCCAGCTCATTTAAACCCAGCTGTGACTATTGGTGTAGCCTTAAAAGGTGGTCTGCCTTGGGCTTCCGTTTTCCCTTACATCCTAGCTCAGTTTGCAGGGGCTATGCTCGGTCAGATTTTGGTTTGGTTGCAATTCAAACCTCACTATGAGGCAGAAGAAAAAGCAGGAAATATTTTGGCTACTTTCAGCACAGGACCAGCTATCAAAGATACTGTATCAAACTTGATTAGTGAAATCCTTGGAACCTTTGTTTTGGTCTTGACAATCTTTGCTTTGGGTCTTTACGATTTTCAGGCAGGTATCGGAACCTTTGCGGTGGGGACTTTGATTGTCGGTATCGGTCTATCACTAGGTGGGACAACAGGTTATGCCTTAAACCCAGCTCGTGACCTTGGACCTCGTATCATGCACAGTATCCTTCCAATTTCAAACAAGGGAGACGGAGACTGGTCTTACGCTTGGATTCCTGTGGTGGGACCTGTTATCGGTGCAGCCTTGGCCGTTCTTGTATTCTCACTTTTCTAATTTGGAAAACAACTATGTTGATAGAGCTTGAGCAAGAGCCCAATTTCAGCAAAAAATGAAGTAAATCTTCTCACAATAAAACGCATCATATCAAGCACGAAAATTCCACGAGGTCAACTATAGTCAGAAAGCTGAACAACAAGCCAAAACGCCCAAAAAAGGCGGCAAAAAGCAAGCACCTGCAAGCAACGTGCCGAAATGGTCAAATCCTGATTATGTCAACGAATTAGACCCAAAAATCGTTGATATGCTAGTAGAATTTCACAAGTCACAAGGCACTTTGGAAACTCCCGAGGCGCAAGCAGAAATCGCTCAAAAACGTGAAGAAATCGAGCAAAGGAGAGCTGAGCTTGAGGATAAAAAACAAGAGCTTTTGAACCGCTTGAACAAATAGAGTTTCGCAAGTATTATGCTTACAAATTACTTGAGCAATTAACTAAAATACAAACCCTGCCTTTATATCTAGGCAGGGTTTATATTTTAGAAATTCACGTAGGTTGTTACGGTTTTTACATACCCAGTATAGTCTGAGTTTCTATAGTATTCAGTGATAAACTTCCATTTTCTTTGCGCAACATGGATATAAGTACTTGTTATGTAGTATGGATATGGGCTTTGTGAATCCAAGTAAGACTGATAAGCTTGTATACCAAAATATGCTCCACCAATTATGCCACCCCATGGGCCACCCACCATAGAACCTATAAGACCAAAGAACGCGGATATTCCAGAACCAATCATGAAGTTAGCGAATGTGTTGGCTAGTTTATTCCCATGTATTGTGTTGACGTAATTCCAAACATTAGGATCGTATGATCTAAAAGATATATTTAGGTCGATTTCATTCTTTTGATAAGCCATATAAAATGACCCATTGATATAGACACCATCAGCACGTTGTTCAATAGTGTCTACACTTCCATCTGGATTGACCACCTCAAGAACTTCATCACTTAAAATATTTACTTGCGTATCTCCGAACCGCACTGATGAGCCATTCTTAAACTGAGTCTCACCAGATACAACTTTAGAGTTTGCCGATAAGCTATCATCAGCAAAAACAACAAGCGATGGGGAAATGCTAGACATACAGAAAACAGACATAACTAGCAAACACATGCATTTAAACATCTTAGACATAACGGAAACTCCTTTGTATTTTTGATTTTTTTCAACTTTTATTATACAATAAAACCAAATAAAAAGAAAGCGGTAACAGTATGCTTAATGTGAAAATTTTTTATATATTTTTATTTTTGATCGTTGTCGAAACTACAGGCTTGTTGTTTTTGAAAAGAGGTCTCGAAATGGGCTATTTAGACACAGGAGCTATCATCCTTGCAGTTTTTTCATTTGCTTTCTACAACCTATGTTCATTCGGTTGGGTCTACTTTACAATAAAAAACAATAAAAAATAAATAGACGTATTTTCAAAAAAAATTACATATTTATATCAGTAAAACGACGATTTAAATCGTCGTTTTTTTGTATAACTCCCCCTGAAATTTATTTTAATTATGCAGATTTCACGTATTTTTGGTGCTGAGACAACGATTCTGAGAGCTTTTCAGACTTTTTTGCGACCTGTCTATCATTAGAAAAGCTTAGAGCGCCAAGGGATTTGAGCGTTTTTCTGATTTTTCAGACTTTTTCTCCAGTCTCTTTTTTCGATTGAAGATGTAAGTATTTTAGTAACTAATTTCTTAGTACTAGCCAACAACGATAATCATAATTCCTTCAAAAAGTAGGAAGAATAAAGACAATAGTTTTTGCTTTTTCATGTGAAATACCTCACTTTTATTTTCTTCTATTTTATGCTAAAATATTAAAAATCAAAAATTGTTCCCGTATATGCTTGTTGGAGAGATATTATGAAAAAATTTGGAGAAATTTTTAAAAAGTTTCGAGAATCTAGAGGGTTTCGCTTAAAAGATGTCGAAAAAGCTGGTATATCAACATCACAGCTCTCACGTTTTGAAAAGGGAGAGACTGATTTAACCATTTCAAAATTTATGGCTATTTTGGATGAAATTAACATGTCTATTGATGAATTTATGTATGCTGTTCATGATTTTCATCGTGATGAACTGAATGAACTCTTATCAAAGATTAGGCATTTTGTATCAAATCATGATGTTGATGGGTTGAAAAAACTACTTTATTCTCAGATGGAGTCAGATTCTAAACAAGAGAAATTTCATAAGCTTAACATTATTTTATTAAAAATTCGTTTACAAGATTTATCTGGAGAAGCTTATTATTCTGGTGATGATTTATCTTATCTAACTGACTATCTCTTTAGTGTTGAATATTGGGGATACTATGAATTATTGATTTTTTCAAATACGTTAGATGTCCTAAAACACGATGTCTTCATGGTTTTGGCTAGAGAGATGTCTAGACGTTCTGATTTTTATAAAGAAATTCCTAATAATAGACGATTGATTTCATCTATGCTATTAAACGGATATATCACATGTATTGAAAGAGGAAAATTTCTTGATGCTTTGTATTTTGAAAAGCAACTGAATCAATGCTTTTTCACCGAGATAGAAATTTATGAACGGTTGGTGTTTCAGTATGCACAACATCTGTATCGCTACAAAAAAGAGATGGATTGTAAAGCAATTATTGAAATGAGGAAGTGTATTGGAGCAATGAAATTAGCGGGAAGTAACCATTTGGCAAAGAATTATGAAGGACATTTAGAAAAAATTTTAGCAGATAAAGGGTAGTGTGCAGATATGGGAAAGGAAGTATCTCGAAATAATATTTTGATAGAATTGTCTTTAGAAATTTCAATTACGGTTGTTTTATCAGTTCATTGTATTTGAGCGATAGGATTTTTCGAAGTTGTCACCATAATTATGAATTTTGAGGTATTTAATATGCAAGTTCTATCTCCATATATTTTAAGAAAGAAAAGTGAAACAGGAGAATTATTTTTCAATAGTAAAAATAATCATTCTTTTTTCATTACAAATGATTTACAAGATGTTATGAAAAATGATTTAGAGATTAAGGAACAATATGAAAATTATTTGAATAAGTATAATTATTTTCAAGAAGAAAATGAATTCGAGAATACAATAGATTATGTTAAAAATAGTGAAACGGAGACGTTAGAATTTACAATTTTAACACATGGAGACTGTAATTTTAGATGTAAATATTGTTATGAAAAATTTGAAAATATAAAAATGAGTAAAGAAACAGAGATTGCGATAGTTGAATTTACAGAAAAACTATTATCTGAATCTATGTTTAAATCTTTACATGTATCATGGTTTGGAGGAGAGCCTTTATTAGGGCTAAAAACGATAAAGAATCTTTCAAAAAAATTTATTAGTATTTGCTCTCAAAATGGACTTGATTATTCTGCTAGTATAACAACTAATGGATATTTGCTTAATGAACGAATGATTCATCAGTTAATTCTAGACTATCGCGTTAATAATTTTCAGATAACAATTGATGGAGATGAGGAAAGTCATAATTTTCAAAGAGTGTTGCGTAATGGAAAGGGATCATATATCAAGATACTCGAGAATATCAAAGGTTTACAAAATTCAAATTTGAATTTTTATTGTAATTTAAGATTTAATATATCGAAAGAAAATTTTAATAATGTTAAGATTTTTTTAGATTCAGATGGGAAATATTTTAAGCATGATAAACGATTTAGATTTTATTTTTATAATGTAGGTAGTTGGGGTTGTGGGGAGCGTGCCCAAAATTATAAAGTGACATTACCTAATTCAGATGCTAGTTTTGAATTATCAAAGTTTGCCATAAAAAAAGGTTATAATGTTCCTGCTGCTAGAGGTATAATAACAAATTTGTTCAACTGTTATGCAAATAGAAAAAATCACTATACTATTAATGTAAAGGGTGTAATTCAAACTTGTACGGTTGCCTTGTATTCTAATTCTAATATATTTGGAAGTGTACATGCTAAGTTTAATAAGGAAAAGTTTGATAAATGGCACTTAAACATGGATTCAGATTGTAAGCAGTGTCCTATTGCTTTAATTTGTAAATCAGGATTTTGTCCGCCCAAACATAGAAGTAATAAGCAAAGAACATTATGCAATCAAATAAAAAAGAAAATTGATAAAAATCTAGAATTATTTATGTTAAATAAGGAATATTGTGATTATCTTGATGCAATAAGAGAGGGGGTGAAAAGATGATTGTAATTGAAAATAAGAGTACTACTCAACTTGATATACTTGTACTCCGTGATCATTATTGCGATGAAGATGGAAATGAGTTTTAGATTGATTTTTAAAATATAAATCGAAATTTAGTTAGTCTAGTTCAGGAGGTAATCACTCTTAATAAACAGCATCATATATAGGTTAATTAAATTATTGTATAGTCTCAGTTGGAGTTAATTTGTTTATAACTTTTAGACTGAGGCTTTTATATCTATTCGCTTTCTTTTAGATAGGCTTATTTATGAAATTTCTAAAATACATTAAAACTAATATTTTTATCTATTTTTTAATAGGAGTGCTTTTGAATAGTGGGATGGCTCTAATAAAGCCATTGTTATTGGATAAGCTATTGAATATTCGTGAAGAGCAACTTACAATTGGTACAATTTCATACTTTGTTTTATATGGCCTGTGTTTACACCTGTTTTTTTATAGCACGATGTTGCTAGCAAATTTTGTCAGTAATAATCTGCAGCGTCATCTACAAATTAGTTTAAAAGATCAGCTTATTAAGAAACTATTTTTGAAAGAAAATGTTGTAGATGATGAAAAAGTTTCAATTCTTACACAAGATATGGAACTGCTCTATAATCGCTTCTTTTTACCCTTGGATATGATAGTTGGAAGAGTTTTTATACTTTGTACAACGATTGTTTTTATTTTGGTGCAAAATTTTTGGCTTGGTCTTGTTTTTATAGTGTTCTCTTTTCTTCGACCATTACCTCAATGGGTAATGAATAATCGTTTAATGAAAAGTGGTGAAAATTTTTCGGAAATGCAAAAATCTTTTCATCTATCTGTAGGAGATTTTTTTAAGGGAGCAGATACGATATATTTTTATGGCGCTAGTAAAGAAAACTTTGCTAAGATGAGAAAAAACAACGAGTGTTACGAGAATGCTCGTTGGAAAAATGAATGGACTAGCAATGTCGTTTATTTTTTCAATGGTCCTTTAGAATTCCTTAGTCAGGTACTACCTCTTGCACTTGGTCTTTTATTACAAAAGAGTGGTATAGAGTTAACAACAGCTAGTTTGGTCTCTATGTATATAGCTACAATGAATCTTAGCGGACCTATTCAAAGAATTATGTATAGCATATCTGATATACAGCGATCGCAAACAGTGAAAGAAAAAATATTTTCATTATTGGAAGAATCTTGTTTAGAAATATCATATCCGACAGTCGAATCTTTAGTTGAGCTAGTTTTGGAGGGCGTTTCAAAACAGGTTGGAGAGCAAGTGCTCTTTTATGATTTGTCACTTAGATTAACCAAGCCAAGTAAAGTTTTAATAAAGGGAGCTAGTGGTACCGGAAAGTCAACTCTCCTACAATTGGTAGCAGGAAAGATAAGTCCGAATAGTGGTAGAATTATCGTACGTGATAAATCAGGCCGAGAATTTACTCATTATCAAGGGAATGTCGCTTATATCTCTCAGAATCCATTTTTCAGACATGGGACAATCCGAGAAAATTTAACATTAGGACAGGAGATTTCAGATAAAGAATTACTCTGTTGCCTAGAACAAGTTGGCTTAACGAATGAAATCACCAATATCTTGGATTATCAACTGATAAATAATGGAGAAAACATTTCAGGTGGACAACGTTTACGACTTGAATTAGTTCGCTGTCTGCTTCGACAAAAAGACATTGTGTTGGCGGATGAGGTTACATCATCCTTAGACAAGGACAATGCATATCAAGTGCGCCAGTTACTTTTGCAGTTGCCTATCATTTTGATTGAAGTTGCTCATCATATTGATTCAGAAACGGTTTATAATCAAGTAATTGATTTGGGAAAATATAGAATAAAATAAATAGACTTGTTCGGCATCTTGCTAGCTATAATATATATTCTATATTATGGATTGTTTTAGCTGATTTAAAGATATGAAAACTAAAAACGATGACTAAGTTGGAATGTTAAAAATTCAATTTCTGACCACCTAATCTTGTGTCAAATAGTTATCAAACAAAGTCTACTATACCATTTATCAGTTAAATATTTTTATGTTATAGGAGCGCTACATGTCTAATTCATTTGTCAAGTTGTTAGTCTCTCAATTGTTTGCAAATTTAGCAGATATTTTCTTGAGAGTAACAATCATTGCTAACATATACATTATTTCAAAATCAGTAATTGCCACATCACTAGTTCCCATTTTAATAGGGGTATCCTCTTTTGTTGCGAGTCTTTTAGTTCCTTTAGTTACTAAAAGGATAGCGCTAAATAGAGTTTTATCTTTATCCCAATTTGGAAAGACTATATTATTGGCGATACTGGTAGGAATGTTTACCGTAATGCAATCCGTAGCGCCTTTGGTAACCTATCTATTTGTTGTTGCAATTTCAATATTAGATGGTTTTGCAGCACCTGTTTCTTATGCTATTGTGCCGCGCTATGCGACCGATTTGGGTAAGGCTAATTCAGCCTTATCAATGAGTGGTGAAGCTGTTCAGTTAGTGGGTTGGGGATTAGGTGGACTCTTGTTTGCAACAATTGGTCTGTTACCTACCACGTTTATCATTTTAATCTTGTATATAATTTCTAGCTTTCTGATGTTATTTCTTCCTAACGCTGAAGTGGAGGTGTTAGAGTCAGAAACTAATCTTGAAATTTTGCTCAAAGGTTGGAAGTTAGTTGCTAGAGATTCTAGATTAAGACTTTTTGTATCAGCCAATTTATTGGAAATTTTTTCAAATACGATTTGGGTTTCTTCCATTATACTTGTTTTTGTAACTGAGTTATTAAATAAAACGGAAAGTTACTGGGGATATTCTAATACAGCATACTCTATTGGTATTATAATTAGTGGCTTAATTGCTTTTAGGCTATCTGAAAAGTTCCTTGCTGCTAAATGGGAAAGTATTCTTTTTCCTCTTGTAGCTATGGCAATAGTGACACTGACTATTCTATTTTTTTCAAATGCACAGATATTTTTAGTATTTTCAGCTTTAGTTGGTATGTTATCGCAGCTAAAAGAAGTTCCTGAAACTGTATTTCTTCAGGAAACAGTAGAGGAAAATAACTTGGTTAATGTCTATTCCGTTCTTGAAGTGATTTCGACATTAGCATTTTCAGTATTTGTTTTGCTAATGAGCTATATTACTGAGAGTTTTGGTATTAGCATCAGTTTTTGGCTATCAGCCATTTGTCTGATGATAGAAGCTATTTTAATTTATATCAGACGAGATTATTTTAAATGAGAGACGGGTTAAAAAGTCTTGAAAAATTAGAAAAGCGCATAGTATCAGGTGTCGAAAACTTGATATTGTGCGTTTTATTATGAGAAGATTTACTTCATTGTCTCCTGAAATGGAGTTTTGAAGCAGGATCACTCTATTTGAAATATACATAGAAAAACCGCATAATCCTTAAAATAAGCTGAAATCTATTGAAAACATATGGTAAACAATTGAAAAACTAGTCTATAAAGTGGTACAATAGTAGAAAAATACTATAGTAAGAGTCTATCTTATTTAGCAAAAATTACAGAAATGAATGGTTTTTCTTGATGAAACAGAGAAAAGAATTGTACCTTTTTCTTGGTCGGACAGCCTTGTATTTTCTTATCTTTCTAGGGCTGCTTTACTTCTTTAGCTATCTTGGTCAGGGTCAAGGAAGCTTTATCTATAATGAATTTTAACTTGAAGGAGAATTCCTATTGTGTCAAATAAACCAATAGTAGATATGATTGAAACCATTGAGCATTTTGCTCAGATACAGCCTAGCTATCCTGTTTACAATGTTTTGGGTCAGGAACACACTTATGGCGATTTAAAGGCTGATTCGGATAGTTTGGCTGCAGCCATTGACCAACTAGGATTGCCTGAGAAGTCTCCTGTGGTCGTTTTTGGTGGCCAAGAATATGAAATGTTGGCAACTTTTGTAGCCTTGACTAAGTCAGGACATGCCTACATTCCAATTGATAGTCATTCGGCCTTGGAGCGAGTTTCGGCTATTTTAGAAGTAGCGGAGCCAAGTTTGATTATTGCTATCTCAGACTTTTCATTGGAGCAGGTTTCTACACCGATGATGACTCTAGCTCAGGTTCAAGAAGCCTTTGCTCAAGGGTCTAGATATGAGATCACGCATCCAGTCAAGGGAGATGATAACTACTACATCATCTTTACTTCTGGTACAACTGGTAAGCCAAAGGGAGTGCAGATTTCACATGATAACCTCCTCAGCTTTACCAATTGGATGATTACGGACAAGGAATTTGCGACGCCAAGTCGTCCGCAAATGCTGGCTCAGCCACCTTATTCTTTTGACCTGTCTGTCATGTACTGGGCTCCGACCTTGGCATTAGGTGGTACGCTCTTCGCTCTTCCTTCAGCTATTACTCAGGACTTTAAGCAACTCTTTACGACCATCTTTTCATTGCCAATCGCTATCTGGACATCAACCCCTTCTTTTGCAGATATGGCCATGTTGTCTGAAGACTTTAATAGCGAAAAAATGCCTGACATCACGCATTTCTACTTTGATGGTGAAGAATTGACGGTCAAAACAGCTCAAAAACTACGTGAGCGTTTCCCCAATGCCCGTATTATCAATGCTTACGGCCCAACAGAAGCGACAGTGGCCCTGTCCGCAGTTGCCGTGACAGATGAGATGCTAGCGACTCTCAAACGCCTACCAATCGGTTATACCAAGGCTGATTCTCCAACCTTTATCATTGACGAGGACGGCAATAAATTGCCAAATGGCGAACAGGGAGAAATCATTGTTTCTGGACCAGCCGTTTCAAAAGGTTATATGAACAATCCTGAAAAAACAGCGGAAGCTTTCTTTGAGTTTGAAGGACTGCCAGCCTACCACACAGGCGATGTGGGAACCATGACAGATGAGGGCTTGCTTCTCTACGGCGGACGCATGGACTTCCAGATTAAGTTCAACGGTTACCGCATTGAGTTAGAAGATGTCTCGCAAAACCTCAACAAGTCTCGTTTTATCGAATCTGCTGTTGCTGTTCCACGTTATAACAAGGATCATAAGGTGCAAAATCTGTTGGCCTATGTCATCTTAAAAGATGGTGTGCGTGAGCAGTTTGAGCGAGATATTGATATTACCAAGGCTATCAAGGAAGATTTAACAGATATCATGATGTCCTACATGATGCCGTCTAAATTCCTTTATCGAGACAGTCTGCCACTGACTCCAAATGGAAAAATTGACATCAAAGGATTGATTAACGAGGTGAATGAGAGATGATGGAGTTCTTTCAACAGCTTCCTCATTTAGAGCCATATGGCAATCCTCAGTATTTTGTCTATGTGATTGCTGCAACCTTGCCCATCTTTATCGGCCTCTTTTTCAAGAAACGCTTTGCCTGGTATGAAGTGCTGGTTAGCCTCTTCTTTATTGTCACCATGTTGGTAGGTGGGAAGACCAATCAGTTGGTTGCCTTGGGTATTTACCTTTGCTGGGAAATATTGCTCGTACTCTTCTACAAGCACTATCGAAAAAGTAAGGATGGCAAGTGGGTCTTCTACCTAGTTAGCTTTCTATCCCTCCTTCCGATTATCTTTGTCAAGGTGCAGCCGGCTATCAATGGAACGCAGTCTTTGCTTGGGTTCTTGGGAATTTCTTACCTGACCTTTCGTTCGGTTGGAATTATCATCGAGCTGAGAGATGGAGTGATTAAGGATTTTACCTTCTGGGAATTCCTCCGCTTTCTTCTATTTATGCCGACTTTTTCAAGTGGCCCAATCGATCGCTTTAAGCGTTTTAATGAAAATTATCAGACCATTCCTGAGCGAGATGAGTTGATGGATATGCTGGATGAATCTGTTCGCTATATCATGTGGGGCTTTTTGTACAAGTTTATCTTAGCTCATGTTTTAGGAGAGACCTTGTTGCCTCCTTTGAAGAATTTAGCCTTGCAGTCAGGTGGTTTCTTTAATCTCTATGCCTTGGCAGTTATGTATACCTTTGGTCTGGAACTTTTCTTTGACTTTGCAGGTTATTCTATGTTTGCCTTAGCCATTTCAAATTTGATGGGAATTCGTAGCCCTATCAACTTTAACAAGCCCTTTTTATCAAGGGATTTAAAAGAGTTTTGGAATCGTTGGCACATGAGCCTCTCTTTCTGGTTCCGTGACTTTGTCTTTATGCGAATGGTGATGGTGTTGACCAGAAAGAAGATCTTTAAAAATCGTAATGTAACCTCAAGTGTGGCCTATATTGTAAATATGCTGATTATGGGATTTTGGCATGGTGTGACCTGGTACTATATCGCCTATGGACTCTTTCATGGGATTGGACTGGTTATCAATGACGCTTGGATTCGTAAGAAAAAAACGCTCAATAAGGAACGGAAAAAAGCAGGGAAAGCTGCTCTACCTGAGAATCGCTGGATTCAGTTGCTTGGCATGGTTGTCACCTTCCATGTCGTCATGCTGTCATTCTTAATCTTTTCTGGATTTTTGAATGATTTATGGTTTAAAAAATAAAAGGAAATAAAATATGGATATCAAATCAGAAGTTATCGAAATTATTGATGAGTTGTTTATGGAAGATGTTTCTGACATGATGGATGAAGATCTTTTTGATGCAGGTGTCTTGGATAGTATGGGAACGGTTGAGTTGATTGTGGAGATTGAAAACCGTTTTGACATTCGTGTCCCTGTGACAGAGTTTGGTCGCGACGACTGGAATACAGCTAATAAAATCATAGCTGGTATTGTGGAGCTACAAAATGCTTAAACGCTTATGGATGATCTTCGGACCGGTCTTGATAGCTGGTTTGTTGGTTTTTCTGCTCATTTTCTTTTATCCTACTGAGATGCATCATAATCTAGGAGCTGAAAAGCGTTCAGCGGTGGCTACTACTATCGATAGTTTTAAGGAGCGAAGTCAAAAAGTCAGAGCACTATCTGATCCAAATATGCGTTTTGTTCCCTTCTTTGGCTCTAGTGAATGGCTTCGTTTTGACGGTGCTCATCCTGCGGTATTAGCTGAGAAATACAATCGATCCTACCGTCCTTATCTTTTAGGACAGAGGGGAGCTGCATCGCTTAACCAGTATTTTGGAATGCAACAGATGTTGCCACAACTGGAGAATAAACAAGTTGTGTATGTTATCTCACCTCAGTGGTTCAGTAAAAACGGCTATGAGCCAGCAGCCTTCCAGCAGTATTTTAATGGAGACCAGTTGACCAGTTTTCTGGAACATCAATCTGGAGATCAGGCTAGTCAATATGCGGCGACTCGCTTACTACAGCAGTTCCCAAACGTAGCTATGAAGGATTTGGTTCAGAAGTTGGCAAGTAAAGAAGAATTGTCGACGGCAGACAATGAAATGATTGAATTATTGGCTCGGTTTAATGAACGCCAAGCTTCCTTTTTTGGTCAGTTTTCAGTTAGAGGCTATGTCAATTATGATAAGCATGTAGTTAAGTATTTAAAGACCTTGCCAGACCAGTTTTCTTATCAAGCCATAGAAGATATTGTTAAAGCAGATGCTGAAAAGAATACTTCCAATAATGATCTGGGAATGGAAAATTATTTCTATAATACGCAGATCAAGAAGGATTTGAAGAAATTAAAGGACTCTCAGAAAAGCTTTACCTATCTCAAGTCGCCAGAGTATAATGACTTGCAGTTGGTTTTAACCCAGTTTTCTAAATCTAAGGTAAACCCGATTTTTATCATTCCACCTGTTAATAAAAAATGGATGGACTACGCTGGTCTACGAGAGGATATGTACCAACAAACGGTGCAGAAGATTCGCTACCAGTTAGAGAGTCAAGGTTTTACCAATATAGCAGATTTTTCTAAGGATGGCGGGGAGCCTTTCTTTATGAAGGACACCATTCACCTTGGTTGGTTGGGCTGGTTGGCTTTTGACAAGGCAGTTGATCCTTTCCTATCCAATCCAACCCCAGCTCCGACTTACCATCTGAATGAGCGCTTTTTCAGCAAAGATTGGGCGACTTATGATGGAGATGTCAAAGAATTTCAATAGATCATAATATAGAAGAGTTCAAGAATGAAGCCTATTTTCACGTTTTTTCTTGACTCTTTTTTTGCTTGTGATATAATTAACTGGTAAATAAAATGTCAAAGAATAGTATTTTTCTCTTAAAAAGAGAAGTTCAAAAGGAAAGGAGTCAGATATGAGACAGCTAGCGAAGGATATTGATGCCTTTTTGAATGAGGTAATTTTGCAGGCGGAAAACCAACATGAAATCCTAATAGGTCATTGTACTAGCGAGGTAGCTCTGACCAATACCCAGGAGCATATTCTCATGCTTTTGTCAGAGGAATCTTTAACCAATTCAGAGTTGGCGCGTCGCCTCAATGTCAGTCAGGCAGCAGTTACCAAGGCCATTAAGTCTTTGGTCAAGGAAGGGATGTTGGAAACATCTAAAGATCCTAAGGATGCGCGTGTGATTTTTTATCAGTTGACTGATTTGGCTCGTCCAATCGCTGAGGAGCACCATCATCACCATGAGCATACACTTTTAACCTATGAACAAGTGGCGACTCAGTTTACTCCAAATGAACAAAAAGTGATCCAGCGGTTTTTGACTGCTTTAGTAGGAGAAATCAAATAATGAGATATATTACGGTAGAGGATTTATCCTTCTATTATGATAAGGAGCCAGTTCTTGAACATATCAATTATAGTGTTGATAGTGGGGAATTTGTTACCTTGACAGGGGAGAATGGGGCAGCTAAGACGACACTGATTAAGGCCAGTCTTGGAATTCTCCAACCACGCATTGGTAAGGTAACCATTTCAAAGACAAATACGCAGGGTAAGAAATTGAGAATAGCCTACCTTCCTCAACAGATTGCCAGTTTTAATGCAGGTTTTCCAAGTACGGTTTATGAATTTGTCAAGTCGGGCCGCTATCCGCGAAAGGGTTGGTTTCGTCGTTTGAATGCTCATGATGAGGAGCATATCAAGGCTAGTTTGGACTCAGTTGGCATGTGGGAACATCGAGACAAACGCTTGGGGTCTCTATCTGGAGGACAAAAGCAGCGAGCAGTGATTGCGCGTATGTTTGCTTCGGATCCAGATATGTTTATCCTAGATGAGCCGACAACGGGGATGGATGCAGGAAGTAAAAATGAATTTTACGAACTCATGCACCACAGCGCCCATCATCATGGCAAGGCTGTTTTGATGATTACCCATGACCCTGAAGAAGTTAAGGATTATGCGGATCGCAATATTCATCTAGTCCGTAACCAAGACTCGCCATGGCGTTGTTTCAACGTTCATGAAAATGACCAGGAGGTGGGCCATGCTTAGTTTGTTATCTTATGACTTTATGCAACGTGCCTTTCTGGCCGTTATTGCCATGAGTCTTTTCTCGCCGGTATTGGGGACCTTCCTTATCTTGCGCCGTCAGAGTTTGATGAGTGATACCCTCAGCCACGTCTCTCTTTCAGGTGTAGCCTTTGGTCTGGTACTAGGGATTTCTCCAACTATTTCTACTATTGCCATTGTCTTGATTGCGGCGATCTTTCTGGAGTATCTCCGTACGGTTTACAAGAGCTTTATGGAAATCGGGACGGCTATCCTCATGTCAACAGGTCTGGCTGTTTCTCTGATTGTCATGAGCAAGGGTAAAAGCTCGAGTTCTATGAGTTTGGACCAGTACCTTTTTGGTTCAATCGTGACTATCAGTGAGGAGCAGGTGCTTTCCCTCTTTGTCATTGCGGCGGTTGTTTTGATTTTGACCTTCCTCTTCCTTCGTCCAATGTATATCCTGACCTTTGATGAGGATACGGCCTTTGTGGATGGCTTGCCAGTTCGTACCATGTCCATTCTTTTTAACATGGTGACGGGGGTGGCCATTGCCCTTATGATTCCTGCAGCAGGAGCTCTTCTGGTATCGACCATTATGGTCTTGCCAGCTAGTATTGCCCTGCGTCTGGGGAAAAACTTTAAATCGGTTATGTTGCTTGCCAGTGCTATTGGCTTTTTGGGAATGGTAGCAGGACTTTACATTTCCTACTATGCAGAAACACCTGCAAGTGCAAGTATTACTATTATTTTTGTAACTGTTTTCTTGCTAATTAGTTTAGTAAGACGTTTTATCAAATAGGAGACTAAGATGAAAAAAATTAGCTTATTGTTCGCCAGTCTATGTGCCTTGTTTTTAGTGGCTTGTTCCAATCAAAAACAGGCAGATGGCAAACTCAATATCGTGACAACCTTTTACCCTGTCTATGAATTTACCAAGCAAGTCGCAGGAGATACTGCTAATGTAGAACTCCTCATCGGTGCTGGTACAGAACCTCATGAATACGAACCGTCTGCCAAGGCAGTTGCCAAAATCCAAGACGCAGACACCTTCGTTTATGAAAATGAAAACATGGAAACTTGGGTTCCTAAATTGCTAGATACCTTGGATAAGAAAAAGGTCAAAACCATCAAGGCGACAGGCGATATGTTGCTTTTGCCAGGTGGTGAGGAAGAAGAGGGAGACCATGACCATGGAGAAGAAGGCCATCACCATGAGTTTGACCCCCATGTTTGGTTATCACCAGTTCGTGCCATTAAACTTGTAGAGCACATCCGTGATAGCTTGTCAGCAGATTATCCTGATAAAAAAGAAACCTTTGAAAAGAACGCGGCTGCCTATATCGAAAAATTACAAGCCTTGGATAAGGCTTACGCAGAAGGCTTGTCTCAAGCTAAACAAAAGAGCTTTGTGACTCAGCACGCAGCCTTTAACTATCTTGCTTTGGACTATGGACTCAAACAAGTCGCAATCTCAGGCCTCTCTCCAGATGCAGAACCATCAGCTGCTCGTCTGGCAGAATTGACAGAGTACGTCAAGAAAAATAAAATCGCCTATATCTACTTTGAAGAGAATGCTTCACAAGCCCTTGCTAACACACTTTCAAAAGAGGCAGGTGTCAAAACAGATGTCCTCAATCCTTTAGAAAGTCTGACAGAAGAGGATACCAAGGCGGGAGAAAATTACATCTCTATCATGGAGAAAAACCTCAAAGCTTTGAAACAAACAACAGACCAAGAAGGTCCAGCTATCGAACCTGAAAAGGCAGAGGATACCAAGACAGTTCAAAACGGTTACTTTGAGGATGCAGACGTCAAAGACCGCACCTTGAGTGACTATGCAGGTAACTGGCAATCAGTTTATCCTTTCCTTGAAGATGGAACTTTTGACCAAGTCTTTGACTACAAGGCTAAGTTGACTGGTAAGATGACCCAGGCTGAGTACAAGACTTACTATACCAAAGGCTATCAGACAGATGTCACTAAGATTAACATTACTGATAATACTATGGAATTTGTTCAAGGTGGACAAAGTAAGAAATATACTTACAAGTATGTCGGTAAAAAAATCTTGACTTACAAGAAAGGCAATCGTGGCGTGCGCTTCCTTTTTGAAGCGACAGATGCGGATGCTGGACAATTCAAATATGTTCAGTTTAGTGACCACAATATTGCCCCAGTTAAGGCAGAACATTTCCATATCTTCTTTGGAGGCACAAGCCAAGAAGCTCTATTTGAAGAAATGGACAACTGGCCAACCTATTACCCAGATAATCTATCTGGACAAGAAATCGCCCAAGAAATGTTGGCGCATTGATGAGAAACCGACTAGTTCATAGGAGCTAGTCGGTTTTTTGATACTAGATGGCTAATTTTATTATAGACCTTTCCAGAACTTTAAAAAATAAATAAAACTCTTGAAATATCTGGATCTGTATGTTAGAATAATTTTATCGGATAAGGTTCATTAGAATACTACCCCCTAACTACTGCCATAGTTAAGGGGTGTTTTGGTATATTCTACAGGAATAGAAAAAGACCCTCTAAACTTTGTAGAGAGCCTTAAAAAATCAAAATAAAAAGATAACCCCAGGCACATAGGAATGCTCAACCTTTCAGTCTACCCCATTCTGGGACCCAGCGTTTATCCTTCACAAGTTATCTTATTGAGTCCATTATATCACACTTATGGAAAATGTAAGAAATTTGTATAGTATTTTTAAATGAATTGATGAAAAATCAAATACCTTTCAGAACTAAGGAATTTTAAATAATAAATAAAACTCTTGAAATATCTGGACCTGTATGTTAGAATAAAATCGATAGGCAAGGTTCATTAGAACACCAAATCCCTTAACTATTGCAGTAGTTAAGGGATTTTTTGACGTATCTTAGCGATTTAACGGGTGTTTACAGGCTAGTCATTCGGTCTACTTCTTACCATCTAGCCATTTGCAGACGAAATACAAGATAATTCCTGCTATGACGTCCGCTACAATAGTAAGAACGAGCTCTGGGGCAAGGTTCATTAGTTTCACCTCCTCTCACGAACCGTAAGGAACGTAATCGGTAACCGATGACAAAAATAGTATATCACATTAAATTTATATCATCAACATTGCTTAATGCTTGAAATATTAGGACTTATATGCTAGAATATAGTTAATTGATAAGGTTCATTAGAACACCAAAGCCCCTAACTACTGCCATAGTTAAGGGCTTTTTTGACGTATCTTAGCGATTTAACGGGTGTTGATAGGCTAGTCACTCGGTCTACTACTTACTATCTAGCCATCTGCAGACGAAATACAAGATAATTCCAGCTATAACATCCGCTATAATAGTAAGAGCGAGCTCTATGATAAGGCTCATTAGTTTCACCTCCTCTCACGAACCCATAGGAACGTAATCGGTAACCGATGACAAAAATATTATACCACACTACATTCAGATCATCAACATTGCTTAATGCTTGAACTATTGGAGTGCGGTTCACTGTAATGATGTTTTTTGTTACTCTCTTAAAGGATTACCCATTACTTGTTTCGTTTCTTTGTCCACGGCTTTAAAAGCTCATATAGTACGTTGATAAGCAACGAAGCTAGAAATACTGTAAGTAAAGTTTCTGGCATATGTAACACTTCCTTTATTAAATTGAGGGGCGAAGACAGAGGGTTTTCGCAAGCCCTCGTATATTATAATTTCAAAATCTGTTCTACTTGTTTTGTTTGCTGATGGAAAAGGATCTCATAAATAATAGTCAAAATCCACTCCTTTTAAAAAGATTTGTTAAATAATTCACAAATAATTGAAAACGAATACAAAAAGTAATATAATGATGTTAAATAGATAGCGCGAAGGCGCAGGAGGAAAATTATATGGCTACATTTTATGTTCCGGCAGTCAACCTTATTGGTAAAGGTGTTGTAAATGAAGTGGGTCCTTATATCAAGGAACTTGGCTATAAAAAGGCACTTTTGGTGACAGATAAGTTCATCGAAGGAAGTGACATTTTACCTAAGGTTTTAAAACCACTGGATACAGAAGGAATCGAATATGTCATCTTTAGCGATGTGGAGCCAAACCCTACTTGTAAGAATGTCACAGATGGGGTAGCTGCTTTGGAAGAACATGGATGTGATTTTATCATCAGTCTTGGTGGGGGGTCTCCACAGGATGCAGCTAGTTGTATCTCTATCATGGCTACAAATGGTGGAAAACCACAGGATTATGAAGGGCTTCATAAGTCTGCTAAAAAAGGCCTTCCTGTTGTAGCTATCAATACTACTGCAGGTACATCAGCAGAAATTACCATTAACTATGTGATTACCGATGAAGAACGCAAGGTTAAGATGGTAATGGTTGACAAGAATAGCCTTGCTCTTATCTCTATCAATGACCCTGAATTGATGATTTCAAAACCTCAAGCTTTGACTGCAGCGACAGGTATGGATGCTCTGACCCACGCAGTTGAAGCTTTGGTAACACCTGGTGCTTATGATGTGACCAAGAAACTGTCTATTGGTGCTATTGAACTTATCAAGGAATACCTTCCTCGCGCTGTAGCAAATGGACACGATATTGAAGCGCGTGAAGGTATGGTCAATGCCATCTTCCTTGGTGGTATGAGTTTTAACAATGCAGGTCTGGGGTATGTTCACTCAATGGCTCACCAACTCGGCGCAGTATATAACTTGCCTCATGGCGTGTGCTGTGCCATGCTACTACCAGTTATAGAACGTGAAAATGCTAAACGTGTACCAGAAGCTTTTCGCAATGTTGCTAAAGCCTTGGGCCTTCATGTAGAAGGTAAATCAGATCAAGAATGTGCCGATTATGCAATTGCTGAGATTGAGAAGCTTTCTGAGACAGTAGGTATTCCTAAGAAATTGACTGAACTTGGTATTGAAGAAAAAGATTTCGACTTTGAATACCTTTCTAAGAACGCCTTGATTGATGCCTGCGCACCAGGAAATCCATTTATGCCAACCTTAGAAGAAACGATTGCTTTTTATAAAGAGTTGTTTTAGCAAGAGATTTGACGACAATGTGACAATTCACCTCTAATTATTGACATTTCAGGAAAAATCGCAGTAAAAACGGTACAGCCTTCTTTAAATGTGCTATAATACTAGAAAAATACTTGTGGAGGTTCCATCATGGCAATATTTTTCATGATTTTTCTGATTGTTTGTGTGCTCCTATTGGTGATAGTCACACTGAGTACGGTTTATGTGGTTCGTCAGCAGTCGGTGGCGATTATTGAACGCTTTGGGAAATACCAAAAGGTTGCCAATAGCGGTATTCACATTCGCTTGCCTTTTGGGATTGACTCGATTGCAGCACGCATTCAGTTGCGCTTGTTGCAAAGCGATATTGTGGTTGAGACTAAGACCAAGGACAATGTGTTCGTTATGATGAATGTGGCGACTCAGTACCGTGTCAATGAGCAGAGCGTGACAGATGCCTACTATAAACTCATGCGTCCAGAATCTCAGATTAAATCTTATATCGAAGACGCCCTTCGCTCTTCTGTTCCAAAATTAACCTTGGATGAATTGTTTGAGAAAAAAGATGAGATTGCCCTTGAAGTTCAACACCAAGTAGCAGAAGAAATGACCACTTACGGCTATATTATTGTGAAAACCTTGATTACCAAGGTCGAACCTGATGCAGAAGTTAAGCAATCCATGAATGAAATCAATGCGGCGCAACGCAAGCGGGTCGCAGCACAAGAATTGGCGGAAGCAGACAAGATTAAAATCGTCACTGCAGCTGAAGCCGAAGCAGAAAAGGATCGCCTTCATGGTGTGGGAATTGCCCAACAACGTAAGGCGATTGTGGATGGATTGGCAGAGTCTATCACAGAACTCAAGGAAGCCAATGTTGGTATGACAGAAGAACAAATCATGTCAATCCTCTTGACCAACCAGTATTTGGATACCTTGAACACCTTTGCTGCAAAAGGAAATCAAACCATCTTTTTACCAAATACTCCAAATGGTGTAGATGATATCCGTACACAAATCTTGTCAGCCCTCCGTGCTGAGAAGAAATAATAGACTAAAGAGCTTGGCAACAGGTTCTTTTTGTATTGCATTTGTTAAGAAAAGCAAAGAACATTGATATACATTTAACTAAAAATTATTGTATATTGTTGCCCTTAACTTGGAATGATAAGGGAATAACTAGAAAGATTTGTGAATACAGACTATTTCTGATATACTAAATATACAGTAATAATGAATGATGGGAGATGGGATGAAAGAATTTCAATTTGAGAGAAAGCAGCGTTTTTCTTTGAGGAAATATGCAATAGGAGCTTGTTCAGTCTTGCTAGGAACGAGTTTATTTTTTGCTGGTATGGGGGCTCAACCCGTACAGGCTGCAGAAACGAGTTCAGCACTAATTTCAAGTCATTATTTGGATGAGCAGGATTTATCTGAAAAGCTGAAATCTGAGTTGCAATGGTTTGAAGAAAATAAAATTGAGGTAAAAGAGGGAAAAGAATACTACTTTATCTATCGAAAATTGGCTACAAGATTACCAGAAACAGGTCTATTTTCTAATGATGGGATGTTTATCATGGGAGCAGGATTATTATTGCTTTCCTTCACTTTAATCAGGAGAAAAAAGGGAGCGTCTTACTTCCTTGTGAGCGTCTTTGCTGTTGGTGGTTGGGGAGCATCCATCTCTGCTTTAGAAAATCTGGTAGAATTGCAACCAGTCCTTGTTAAGAGAGTAGAAGGTCAGTTTCTACCAAGCCCTGAAAGAGTCCAAGGATATGAATTTACGGGATATTATTTGGTAAGAGATAGTGGTAACAAGGAACTTTCTGTTGATAAGGTAGAGTTGCCAGCATTATCTCAAAAGGAGGAAAGTGCAGAACCTCAATCTAAGAAGATTGTACCACAGACTGCATCGCATTTTAGCTCGACTGAAGACCTTGTGCAATCTCCTCAACCATCCTACGCAGTTGAGAAAATTGTTGAAGTTCCTGTAAGCAAACAAGCTCCTGATGAAATTGTGCCCATAGGGACTAAGGAAGAAGTTGCAGGAAATCCCCAAGTAGAACAACCGAAAGCAGAAGATAATAGTGATTATAAAACAAGTCCTGAGGAAGGTGTGTTAAATGCCACAGTAGAGAAACCAGAATTGCTAGTCACTACAGAGGAGGTTGCTTTCCAAACGATAGAACAAGAAGATGCAACCTTAGCTAAAGGGCAAACTAAAGTTGTTCAAGAAGGTGTTGTTGGTGAACGCACCATCTATACGGAAGTCACTATCGTTAATGGGGAAAAATCTAGCAAAGTTATAGAAAATATAATCACAAAAGAACCGGTGAACAAGGTGATTGCAGTTGGGACTAAGGAAGAAGTTGAACCCAAATCTGAGGAAAGTAGACCAGTTCAACCTGAAAAAACTCCAATAGTAGAGAATGAAACAGAGAAAAAACCAGCTGATGGAATAGGACAACCAAGACCAGGAGCAGAAGAAACGCCGGGTACAGAAGCAACACCAGGAGAGAAACAAACACCTGACAAACCTGAAGCCGAGCCGAAACAACCAGATCCAGCAAGCTCAGCCGTGGAATCAGGGGGTGAGGAAAATCAAACTCATGCCCCACAAGGTACTGAGTCTAAGCAACCATCTAAAGAAACTGCTGAGACCAAAGATTCTGAACCAGCAAGCCCAGCCGTGGAATCAGGAGGCGAAGAAGATCAATCTCCTGCGGAACAAAAGGGTGAGGAGAACCAGCTGGAGAATCCAGTTGAGGGGGTAAAAGATGTTGGTGAGTCTGCCCCACAAGAAACCCAAAAACAAGCAGAACAAACACCTCCATCTCCAGAGGTCAAGCCAAGTCAAGGAAACGAACCAGAATCAGCTGTTCAGCCTGAACCCTTAGCTCCCCAAGAGCAACCAACTGTCCCAAGTTCAGTAACGAAAGAAAAAGTACTGGACTATAAAACAACATATAAAGCTTCACCAGCTTTAAATTACAAAGAGCAACAAGTAGAAGTAGCAGGCGAAAACGGTAAGGAAGTGACAACTACTTCTTACAGTTTTGATGAAAGTACTGGGAAAATAGTAGAAAACACTTCAACAAAAATAGAAAAACATCCAGTAGATAGAGTTGTTAAGGTTGGAAATGTAGAAGAAACAAGATCAACAACCAAAAGACGTGAACAGTTTATCGCGGATGAGTCACTTGATAAAGGGGTTAAAGTAGTTAGAGAACAAGGTCAAGATGAAGAAACAACGACTATAAGTGTTTATAAAGTAAATTCGACGACAGGAGAATTAACTGATCCAGAAGTTTCAACAAAAGTAGCCAAAGCAATGCAAGCGAAAATAACGGCAGTAGGAACAAAACCAACAGTTCAATCACAAGAAATTCCTTTTAAGACAATTTATAAAGCATCGTCAGATTTAAGTTACAATGTGCAACAAGTAGAAACACCAGGTGAAAAAGGGCGTACAGTATCAACTACAAAATACACAGTAAATCAAGAAACAGGAGCTATCTCAGAAGAAACTACAACTGAAAATATTCCAGCTAAAGGCAAAGTAGTAAAAGTTGGAAATGTGGAAAAGATCGTGTCACCTATTGATATTACTGAGGAAAGAAAAGATGATCCTGAACTTCCGAAAGGAAAAGAAGAGGTTCAAAGTGAAGGCGAGCAAGGGGAAACAACCGTCACTAAAACTTATGAAGTTAATCCGGAGACAGGAGAATTAACAAATCCAACTGAGAAAACTGAAGTAACTAAAGCTATGCGCCAAAAAGTAATCTTGGTTGGTACTAAAGAAGACAAACCACATCTATTTCCAGAAAATAGCGAGTTAGAAAATGCAGTGGATGTGATGGAAGCTAGTAGAGAAATGAAGTCTGTAGACTTCTTAACAGATGAAAACTTTAAAGCGCAACTAACTCCGCCTGCTTTAGAAATAGAGCGTGATTTTTATAAAAAACGCAGTGAGTTGAAAAAAACTAATCCGGCGATAACTGATGAAGAAGTAAAAGAAATTCTACGAAAAGAATATCTTGAAAAATTATCGATTAAAGAAACACTCGATGCGACTAAAACCGATTTAGAAGCTAGTTTGAAAAAAGTTGCGGCGCATACCTTGAGTATTTTAGGTGACAATCAACAAAATAGAGAAAAAGTAAAAGGTGATATTGAAGCTAATAAAGAGAAAATATTACTAGGGTTATCCTATATCAATCGTTTTTATAATATTGATTTTGGAGATACCAATATCCGTGATATTCTAGCTTATAATCCAAGCTCATTTGGTAAGAAAGAGGTTACTGCTTTAGATTGGTTAACACACCTTGGGTCTATGAGTTATGATGAATTAAGATTAACCAATAGTCCAAAAACATTTGAGAAATACTTCGGAAAAATCACAGATAAACCAACGCTATTAGATTTCCTAGATTACAATAGAACTACATTCACTAATATGGATGGCGATACGTGGTTGAAGAAAGCGACTAAAGCTATCGTAGTTGAAAAAGCTTCGAAAGAAAAACCTGATGAAAAAGTAGACTTATATACAAAATTAACTACCCCTCCTGAGAAATATGGAGCTGAAAATCGTCAAATAGAAAGTAGAAGACAACAAAATGTAGCTACATTATTAGGGTTGGTAAATATCAAAGAGCCAAGCGTGTATGCTATAACTAACATAGCGACGGTAACCTACGGAAACATCGGAACGTATATGGATACTTCTTTAGAGAAAACCAATAAAGCTAAGTATACCGAAGAGCTTAATAAGGTTAAAGAATTGATAGAATTAACTGCGACAAGACAGGCTGATTATATCGATACTCTATATCGAATTACAAAAGAAGAAAATCGTCCGAAACTGATTACAAATAGAGTGATTGTCGATACGATGAAAAAATATACGACGAATACGTCTGCTGGAATAGCGACAACATGGTCTAAAGAATCAGGATCAACAGCGGATAAAGGGGTTAAAGACTTTATGACACCTCTAGGATTGTATTCACCATCGCAAAATGTAGGTGCAGAAGCCAATGGAGTGGGTGTCCGTTACTTTATAGATAGAGTTCTTGATGATAGAGGTTCAGCGACTTACTCTCACGAAATGACGCATTTATTAGACAGAACAGTACTGTTTAATAATCATGGTCGTCGAGATGGTACAGCGGCAGAGTTTTATGCCCGAGGAATCTTCGAGAACTCTTATACACCAGAGACAGATACATATTTCAACTTAAACTTTGTTTATGATGAAACTAATAAAAATGGTTTCTACAACAAAACACCAGATAGATTCAAAACAGCTGCAGATTTGAAATCTTATATGCATGGAAGTTTTGATGTGTTATATAGTTTAGATTATTTAGAGGCAGAAGCAACAAAGCAACTTTCAGCAGAAGACAAGACGAAATACTTCAAGAAAATAACTCCGATAAATTCAACTGGGACTAGAACACCCGTAACATATACAAACCAAGCGGTTAAAGCTACGCATAACAGTGAAAAAATCTCAGAAATTACACTAGATGAAGCGAGAGATCTATCGGATATCAATAGTCTGATTGACAATAATATTTTAGTTAATCGTTATATCATAAATGGATTTTATGCAACAGGTGATGTAAAAGCTAATGGGTATTATTTAGTGGATATGTTTGATACCATTTATGGTGTTAGTCAAAATGACTCTGGTATGAGTGGGGATATCACCTTTAGAAAACAAGCTTTTGAACTTATGGGAGCTTTGGGCTATTATGAAGGATTTGTTCCTTATGTGTCAAATCAATACAAAAACCAAGCTGAAGAAGAAGGCAAACCGCTATCTGATAAATATATTTTCGATAACATTTTAGGAAAATCTTACGCAGCTTTCAAAAAAGAGCAAATAACTGAGCGTGTTGAGAAATTAGGTAAGTTAAAACCAATTACTATAAATTACAACGGAAAAGAAGAAGTGATTGATAGTAAAGAAAAATTACAAGAGCTTATGAATAAAGCTGTTTTAGCTGAACTAGCCCAGATAAAAGCAGGAAACACAACGGCTAAAAAGTTTAAATTTATCGAAACACCCGTTCAAAAACTGAAAAAAGCGATTTATAAAGCTTATCTCAAAGATTCAGATGACTTTAGACAATCGATTTACAATAGTTAAGACAAAAGGGACATCTCTCTGGAATGAACATTCAGAGAGGTGTTTTTTTGCGCTCTTGTAAGGTTTGACTTTATTAGTTTGCTTGAATATGGAGTGATTTTCAGACTTTTCCACAAATTATAGAATCTTTTCTGAGTATTTAGGGAGTGATAGAGGAAGTCTTGAAAGCGCTTTTGTTTTGTGCTATAGTCAAGTAAATCGAGTCGTTTAAAGAGGAATGCTTGTATGAGAAGAGAAGAAGTTTTACGAAATCACTGGTTTTTTAGCCAAGAGGTGGGGAAAGAAGAAGCCTTGGCACCGGATTTTCAGAGGGAAAATTGGCAGACCATTCAAGTGCCACATGACTGGAGTATTTACAATGATTTTGACCAGTATTCGCCAGCGCAAAATGAGGGTGGTCAGTTAAACGGGGGTCAGGCTTGGTACCGGACGCAGTTTTACTTGGAAGAAGATGCCAGTCTTGTATCGGTGCGTTTGTTGTTTGACGGGGTTTACATGAATGCCCAAGTCTATATTAACGGGCAAGTGCTGGGCTATTATCCCAATGGCTATACACCCTTTTCTTATGATATCACCTCTTATCTAAGAAACGATGGGACAGCCAACCAGCTTGCGGTTTTTGTGGAAAATAAGCAACCTAGCAGTCGTTGGTATTCGGGCAGTGGTGTTTACCGAGAAGTAAAATTATTGATTAGAGATTTGGTGCATCTGGATTTATATGGGATTAAGATAGAAAGTCCCAAGCTCAAGGAGCAAAGAGATGGATGGGTGGAAACTCAGCTTGAAAGTAAAGTTTCAAATGATGGGCCTCAGTCTGTGTCGGTATATTTAGAACAGAGTATCTGGTATGATGGACAACAGCTGTCAGACTGGCAGGCGACAGACTCTCTAGTGATTGAGTCTGGGGACAAATATTCTTTCCAACAAGCCATATCAATTTTCCAACCTTTGCTTTGGGATATTGACCATCCTCATCTCTATCAGTTGAAGACTCGCCTTTATAAAAATGGCATTTTGGTTGATGAAGAAGAGGAGACCTTTGGTTACCGCTATATGGATTGGCAAGCGAATAAGGGATTCTTTCTAAATGGTCGCTGGTTGAAGATTCATGGGGTTTGTCTGCACCATGACTACGGAGCGCTGGGAGCTGTGGAAAACAGGTCAGCTGCCGAGAGACGCTTGCGCCAGATGAAGGAAATGGGCGTCAATGCTATTCGAATCACACATAATCCAGCCAGTAGCATTTTGCTGGATGTGGCTGCCAGAATGGGCTTACTCATCCAAGAAGAAGCCTTTGATACCTGGTATGGAGGCAAGAAAGAATATGACTATGGTCGCTTTTTTGAGAAAGAAGCGACTCATCCAGAAGCGAAGGCAGGCGATTTCTGGTCAGATTACGATTTGCGCACCATGATTGAGCGTGGCAAGAACAATCCAGCGATTTTTATGTGGTCCTTAGGAAATGAAGTTAGTGAAGCAAATGGAGATGCTTATTCATTGAAGACGATCAAACGCTTGCTAGAAAGGGTCAAGGAAGTGGATGATAGCCGTTTTGTGACCATGGGAATGGATCAATTCCGCTTTGGCGATGGTTCTGGAGGTCATGAAAAGATAGCCAATTTGCTGGATGTGGTGGGCTTAAATTACTCGGAAGATAATATTGACGTGATTCGTAAAAGACATCCCAAGTGGCGACTTTACGGGTCTGAAACTTCATCAGCTACAAGGACGCGTGACAGCTATTTTCGCCCAGCTAAGGAATGGGTTGGGGATAATCGTCGCGTGCGGAATTTTGAACAGTCGGACTATGGCAATGATCGAGTTCCTTGGGGGAAGACAGCGACGGCTTCTTGGATAGCAGATAGAAATCGGCTAGACTATGCGGGTCAGTTTATCTGGACAGGAGTGGACTATATCGGTGAGCCGACTCCTTGGCACAATCAAAATGACACGCCTGTAAAGAGTTCCTATTTTGGGCTTGTGGACACAGCAGGGATTCCTAAAAATGATTATTATCTCTATCAAAGTCAGTGGGTGGACGTAAATCAGCATCCCATGGTTCATATCCTGCCCCACTGGAATTGGGAAATTCACAAGAGTTATCAACAAGTTGTGGATAAGTATGGGGATATCCCTGTTCGAGTGTATTCAAATGCTGGTTCAGTAGAGCTATTTCTCAATGGAAAATCTCAAGGCAGGAAAACCTTTCAGGAAAAATGGACTTCAGACGGTAGAACATACCAAGAGGGACAAGGTTCTGATCAACTCTATCTTGAATGGCCTTTGGCTTATCAACCGGGAGAATTGCGTGCTGTGGCCTATGACTGTCAAGGTCAGCTTGTGGCAGAAGATAGGGTGGTGACTACAGGTAAGCCAGCAAAAATCGGGTTACATGCCGAGAAAACACAACTGGAGCCAGATGGGCAAGATCTCCTCTATCTTTATTTTGATGTATTGGACCAAGCTGGAAATTGGGTGCCGACTGCTTCCAATCAGCTTCATTTTGAAATTGAAGGTCCTGCTCGCATTGTGGGTGTGGATAATGGCAGGCAGGCCAGTCGTGAACGTTATCAGGCTCAGAAAAATGGTCGTTTTAAGCGGAAAGCCTTTCATGGCAGAGGTGTCCTCTTAGTTCAGAGCTTGGAACAGGTAGGCCAAGTGAGAGTAAAAGCCAGTGCTAGAGGGTTAGAGCCAGCAAGTTTTGATCTCTTAGTGGGGGAGGCTTTTGATTGTCAGCCAGTGAAAAATCAGAGCTTATTTGAGATTCGAGTGGACAAGCAGGCAGGATTGCAAGAAGGGGATTCCCTAGCCATTGGACTTTATCCACAAACTGTGGATAACCCTGTGAACAAGGTGGGGAATAGTGAAGTGATTTGGGAGACGAGTGGTAGTGCCCACGCTATTATCAAGCAGGGAGTGCTTCATTGCTTGTCTGCAGGAGACTTGGCTATTCGCGCCTTTTATCAAGGGAAAACCTATCAAACTCATTTGCAGGTTGCAGAAAATACCTCACTAGAGCAGGCAGTTTCTGTGCGACCACTTCGCTTGTATACAGATAAGGGGACTTATCCACAGCTACCATCTTCAGTCTTGGTAGACTATGAGTCAGGCGGTGCAAAACGAGTCAAGGTTGTTTGGGAGGAGATTCCTGAAGAAGATTTGGCAAGATTTCATGAGTTTACGGTATCTGGCCAGCTGGAAGGGCTGGATTTAAAGGCTTCTGCTCAGGTTTGTGTCCAAGGGATTTGCGCTATTGAGCCTGAAAGGGTTTGGACACTTATCAAGGAAGCTCCACACTTACCAGATCGAGTTAAGCTAGTCTTATCAGATGGCAGACGAGATACGGCCAAGGTGACTTGGGATGAACTCGATCCTCAAGTCTATGCTCAGGTAGGAAAATGTATGCTCACAGGGCAGGTAGCGGGCTGTGAGTTGCCAGCAACAGTCACCATTCATGTGACAGGTGCCAGTGTAGATGGGGAAGTTATTTCCAATCAGTGGACAGGGTCTAACCTGCCTCTGGTCTTTGCTTCTCACTCAGAGCCGAATCACCCAGCCTCTTACCTCAATGACAAGGTCATTGCTCGGAAGAAATCGACAGCCAATACTTGGATTGCCAAGTCAGAGCAAGCTAGCGTGGGCATTCTTTTTGGAGATGCAGGGATTTTAAAACCGCGATTTGTGGATAATGTGACCTTGTATTATGTTGAGAATCAAGAATACGTGGCGATGGAGCCTACTTTTATTGATTATTATGTAGGGAATGAGCCTGCCCTGCCTCGGACCCCCAACCATTTGGATAAGGATTCTCTGCTCAAACAAGAGGAGAATTGGCACCCTGTATCAGCTATCCGAAAAGTTTCAAGCGACAAGGCTGAAGGGCTTCGTTTTGAATTTGACAAGGTGGAATCCTATGCCCTTCGTCTTCGATTTGAAGGCTTGACCAGTCCCCTAGCGTTAACAGAATTGCAAGTACATGCCAAAAAAGTAAAGAAAAATGTAGATAGGAAGTAATATGGTAAGAGAAATAAAACCGCATGGCCCCTTGCCTAGTCAGGCCCAGCTAGCTTATTTAGAGGATGAACTAGCAGCCTTTATCCATTTTGGACCCAATACCTTTTATGACCAGGAATGGGGGACAGGTCAGGAGAATCCTGAACGCTTTAACCCGACAAGGTTAGATGCGCGTGAGTGGGTTCGTGTGCTCAAGGAAATGGGCTTTAAAAAGTTGATTTTGGTGGTCAAGCACCACGACGGCTTTGTCCTCTATCCGACAGCTCACACAGATTATTCGGTCAAGGCCAGTCCTTGGAGGAATGGAGAGGGGGACTTGCTCCTTGAAGTATCCCAAGCTGCCACAGAGTTTGATATGGATATGGGGGTCTACCTATCACCCTGGGATGCCCATAGTCCCCTCTATCATGTGGACCGAGAAGCGGACTATAATGCCTATTATCTGGCACAGCTGAAGGAGATTTTATCAAATCCTGTCTATGGAAATGGAGGGAAATTTGCTGAGGTCTGGATGGATGGTGCCAGAGGAGAGGGCGCTCAAAAGGTCAATTATGAATTTGAAAAATGGTTTGAAACCATTCGTGAACTGCAGGGAGATTGCTTAATTTTTTCAACAGAAGGCACTAGTATCCGCTGGATTGGCAATGAACGAGGGTATGCAGGTGATCCACTGTGGCAAAAGGTGAATCCTGACAAACTAGGAACAGAAGCAGAGCTGGATTATCTTCAGCATGGAGATTCTTCAGGCACTATTTTTTCAATCGGTGAGGCAGATGTTTCCATCCGGCCGGGTTGGTTTTACCATGAAGAGCAGGATCCTAAGTCACTTGAGGAGTTGATCGAAATCTACTTTCACTCGGTGGGTCGGGGAACTCCACTCTTGCTTAATATTCCGCCGAATCAAGCTGGGCTATTTGATGCAAAGGATATTGAACGCCTCTATGAATTTGCGGCCTATCGCAATGAGCTCTATAAAGAAGATTTGGCTCTGGGAGCTGAGGTATCTGGTCCTGCTCTTTCCGCAGACTTTGCTTGTCGCCATTTGACAGACGGCCTTGAAACTAGCTCTTGGGCAAGCGCTGCAGACTTGCCCATCCAGCTAGAACTAGACTTAGGGGCGCCTAAAACTTTCGATGTGCTTGAGTTAAGAGAAGATTTGAAGCTGGGGCAACGAATCGCTGCTTTTCATGTGCAAGTAGAGGTGGATGGTGTCTGGCAAGAATTTGGCATGGGCTTTACCGTTGGTCATAAGCGTCTCTTGCGAGGTCCGCTAGTAGAGGCACAGAAGGTGCGCGTGATAATTACCGAGGCACAATCTATGCCTGTATTGACCAAGATTTCCCTCTATAAAACTCCTAGCTTATCACAAAAAGAAGTTGTTCAGGGACTAGCATTTGTAGAAAAAAGTCTAGCTGTAGCAAAGGGAGAGACTCTTCATTTTAGGGTTGAACGTAGCGAAAGTGACACTCCTTTGGAGGCTAAGATTTCGATTCAACCGGGGACAGGTGTCCATGGTGTCGCCTATCAGGATGAGATTCAAGTCCTTCAATTCCAAGCAGGGGAAAGCAAAAAAGACTTGAGCATACCAACCCTGTATTTTGCTGCTGATAAGACTTTAGATTTTTATCTAAATCTGACTGTTGATGGACAACTGATGGATCAAGCTCATATTTTAGTTGAAACGAGATAAAATATCTTTATAATTCATTTCTTTTCCGAATAAATAGATAGTAGCAGTAAATCTAGCAAACCTAGATTTAAAACTGTGGTATAATAAAAGGAGGAAAAGGATGATTCTAAGACATCCGGGCATTAGCCCAACCAACGACTTGGTTGCTAAGAAGATTTTTAGTAACCCAGAAATCACTTGTCAATTTATTCGCGATATGCTGGATTTACCAGCAAAAAATGTGACCATTTTGGAGGGAAGTAATATTCATGTCTTGCCTTCCCTACCTTACTCAGCTCAGGATTTTTACACTAGTATAGATGTCTTGGCGGAGTTGGATAATGGAACGCAAGTAATTATTGAAATACAAGTACATCATCAGAATTTTTTCATTAATCGTTTATGGGCTTACCTGTGCAGTCAGGTCAATCAAAACCTTGAAAAAATTCGCCAACGCGAAGGTGATACTCACCAGAGCTATAAACACATCGCACCAGTATACGCTATCGCAATCGTGGACAGCAATTACTTTTCAGATGACTTAGCTTTTCATAGCTTTAGTATGCGAGAGGATACGACAGGTGAGGTCTTAACTATCACAAATAACGGACAGGAAAACCATCTAGTCAAGATGGCATTCTTGGAATTAAAAAAATACAGAGAAACCAGCAAAGATGAGGTTCGCAAGCCCTGGTTGGAGTTTTTCGGGAATAAACCCTTTACTCAGGAACCCGAGCGAGCCATCAGCCAGGCAGACCAACTGCTGGACTACAAGAGCTGGTCCGAGGAGGACAGAAAAATGTTTAGTCAACTACGTATGCGAGAAGAACAAGCTTTACTAGCGCATGACTATGCCTTGGAAACAGCTAGGGCGGAAGGTATTGAACTGGGGTTGGAACGTGGTCTTGAACGTGGTCGAGCAGAAGGTATTGAACAAGGTTTAGAGCGCGGGAAAGTTGAGGGAAGTTTGTCCATGCTACTAAATTTAGTCCGTCAAGGTCTTCTGACTTCTGAGGTAGCCAGTCAGCAATTGGGGATAACCGTCGCTGAGTTTGAGGCATTGCTGTAAATAGGAACAGATGACATGTTGCCAAAATGAGGTAGCATGTTTTATTTTAGCTTTAGTTGTTAGTTGCAACAGGCAGACCAGCCAGAGAATGCTAACACTTTTAGGTCGTAATTAGGATGTGGAAGTCAGTCATATTTCTACGGTGAGGCGACTCTGGCGTATTTTGCCTTTGAATTTTAAGAGAATAGTGCATATGAGAGATAGGGTCTGGTTCTGTTGGGCTCTGCTAGAAAGCTATTAGAGAATCTGGGCATTTAACTGATAGGTTCTCTTTTTTGGAAGAAAAAAAGCTAAAAACCTAAAAATTTTTGTATATTTATTTTACGAATGTTTTGTTTAAAAATAGTAGAATAGTTCCTTTTAGGTATCAAAGTTATCTGCTTTTCAAAATAAAAAGATTTTATCCAAATTCATTTCCGAATTTCAGGTTTTAACACAATATAATAACATGCAGAAAACCAAAATATTTTCCTGATTTTAAAGTTAAAAAATTCATAATTTTGGTTATAAAAACGAACAAATTGTGAAAATTGTCTGAAAATGTTTTTTTTTTTTAGTAAATTTGATGAGCATTTAGTTTGCATATATATCACTTATCATGTACAATGAAGAAGTAAAGTATCATATGCAAAACCTCGTCCATGGCGAGGAATCTTTGCATGTAGATATGGAGATAAAAAAATATTTTTAAGGAGAACACAATAAGTGGAGAAGAAATCGCCTATGAGTCGTGTTGAACGCTTGCACCGTGAAAAGGTCACACGTTACTCAATCCGTAAATATAGTTTTGGAGCAGCCAGCGTAGCAGTTGCTGCCCTGTTCATGTTCTTGGGAAATGGAGCTGTATCAGCTAATGAGCTAAGTAAACAAGATACACCAGATGTAGAAGCTCTAGCGCCAGCCCTTGATGCCCCATCAACTCCAGCAGAAAGCGTTCCAGCAGCACAACCAGTTGTAGAAGAACCAACAAAACCAGCTGCAGCAGAAGTAACAACTCCAGCTTTGGACAAAAAGCAACTTGAAAACTACATTTCAGAAGTTAAATCAAAACTTTCTGCAGGTAAGTATGCTAATAAAACAGAGGAGAGCCTTGCTCTTTTGAATGGTGAATTGGCTTCTGCTGAGTCTACACTCGCTTCTGCAACTAGTCAAGATGAATTGACAAAGGCTTATCAGAAACTAGTGACGTTTGTTAGTTCAGGGTTAAAAAACAAAGCAAAAGATTCAAAAGACGCTCCGAAAGTAGACACTACTAACGGACAACCAACTGTAGGTAAAAAAGCCGAAAACACTGAGAAAAAATCAGAATCTAACGCAATCGAAAACACAGGTTCAAACGACCCACGTAATGAGAAAGAGATTAGTAAAGATAATCCGTTTAGAACAGAAGCGACTGATACGGAAGGTCCAGTGGCAGAAATACCATATTCCGAGGGTAGGAATGTATATGTATATGGTGGAGAATCAGAAGGGTTTGATATAAAAATCAAAGATAATTCTGGAGTTGTTGCAAATGCCACTATTGTACGAGGAGGTAATCAGCCATTTACTGCTGTTTCAGGTGAAACAGATATACTTGACGTGGAATTTGGTTATAAAGCAAATGTCTTTTCAACAGAAACTCCAGCGAGTGAGTCTAATCCAGCTGTTATTCATTATACAGGTCTTCCTGGTGGTACATTAAATCAAAAACAATTAGAAGATGCTAGAACTACAGGATTAAATCTAGGTTGGCGTTATGTTAAGGCGACAGATAAAGCAGGGAATGGTTTAAGAGCGATAGATGAAAGAGATGACAAACCAGGCGCTCTTTATGTTGTCGTTAAACCTCAAACATATAAATACAACATCCAACAACCAGAAAACAATGCGAATAAAATTGCTGTTTCAGATATTAACAACTTAACGGAAACTGATATTCAGAAAATTAAAGACCAAATCAAAATTGGATATTCTAAAACAAGCCAAGATGCTAGATTTGAATCTAAAAAAGGTCAAGATTTAGATAATCAAGCTTCTGTAGTGAAAAGTATTGACGTAAATGGACAAACTATCACTGTAACCTATAACGATGATTCAACAGACACAGCTTCAATTTCTGATGTGGCACGTACCAATAACGCACCAACAGTCGAAATTCCATTCTCTGATGCTGCAACAAAGCAGGTTTATGTTTATGGAGGAGAAGAAAATTCATTTGATATTAAATTCAAAGATGACTCAGGTAAGATCAAGAGTGCTGCAGTAGTTCAAGGCGGGAATAATGCATTTAATAAAGTAGAAGGTGAAGAAAATAAAGTAGATGTTGAGTGGGGATACACTGCGAACTTTATTGATGCTGAAACAACAGCAACAGAAGATTCACCGGCAATTATTAGTTATTCAGGAATGCCTGGAGGTAAGCTAACAAATAAACAATTAGAAACAGCCAGAACTAAAGGTTTAGTGTTAGGTAAGCGATATGCAACAGCGGCTGACTTAGATAATGCAATAATTAAAAATACTGCTCGAGGTAATTCGTTCCAAACAGACCCAGGAGCATTTGAAGTTGTATTGAAACCACAAACTCAAAAGTATGACATTCAAACACCAGCAGAAGCTGATAAAGTAGCAGTGGATGACGCGTCAGATGTGAGTGAAGCAGAATTTAATAAAATCAAAGATAAGATTAAGATTGAATACTCTAAAAATAACATCGATGCTCGTCTGGCTGATAAAAAAGGTTAAGCTGTAGAAAATCAAGCAGACCGTATTGCAAGCATTAAAAAAGTTGATAACAATGTAGTTGTAACCTATAAAGATGGTTCAACAGACACTAGACCATTGACTGATTTTGCACGTACGAACAATGCTCCAGAAGTAACAATCCCTTATTCTGTAGACGGTAAAAAAGATATCTATATTTATGCTAATGAAGATATCGATATCGACATTAAATATACAGATGATTTAGGTAAGATTAAATCTGCAACAGTTAACAGAGGTGGAAATCAACCTTTAAGTCCTACTGCAGCTAATCCAAATGTTTTGGATAACGAATATGATATGACTTTAACGCCAATTACTGCAGAAACAGAAGCAACAGCTGAAAATCCTGCAATTGTGAAAATTGGTGGTAAAGTAACTAAAGATACAGCGGGACTTGATAAGAATAAATTCCCTAAAGGGGATAATGATGAATATCGTCTAGTAACTCGTTATGCAACTGCGATAGATACAGATGGTAAAGAAATCCATAATGTTGCTAAAGGTTCTTCATATGCAACTGACCCAGGTTCATTCAGCATCGTATTAAAATCTCAAACAAAGAAATATGACATTAGAGAATTAGCTGATGCTGATAAGACAGTAGTAACAGATATCACTAATATTCCAAAGGCTGAATTAGATAAGATTAAGGAAAACATTCCTTTAGAATACTCTAAGAAAAATGAAGATAAGAACTTAGAAGCTAAAAAAGGAACAGCAGTAGAAAAAGCTGATGCTGCAAAAGTAGTGGATACTGTTGTTCAAAAAGGAGAAAACTTAGAAGTAACTTATAAAGATGGTTCTAAAGACACCATTCCTGTCGATAAAGTTGTGAAATTAGATAAACAACCAGCAATCGAGGAAGTAACTAACCAAGCAGATGCGAAAATTGCAACTATTAAAGGTAATGATAACTTATCAAAAGCTGAGCAAGATAAAGCTATTGCTGATGTAGAAAAAGATAAAGCAGCAGCATTAGAAAAAATCGCTGATGCTACAAATGCAACAGATGTAACTGCAGGTAAAGATGAAGGTACTGGTGCTGTAGCGAAAGTAAATCCAATCGGTAAAGAAAAAGCTAAAGAAGAAATCGCTAAGACTTTGGAAGCTAAGAAGGAGGCTATTGAGAACAATGATAGCTTAACACAAGCCGAGAAGGAAAAAGCTAAAAAAGATGCTGAAGACAAGGCAGCAGTAGCCCTTGCTGAAATCGAAAAACAACCAGCAACAGCAGAAACAGCAGCTGCGGCAATAGCAGCTCAAACTACTGTAAATGAAAAACAAGCTGAAGGAACCAAAGAAGTTGCTAAAATCAACCCAATCGGTAAACAAGCAGCATTAGACAAAATCGATGAAGCATTAAAAGCTAAAGAAGCAGAAATGGATGCCCGCACTGACCTAACAGAGGAAGAAAAGGCAGAAGCAAAGGCAGAAGCTAAAAAATTTGCTGATGCTAAGAAAGCTGAAATTAAGGCGAAAAATGATAATGCAGAAACGCCTGAAGCAGCTGAACAAGAGCAAGGCGAAATCAATACAGCTGGCGACACTGGAAAAACACAGGTAGAGGGTGTTACCAAACCTGCGGCTAAAAAACCAGAAGCTAAAACAGCGGTAGAAACTACAGCCGCTGCTAAAAAGCAAGAGATTGAGCAAGATGGAGCATTGTCACCAGAAGCTAAGAAGAAACTTCAAGATGAGGTAGATGCTGTTAAGAAAGCTTCGGAAGAGGCAATCGATGGTGCTAAGAAAAATGCCGATGTTGATAAAGCTAAGAAATCAGCAGAAGCAGCGATTAAAGCCATCAACTCTGCTCGTTTACCAGCGAACAAGGTAATTGCTAAAAATCCAACAGCTTTAGACGATAAAGAACAAGCAGAACTTAAAAAAGCGATTGAAGCGGTAAACCCTCCAGGAACAAAAGTAGTAGTAAGTCCTGATGGAAGTGCCTTAGTAACCTTACCAGGAAAAACAGTAGCCGAACCATTAAAACAAGAAGATTTAACAAAAGATGTAAATGCTTTAGATACTGCAGGTGGTGGTAACAACATCAACCGTCCAACGGATAAAGTGATTGTTGAAAATCCTGAAAGTTTGACAGATGCAGATAAAGAAAACATCAAAAAAGCTGTTCGTGAAGTAAACCCTAATGCTGTTGTGACAATTGATGATAACGGAACAGTAACTGTTTCAACACCAGAAGGAAATACAGCAGGATTCCCAGCATCAGAATTAGTACGTACATTAGCTGATGCAGCAAATCCTGATTCAGGTAATGCAGGAGTTCGTAAGCCAGCAGATAAGTTGGTTGGAGATGCAACAAATGCAGATCTTCAAGCAAAAGCAACTGAAAAACTGAAAAAATTGAATGGTGAAGATGCTAAGGTTAAATATGACGATGAAGGAAATGCAACAGTAGTTCTTAAAGACGGAACAATTGCGACAATTCCAGCAGGTGACTTATTCAAGACAGAAGAAGATGCTAAGAAAGCAAACGGTGGCGATGACATCAATAAACCGAATGCTCAAACAGTTGTAGAAGATATTGCAGCATTACAAGGTGAAGCAAATAAAGAAAAACTTGATAAAGTAAAAGCTGAAATTAAAGCAAAAGTTGAAGCTGTAAATCCAGGTGCAGTTGTAGTAGTTGACGACCAAGGAAACGCAGTTGTAACAACACCAGAAGGTAAAACAGCAGTTATTGACGCAGATGATTTAATTAAAAAACCTAATGAAACATCAACTGCCAAAGCTGGTAACAACATCAACAACCCAGCTGACAGAGTACGTGTTGATAACAGTAAGCAATTAACAGACCCTGAACTTGCTAGAATTAAAGCAGCAGTTGAAGCAGTGAACCCAGATGCTACAGTAGTAGTCGATGACCAAGGAAATGCGACTGTAACAACTAAAGATGGTAAAACTGCAACAATTCCAGTGGCAGATTTAGTCAAATCAGATGCGGATAAAGAGAATGTTAACGGTGGAAACCAAGTAAACACTCCAGCTGATAGAGTAGTGGTGGACAGTACAGATGCACCATTACCACAAGAAGTTACAGACGCTATTAAAGCTAAAATTCAAGCAGTAAATCCAGATGCAACAGTTGTTGTAGATGAAAAAGGAAATGCAACAGTAACAACGAAAGACGGAGCTGTGGCAACAATCCCAGCGAGCGATTTAGTAAAAGCTAAAGCTGACTTAGCTGACCCAGCGAAACAAGATGCTGTCAACAAACCAGCAGACAAAGTAGTAGTGGATCCAGCTTTAGTAGATGATCCAAATGCAGATTTAAGTGCCGCTAAAGATGCTATTAAAGCAGCTGTAGAAGCAGTAAATCCAGATTCTACTGTAGTAGTTGATGACAAAGGAAACGCAACAGTAACAACACCAGAAGGTAAAACTGTAGTGATTCCAAAAGCTGACTTAGTGAAGAAAGAAGCTGACAAAGAAACTGCTAAAGCAGGAAATAACATCAACAAACCAGTAGACAAAGTAGTTGCTGCTAAAGATGCCTTAACTCCTGAAAATATCGCAGCAATCAAGGCTAAAGTTCAAGCAGTAAACCCAGATGCAACAGTAGTAGTTGATGCAAAAGGAAATGCAACAGTAGTTACACCAGACGGTCAAACAGCAACAATTCCAGTAACTGACTTAGTGAAATCTCCAGAAGAAGCTAAAGATGAAAAAGCAGGAAACAACGTCAACAAACCAGCAGATAAAGTAGCAGCAACAAAAGCTGATTTAGCTGATGATGCGAAGAAAGCAGACGTTAAAGCTAAAATCAAAGCGGCTGTAAAAGCAGTGAACCCAGAAGGTTCAAAAGTATTCGTAGACGACCAAGGAAATGTGACTGTAACAACTCCAGATGGTAAAACAGCGACAATCCCTGTTGAAGATCTTATCAAAGATACAACTCAACCAAATGCAGGAAACAAAGTAAACACTCCAGCAACGAAAGTGGTTGTAACAGATCCTGCTAATATCAAGGCTGATGAAGATAAGATCAAAGCAGAAATTCTTAAAGTTAACCCAGGTGCAACAGTAGCATTCGATACAGAAGGGAACGCAACAGTAACAACGAAAGATGGAGCTGTAGCAACAATTCCAGCAGCTGATTTAGCAAAAGATGCAGCTGACTTAAGGAACCCAGACAAACAAGATGAAGTTAAGAAACCAGCAGACAAAACACTTGTTAAGAAAGCAGGTAAATTAACTCCAGCAGAAAAAGAAGCTATTAAGAAAGAAATCGCTAAGGTAAATAGAGATCCGAAGACAACTATCGTAGTTGATGACGAAGGAAATGCAACAGTAACAACTCCAGAAGGAAAAACTGTAGTAATCGCCAAAGAAGACTTAGTGAAATCTCCACAAGAAGTTGATGGTGCAAAAGCAGGAAACAACATCAACAAGCCAGCGGATAAAGTAGCGGCAGCGGTGGCAGATTTAGTTGGACCGAATAAAGATGAAGTTAAAGCTAAAATCCAAAAAGCGGTTGAAGCAGTAAACCCAGGTGCGACTGTCTTTGTTGATGACCAAGGAAACGCAACAGTAACGACTCCAGAAGGAAATACAGCAACGATTTCTGTAGATGATTTATTGAAAGATCCGACGGCTAAAGAGTCTGCAAAAGCAGGAAACGAAGTAAATACTCCAGCAGAAAGAACAGTAGTAGCAAATCCAGCTGAATTAACTGATGCTGAAAAAGCTAAGATTACTGCAGCGATTCAAGAGGTAAACCCTGAAGGAACTAAAGTTGTATTTGACGAAGCAGGAAACGCAACAGTAACAGTACCAAATGAAGACGGTACTACATCGTCTACAGCGACAATTCCTGTAAGTGCCTTAGTGAAATCAAATGCTGAAAAAGATCTATTGGATCCAGCTAAACAAAACCCAGTTAAGAAACCTATCGATCAAACAGTAGTTGCTAATAAAGATGCATTAACTGATGAAGACCGTAAAGCTATTAAAGCTAAAGTTGCAGAAGTTAACCCAGATGCAACAGTATTCGTGGATGAAAAAGGAAATGCGACAGTAACAACTAAAGATGGTAAGACAGCTGTAATCGCAGCGGATGATTTAGTGAAAACTGATGATGAAGTATTAAGCGATCCAAAAGCAGGTAATGTAATCAACAAACCAGCAGACGGAGTGTTCGTTAAAGATGGACAAATCACGGATGATGTTAAAGCCAAAATTGCTGCTAAGGTTCAACGAGTAAATCCAGGTTCAACAGTATTCGTAGATGAAAATGGAAATGCGACAGTAACAACACCAGAAGGTAAAACTGCAACAATTCCAGTGAAAGATTTAACGAAGACTGATGCTGATAAAGCTAAAGTGAATGCAGGAAATAAAATCAATTCACCAGCAGACAGAGTGCTAGTGAAAGACAGAGATAATTTAACAGCGGAAGATATTCAAGAAATTGAGAAAAACATCTTAGAAGTTAACCCAGGAGCAACAGTAGTATTTGACGCAAAAGGAAATGCGACTGTTAAGAATGCAAATGGAGACATCGCAACAATCCCTGTAGAAGCCTTAGCGAAACCAAAAGCAGATCTATTAAAACCTGAGAAACAAGATTTAATTAAGAAACCTGTTGACAAAGTGTTAGTAACAGATCCAGCTAACTTGGATAAAGAAGCTATTAAGAAAGCTGTTGAGGAAGTGAACCCAGGTTCAACGGTGGTTGTTGATGACAATGGAAATGCAACGATAACTACAGAAGATGGTAGAAGCTTTGTAATTCCAGCAAAAGATTTAGTGAAAACAGCAGAAGAAGCTAAAAATGCAAAAGCTGGAAACAACATTAACAAACCAGCGGATAAAGTAGTAGTAGCAGATCCAACTAAACCATTATCTCAAGAAGAGAAAAAAGCGATTGAAGCTAAGATTAAAGAAGTTAATCCAGATGCAAAAGCGATCTTCGTAGATGATAAAGGAAATGCAACGGTAACTATAGAAGATAAAGATGGTAATACGGAAACAGCAACAATTCCAGCGGCAGATTTAGTAACAAGTCAAGAAGAAGCTAAACAACCAAATGCAGGAAACAAAGTTAACACACCAGCTGACAAAGTAGTTGTAAGCGATCCAGATCATTTATCAAACGAAGATAAAGCTAAGATTACAGAAGCAATCAAAGCAGTAAATCCAGAAGCTAAGGTGGCATTTGACGATAAAGGAAATGCAACGGTAACAACTAAAGATGGAGAAGTTGCAACAATTCCAGCGGATGATTTAGTGAAAACTCCAGAAGAAGCAGCGAAACCAAATGCAGGAAACAATGTCAATACACCAGCAGATAAGACTGTAGTAGCAGATCCAAACTCATTAACTGATGATGAGAAGAAAGCAATTGCGGCTAAAGTAGCAGCAGTTAACCCTGGTGCAACTGTAGCAGTAGACGACAAAGGAAACGCAACAGTAACAGTGAATGGTAAGACAGCGGTCATTCCAGCGGCGGCATTAACTAAGACAGCAGATTCAGCTAAAGAACCAAATGCAGGAAACGATGTAGTTAAACCAGCTGACAAGACAGTTGTAGAAAATCCAGAATCATTAACAAAAGATGAGCAAGATGCAATCGCAGCTAAAGTTGCAGAAGTGAATCCAGAAGCTAAAACTGTAGTTGTTGATGACCAAGGAAATGCAACTGTAACAACTAAAGATGGTAAGACAGTGGTTATCCCAGCGAAAGATTTAGTGAAAACAGCAGAAGAAGCAGCTAAGCCAAATGCAGGAAACGATGTAAACACACCAGCAGATAAGACAGTCTTGGATCCAAATGACTTAGAAGCATCTAAGAAAGCAATCGAAGACAAAGTTAAAGCTGTAAATCCAGGAGCAACTGTAGTTGTAGATGACCAAGGCAACGCAACAGTAACAACTAAAGATGGTAAAGTAGCAGTAATTCCAGCGAAAGATTTAACTAAGACAGCAGATTCAGCTAAAGAGCCAAACGCAGGAAACGACGTAGTTAAACCAGCCGATAAGACTGTAGTAGCAAATCCAGAATCGTTAACAAAAGACGAAAAAGATGCAATTGTTGCTAAAGTTAAAGCAGTAAATCCAGATGCGACTGTAGTAGTAGACGACCAAGGAAATGCAACAGTTACACCTAAAGATGGAAAACCAGTTGTAATCCCAGCATCAGACTTAACTAAATCAGCAGCAGACGCAGCTAAACCAAACGCAGGAAACGACGTAGTTAAACCAGCAGATAAAACTGTAGTAGCAAATCCGAATGCTCTAACTCCAAAAGAGAAAGAAGCAATTGCAGCTAAAGTAGCAGCAGTCAACCCAGGTGCTGAAGTTGTAGTGGACGACCAAGGCAACGCAACAGTAACAGTAAATGGTAAGACAGCGGTCATTCCAGCGGCAGACTTAACGAAGAATGCAGATGCGGAAAAAGCACCAAAAGCAGGAAATGACATTGTTAAACCAGCCTCTAAGACAAAAGTTGCAAATCCAGACTCATTAACAAAAGATGAGAAAGATGCAATTGCAGCTAAAGTAGCAGCCGTCAATCCAGGTTCAACTGTAGTCGTAGACGACCAAGGAAACGCAACAGTAACTCTTCCAAACGGAAATACAGCAGTTATCCCAGCATCAGATTTAACAAAATCTGAAAAAGATGTGAACGATGGAAAAGCTAAAGACAATGCAGTTACACCAGCCTCTAAGACAAAAGTCGCAAATCCAAATGCCTTAACTGAAGCTGAGAAGAAAGCAATCGCAGACAAAGTTAAAGCAGCAAATCCAGGCGCAACTGTAGTCGTAGACGACCAAGGAAATGCAACTGTAGTGAAAGATGGTAATGTTTCAGTTATCCCATCAACAGACTTAGTTAAAGTTGAAGATGATGCTACGAAACCAAATGGTGGTAACGATGCGAACACACCAGCAGCTAAGACTGTAGTAGCAGATTCAGAGAAACTTAAAGATGCTGAAAAAGAAGCTGTTAAGAAAGCTGTAGAAGCAGTCAACCCAGGTTCAACTGTAGTAGTAGACGATAAAGGAAACGCAACAGTAACCAAAGGTGATGGCACAGTTCTTAACATTCCAGCTTCAGACTTAGTCATCCCAGCAGAAAAATTAGCTGACGAAGCTAAGAACGCTAAAGTGAAAACACCAGCTATCCGTACATTAGTTGGAAATAAAGAAAACTTAACAAAAGACGAAAAAGACGCTGTTAAGAAAGCAATTGAAGCAGTTAACCCAGGATCAACTGTAGTCGTAGACGACCAAGGAAACGCAACAGTAACAATGCCAGACGGTTCTACAGCAACAATTTCTAAAGAACAACTAGTGAAGAATGCAGAAGAAGCGAAAGCTAAAAACGGTGGTAATAATCTTGATTTCGACTTGAGTAAAGTAACGGTAGCAAACCTTGCTAATATTACTCCTAAAGAAAAAGAGAAATTCCAATTCATGGTTTTAGATCTTATTAACTCTAAAGATGAATTTGATCTTGATGCCTTCCTTAAAACTACAGATGCACAAGGAAACACAGTTTATACTTCACAAGATTCTAACGTAACAATTACAATCGATAAAGATGGTAATATGAAAGTTATTAAAAATGGTAAGACTGATTTAGTGGTTAACATTGACGAAGAAGGAAATGTAACGATTGTAACCAAAGAAGGTAAAGTATTAGCTATTTCAAGAGATGACGCATTCAAACAACGTCCATATGTACCATCAAATGGTGGAGGCAATAACAGTGGTAACGGTAACGGAACTTCTGGTAATAACGGAGCTACTAACACTGACGCAAAAGTGGATAAAGCTAAGTTAGAAGGTGCTATCCATCAATTAGATGAATTGTTCATCCAAGAATCAGCTAAGCTTGATGCAGAAACTGCAAAAGAAGCGACTGACTTATTGGCAGACGCTAAGAAAGTATTTGCAGATCCGAAAGCAAACCAAGATGAAGTGGATGCAATGGTTAAACGTATTGAAGACTTCATGGCGAAAGTTGCTCCAGCAACTGATCATGCAACTCCAGCTAAGGACCAAGCTGCTCAAACATCAGCTCCAGCTACTACTCAAGCAGCAGCTAATGCTAGCCAAGAAGCAGCAACAAACACGCGTAAAGCAGCTAAAGAATTGCCAAATACAGGTACAGCAGATTCTACTGTAGCTATGGTAGCAGCAGCCGCAAGTGCATTACTTGGTCTTGGTCTTGCAGGCCGTCGTCGTAAAGAAGACGAAGAAGCTTAATTGGTAGATTGTTTGATAAACATCAAATAATAAATCCGATTTTCAAAGCTTAAATAAGTACCTCTCATAAGAAAATCTCCTAGCAGGAAAGTCTGCTAGGAGATTTTTGTATTTCAGGAAGTGGACGGATGACTTGGCAACCAGCTGAGGGTGAAGGTCAGTTGCTCAGCTTTCAAGAGGTCTCGGTGTTGAATGCTAGATACGGGCACCTTATCCAGTCGGCACTCTTTGACAAAGTTAAAATGGCTGTGGTTTTGCTCAGTATGAATATCTAGCCATTTATTTTCTTTAGCTAGGTAGATACGGAGGTGGTCAAAGAGAGGAATTCCGAGGTCATAGCTTGGTTTGCCTGGACAGGTCGGATAAAATCCGAGGGCCGACCAGATGTACCAGGCCGAGAGACTACCATTGTCTTCATCGCCAGGATAGGCTTGCCAGCTTGGGTGAAAAGCTTTCTGACGGAGCGTCTTGATAAGAAGGGCAGTGTAGTCAGGGTAGTTGCTGTAACGGAAGAGATAAGGAATGTGGAAGCTCGGCTGGTTGGAAATGGCGAGTTGCCCAAAAGGAGCAGTAGCCATCTCGCTCATTTCGTGAATCTCGTAACCATAGCCTATTGTCTCAAAGAGGGGAGCCTCCTGACAGGTTTTCAAAAGATAGTTGCTGAAGGCTTCTTTTCCACCCATAAGTTGGCTTAAGTCTGGGATGTCGTGGAGAACGCCTAAAGTTGCTTGGATGGCTGAACATTCGGCATAATCACGTCCCCAACTATAAGGAGAGAAGTCAGGACGGAAGTTGCCTCGATTGTCTCGCGCTCGCATGTAACCTGTCTCAGCATCAAATAGATGGCGGTAATTTTGTGATGCGGCCTTGTAGGTTTCAGCGATTTCTATTTTCCCTAGTTTTTCAGCACAGCTAGCGATACAAAAGTCACTATAGGCATAGTCTAGGGTGTGGCTGACGCTTTCGTGGTGGTCGGTAGAGAGGTAGCCTAGTTCTTGGTATTGGGCTAGTCCGTGACGACCATTGATGCTGAGAGGGTCGGACTTGCTGGCTGTTTCAAGCATGGCTTGGAGGAGTTCTTCTTCTAGGTCGGGGACCATGTCCTTGCAGGCGCTATCTGCGATAATGCCGTCTAAAAGTGTACCTGGCATCATACCCCGTTCATCTGGAGCTAGCCATTTTGGAAGGAAACCAGTATCGCGGTAGCTATTGAGAAATCCTTCTAAAAAGAGACGATAATACTCTGGTATGATAAGGGCAAAGAGGGGGAAGGTGGTGCGGAAGGTATCCCAGAAACCATTGTTGCTAAAGAGGACACCAGGCTTGACAGTTCCAGTAGCCAGATCCATATGGATGGCTTGCCCTGATTCATCAACCTCATAAAAAGTCTGAGGAAAGAGGAAGAGTCTGTAGAGACAGTGGTCAAAGAAGGTTCGGTCAGTCTCTCCTGTCTCTATAACGTCAAAACGATGGAGGAGATTTTTCCAATCCGCTTGGGCATTTGTTTTACAGTTATCAAAATCTTCTTGAGGTAGATTAAGCAGAGCCTGAGAGTGAGAGATGAAAGAAGTCGCTAGCTGAATTTCAGCATGACTATCTGCCAGGTCAATTCGCCAGTCACCACCTTCTTGACTGATAGCAAGGATATCCGTATTCATTTGCAGGGCAGTGAATAGTTTTAGCGGATTTTTGTTAGTCTCAGTTTTTCCTTCTTGTCTCAAGGTCAGAGTTCGCTTATCTACCTGCTCCACTGTCAGTTCATCTGCTGCGTGAAGATAGAGGGAGAGGGCTTTGCCTTGCTTTTGCTTCAAACGAATAGAAGCGCCGTAGCAAGTCGGTGTGAGCTGGGTTTCAATCTGATAGCGCAGGGAGAAAATCTTCAGATAATGGGGTTGGAAAGAGGCCTTATCCATATCGTAGGAAGACTGACGATGGAAGAGGCTGTCTCCACCCAGTTGGCCTGTGACAGGTGTCAGAAGGAGCCAAGAGTAGTCTCCAATCCAAGGACTAGGCTGGTGGGTTAGTCGAATCCCCTGAAAGATAGGCAGATGCGGATCGAAAAACCAAGAGCCCTCCTGGTCACTGGTCTGGGGCACAAAGTAATTCATCCCAAAAGGCACGCCTGTGTATGGCAGGGTATTTCCCCGAGAAAAGGCATGCTTGCTGGCAGTTCCAAAGCGGGTATCGATGCTTTCAAGTAATGGTTTCATAGTCTTTCCTTTAGATGTTTTTCTACATTATATCAGAAAAAGAGGGCCTTTAGATATGGGGTTCAAAAGAAAGCAATTTTGTAGAAAAATGACTATCATTTGTGTATGTATTTTCTGTCTCAAAAGCTATATACTGAAAATGAAACTTGTTTGAAAGAGGATACTGCACGATGATTTATTCAAAAGAAATTGTTAGAGAATGGCTAGATGAAGTGGCAGAGCGGGCTAAGGACCATCCAGAATGGGTGGATGTTTTCGAGCGTTGCTACACCGACACCTTGGACAATACGGTCGAGATTTTAGAAGACGGTTCAACCTTTGTCTTGACTGGGGATATTCCTGCTATGTGGCTTCGAGATTCGACAGCTCAACTCAGACCCTACCTGCATGTGGCTAAAAGAGATCCCCTCCTGCGTCAGACCATTGCAGGTTTGGTCAAACGTCAGATGACCCTGATTCTCAAGGATCCTTATGCCAACTCTTTTAACATTGAGGAAAACTGGAAGGGGCACCACGAGACTGATCACACAGACCTTAATGGCTGGATTTGGGAACGCAAGTATGAGGTGGACTCACTTTGCTATCCTTTGCAGTTGGCTTATCTTCTCTGGAAAGAGACTGGCGAGACTAGCCAGTTTGATGAGACTTTTGTCGCAGCGACTAAGGAAATTCTTCATCTGTGGACGGTAGAACAAGATCATAAGAACTCTCCTTATCGTTTTGTCCGAGATACGGACCGCAAGGAAGATACCTTGGTAAATGATGGCTTTGGCCCTGATTTTGCAGTGACAGGTATGACTTGGTCAGCCTTTCGTCCGAGTGATGATTGCTGTCAGTATAGTTACTTGATTCCGTCAAATATGTTTGCCGTAGTAGTCTTGGGTTATGTGCAAGAAATCTTCGCAGCATTAGACCTAGCTGATAGCTCGAGCATTATCACAGATGCTAAACGTCTTCAGGCTGAAATCCAAGAAGGAATTGAAAACTACGCCTACACAAGCAACAGCAAGGGCGAAAAGATTTATGCCTTTGAAGTGGATGGTCTAGGAAATGCCAGCATCATGGATGATCCAAACGTACCAAGTTTGTTGGCTGCACCTTATCTGGGCTACTGCGATATTGACGACGAAGTCTATCAAGCAACTCGTCGTACCATTCTGAGCCCTGAAAATCCATATTTCTACCAAGGAGAATACGCTAGCGGTCTCGGAAGTTCTCATACCTTCTATCGCTATATCTGGCCCATCGCCCTTTCTATCCAAGGCTTGACAACAAGAGATAAGGCAGAGAAGAAAATCTTGCTGGATCAGCTGGTTGCTTGCGATGGTGGTACAGGTGTCATGCACGAAAGCTTCCACGTAGATGACCCAACGCTCTACTCTCGTGAATGGTTCTCTTGGGCCAACATGATGTTCTGTGAGTTGGTCTTGGATTACTTGGATATTCGCTAGGGAACATGCTTTATATTCTTCGAAAATCTCTTCAAACTACGTCAGCTTTATCTGCAACCTCAAAGCTGTGCTTTGAGCAGCCTATGGCTAGCTTCCTAGTTTGCACTTTGATTTTCATTGAGTATTAGTGCAACCGATTCTTGTCAGAATCACAAATTTACATCCAAAAACGTTAACAATAAAAATTTAAATTTAGAATGAGGTTTTACTTCATGGAAAATGTTGTCGTACATATTATCTCACATAGTCACTGGGATCGTGAGTGGTACTTGCCTTTTGAAAGCCACCGTATGCAGTTGGTGGAATTGTTTGACAATCTCTTTGATCTCTTTGAAAATGACCCTGAGTTCAAGAGTTTCCATTTAGATGGACAAACTATTGTCCTTGATGACTACTTGGAGATTCGTCCTGAAAATCGCGACAAAGTCCAACGGTACATTGACAAAGGAAAATTGAAAATTGGTCCTTTTTACATCTTGCAAGATGACTACTTGATTTCAAGTGAAGCCAATGTCCGTAATACATTGATTGGTCAAGCAGAATGTGCAAAATGGGGCAAATCAACCCAGATTGGTTACTTCCCAGATACCTTTGGAAATATGGGGCAAGCACCTCAAATCCTTCAAAAATCAGGGATTCACGTAGCAGCCTTTGGGCGTGGTGTGAAGCCGATTGGATTTGACAACCAAGTCCTCGAAGATGAGCAGTTTACTTCCCAGTTTTCAGAAATGTACTGGCAGGGTGCGGACGGAAGTCGTGTCCTCGGTATCCTCTTTGCCAACTGGTACAGTAACGGGAATGAAATCCCAGTTGATAAAGATGAGGCCTTGACCTTCTGGGAACAAAAATTGTCAGATGTGCGTGCCTACGCTTCGACCAACCAGTGGTTGATGATGAACGGATGTGACCACCAGCCTGTCCAGAAAAATCTGAGTGAAGCCATTCGTGTGGCAAATGAACTCTTCCCAGATGTAACCTTTGTTCATAGTTCTTTTGATGAATATGTCCAAGCCGTGGAAAGTGCCCTACCAGAGCAATTATCAACGGTTATAGGTGAGTTGACCAGTCAGGAAACAGACGGCTGGTACACACTTGCCAACACTTCTTCATCTCGTATTTATCTCAAACAAGCCTTCCAAGAAAATAGCAACCTTCTAGAGCAAGTTGTAGAACCCTTGACTATTATCACTGGGGGTCATAACCATAAGGACCAGTTGACCTATGCTTGGAAAACTCTTTTGCAGAATGCGCCACATGATAGTATCTGTGGCTGTAGCGTGGATGAAGTTCACCGAGAGATGGAAACTCGTTTTGCCAAGGTCAACCAAGTCGGAACCTTTGTTAAGAGCAATCTTCTTAACGAATGGAAGGGTAAAATCGCTACAGCTAAGGCTCAAAGTGATTATCTCTTTACGGTTATTAACACAGGCTTGCATGATAAGGTTGATACTGTCAGCACAGTGATTGATGTTGCGGTTTGTGATTTCAAGGAATTGCACCCAACAGAAGGCTACAAGAAGATGGCTGCTCTTACCTTGCCAAGTTACCGTGTGGAGGACTTGGATGGTCGTCCTGTAGAGGCTAAAATCGAAGACCTCGGGGCTAATTTTGAGTACGATTTACCAAAAGATAAGTTCCGCCAAGCTCGTATTGCTCGACAAGTGCGCGTGACCATTCCAGTTCACCTAGCGCCACTTTCTTGGACAACCTTCCAATTGCTGGAAGGAGAGCAAGAACACCGTGAAGGCATTTACCAAAACGGAGTGATTGATACGCCATTCGTAACGGTGAGTGTAGATGACACTATCACAGTTTATGACAAGACAACTCACGAAGCCTATGAAGACTTTATCCGCTTTGAAGACCGTGGTGACATCGGAAATGAGTATATCTATTTCCAACCAATAGGAACAGAGCCAATCTATGCAGAGCTTAAGGGCTACGAGGTCTTGGAAAACACAGCTCGCTACGCTAAGATTTTGCTCAAACATGAATTGACCGTGCCTGTCAGTGCCGATGAAAAGCTAGAAGAAGAGCAAAAAGGCATTATTGAATTTATGAAGCGTGAGGCTGGACGATCAGAAGAATTGACAAGCATTTCTCTTGAAACTGAGATGACTGTCTTCGTTGACAATCCACAAATCCGTTGCAAGACTCGCTTTACTAACACTGCCAAAGACCACCGTATCCGTCTTTTGGTTAAGACTCACAACACGCGTCCAAGCAATGATTCTGAAAGCATCTATGAGGTGGTGACACGACCAAACAAACCAGCTGCTTCATGGGAAAATCCTGAAAATCCTCAACACCAACAAGCCTTTGTTAGTTTGTATGACGATGAAAAAGGTGTGACTGTATCCAACAAGGGATTGAATGAATACGAAATCCTTGGAGACGACACCATTGCAGTGACTATTTTGCGTGCCTCAGGTGAGCTAGGTGACTGGGGTTACTTCCCAACACCAGAAGCACAATGCTTGCGGGAGTTTGAAGTCGAGTTTGCGCTTGAATGCCACCAAGCCCAAGAACGCTTTTCAGCCTATCGTCGTGCCAAATCCTTGCAGACACCGTTTACCAGCCTTCAGCTTGCTAAACAAGAAGGAAGCGTGGCTGCGACTGGTAGTCTCTTGAGCCATTCTGTTCTCAGCATACCGCAAATCTGTCCAACAGCCTTTAAGGTAGCTGAAAATGAAGAAGGCTATGTCCTTCGCTACTACAATATGTGTAGTGAAAATGTGCATGTACCGGAAAGTCAACATCTCTTCCTTGACCTGCTTGAACGACCATATCCAGTTCATTCAGGACTATTGGCTCCACAAGAAATTCGTACAGAATTGATTAAAAAAGAAGAAATCTAATTTCAAAAAGTAAACATAAAAAGAAAGGAGGGGCGAAAAGGTAAGAACTAACTGCTGATTTGCCCCTTTTTATGGTAAAAACAATGACCATTGCAACGATTGATATCGGAGGGACTGGGATTAAGTTTGCCAGTCTGACTCCTGATGGGAAAATATTGGATAAGACAAGCATTCCAACGCCTGAAAGTTTGGAGGATTTACTAGCTTGGCTAGACCAGCGCTTGTCAGAACAGGATTATAGCGGGATTGCTATGAGCGTTCCAGGTGCGGTCAATCAAGAGACAGGTGTGATTGATGGCTTCAGTGCGGTGCCCTACATCCATGGCTTTTCTTGGTATGAGGCGCTTAGCTCTTATCAGATTCCTGTCCATCTGGAAAATGATGCCAACTGCGTTGGACTCAGTGAATTATTAGCTCATCCAGAACTTGAAAATGCAGCCTGTGTCGTGATTGGGACAGGGATTGGTGGAGCCATGATTATCAATGGCAGACTGCACCGAGGTCGCCACGGTCTGGGTGGAGAATTTGGCTACATGACAACCCTTGCCCCTGCTGAAAAACTCAATAACTGGTCGCAACTAGCATCAACTGGAAATATGGTGCGATACGTGATTGAAAAGTCTGGTCAGACTGACTGGGACGGTCGCAAGATTTACCAAGAAGCTAAAGAAGGTAATACTCTTTGTCAAGAAGCTATTGAGTGCATGAACCGTAATCTGGCGCAAGGCTTGCTCAATATCCAGTATCTGATTGATCCAGATGTCATCAGTCTGGGAGGCTCTATCAGTCAAAATCCAGATTTTATCCAAGGTGTCAAGGAAGCTGTTGAAGACTTTGTCGATACCTACGAAGAATACACGGTCGCACCCGTTATCCAAGCCTGCACCTATCATGCAGATGCTAATCTCTACGGTGCCTTTGTCAACTGGTTACAGGAGGAAAACCAATGGTAAGATTTACAGGATTTAGTCCCAAACAAGCGCAAGCTATTGAAGTATTAAAAAATCACATTTCTCTGCCAGATGTTGAGGTGTCAGTCACTCAGTCTGATCAAGCCTCTATCTCTATCAAGGGTGAGGGTGGCCACTATCAATTGACCTACCGCAAACCTCACCAACTTTATCGTGCCTTGTCCTTGTTGGCAACGGCTCTAGTAGAAGCTGATAAAGTGGAGATTGAAGAACAGGCGGCTTATGAAGATCTAGCCTACATGGCTGACTGTTCGCGAAATGCGGTGCTGAATGTGGCTTCTGCCAAGCAGATGATTGAGGTCTTGGCTCTCATGGGCTACTCAACCTTTGAGCTTTACATGGAAGACACCTACCAGATTGAAGGGCAGCCTTACTTTGGCTATTTCCGTGGAGCCTACTCAGCTGAGGAGTTGCAGGAAATCGAAGCCTATGCCCAGCAGTTTGACATGACCTTTGTGCCCTGCATCCAGACCTTGGCCCACTTGTCAGCCTTCGTCAAATGGGGTGTCAAAGAAGTGCAGGAACTCCGTGATGTAGAGGACATTCTCCTCATTGGCGAAGAAAAGGTTTATGACCTGATTGATGGCATGTTTGCCACCCTGTCTAAGCTACAAACACGCAAGGTCAATATCGGGATGGACGAAGCCCACTTGGTTGGCTTGGGACGTTACTTGATATTGAACGGTGTTGTGGATCGTAGTCTCCTAATGTGTCAACACTTGGAGCGCGTGCTGGATATTGCTGACAAATATGGTTTCCACTGCCAGATGTGGAGCGATATGTTCTTCAAACTCATGTCAGCGGATGGCCAGTACGACCGTGATGTGGAAATTCCAGAAGAAACTCGTGTCTACCTAGACCGTCTCAAAGACCGTGTGACATTGGTTTACTGGGACTATTATCAGGATAGCGAGGAAAAATACAATCGCAACTTCCGCAATCATCATAAGATTAGTCATGACCTTGCCTTTGCAGGTGGTGCTTGGAAGTGGATTGGTTTCACACCCAACAACCATTTCAGCCGTCTAGTAGCTATTGAGGCTAATAAAGCCTGCCGTGCCAATGAGATAAAAGAAGTCATTGTAACGGGTTGGGGGGACAATGGTGGGGAAACTGCCCAATTCTCTGTCCTACCAAGTTTGCAAATCTGGGCAGAACTCAGCTATCGCAATGACCTAGACCGTTTGTCTGCTCATTTCCAGACCAATACAGGTTTATCAGTTGAGGATTTCATGCAGATTGACCTAGCCAACCTCTTGCCAGATCTACCAGGCAATCTCAGTGGGATCAATCCTAACCGCTATGTCTTTTATCAGGATGTTCTCTGTCCGATCCTTGACCGACACATGAAACCTGAACAGGACAAACCGCACTTCGCTCAGGCTGCTGAGACCCTTGCTAACATTAAAGAAAAAGCTGGTGCTTACTCTTACCTCTTTGAAACTCAGGCTCAGTTGAATGCCATTTTAAGTAGCAAAGTGGATGTGGGACGACGCATTCGTCAGGCTTACCAAGCGGATGATAAAGAAAGTCTGCAAGAAATCGCAAGACAAGAATTACCAGAACTCAGAAGCCAAATTGAAGACTTCCATGCCCTCTTTAGCCACCAATGGCTTAAAGAAAACAAGGTCTTTGGTTTGGATACAGTTGACATCCGTATGGGCGGACTCTTGCAACGCATTAAGCGAGCAGAAAGCCGTATCGAGGTTTATCTGGCTGGTCAGCTTGACCGCATCGATGAGTTAGAAGTGGAAATTCTGCCATTTAACGACTTCTACGCAGACAAGGGCTTCGCAGCCACAACAGCCAACCAGTGGCATACCATTGCGACAGCTTCAACCATTTATACAACTTAAAAACAAGAACACCTTGCCTGGCGCAGGGTGTTTCGCGTGAAACAGAAGAATTATCTAGTTTCAAATGCCACAGTTAGACAAACTTATGATAAAATAGCAGAAAGGGAATGTTTCCTAAGAGCAATTCTATCGATTAGCAATTGGAGGTATTGTGGTACACTTAAAATTAGTAAAACAAGTGTTTTTTTGTGATGGTTTCAGATAAGCGAGTTTTTTAATACTCAATGAAAATCAAAGAGCAAACTAGGAAGCTAGCTGTAGGTTGCTCAAAACACTGTTTTGAGGTTTCAGATGGAAGCTGAGGAGGTTTGAAGAGATTTTCGAAGAGTATAAATTTGTTGAGCGTGTAGCTAATACGTATCAAGTCTGGTAGATTGAGAAAACTTGACAAAAAATTAGATAGTGCTAGAATAACATTAACGAAAGACATTTGAGGGCAGAAAGGTTCCTGTCACACCTTGCAAAAGGGTATCTGAGATGCTGGGTACACCGCCCAGCCAAAGGGTCCGTTATTTCAAAGGAGGGGCTTAAATGCTCCTTTTTTATTTAAAAATTTCAAAATAGATTACACTCACCGCAGGCTTAGGCTTGCGTTTTTTTGTTTGACAAAATTAAAAAAATGTGTAAGAATAAGGAGAATTGAAAACAGGAAAACTCACCTCCTTTCGATTCGTCTAGCCTTTTCGTGAGGCAATGAGGGGGCGGAGAGACGCGCTCGTCAACAGAAGTATCTCATTGGAAATGTTGCTCACTTTTTAGTGAGCTTTTTATCTAGGGAATAGAAATGAAAAGCAAAAAATTAAAATTAGGTCAAATTGATTTAAAAATGTGCAAGGATTACGACCTTATTCAAGCGATGGACTATGACTTTAAGACGAAGGAAGTAATGAATAAAGGAAGGGGATTTGCGGTAACTGTTGTCAAAATACAGGGGCTAACTTTCTTGATTCCATTTAGAAGTTACATTCCTAAAAAGTATCAATTGAAGTATAAGCTTAGAAATTCAGCAAAAGAAGGATCTGTTGAAGGATTAGATATTGGTAAAACATTGATTTTAGAAGATAAAAGTTATTTACTAAATACCACTTTTCGCCTTCGGAAAGTCGAAGATTATTATAAAGTAATGGATAATGATAAAGCTATAATCAATAAGTTAGTGAAAGCTATTATAGACTATAACCGTGCTTTAGAAATGAACGATAGAAACAAACTTGAAGATCCTAAACGCTTTAAATTCTCAACATTTCAGAATTATTCGACTAGATTAAGAGTCATAACAGAAAAAGACTATTTAGAATAGATAATGTTTCCGCAGGCTTAGGCTTGTGTTTTTTTATAGTAGATTGAAATAAGATTTGAACAAATTGATTAGGAAAGTCAAATTAATTTCTAGCAATGTTTTAGTAGTCGAAGTGTACTGTTCTAGTTCCAATTCACTCTATTCTTCAAAAAAGCCCGATTTTATGGGGTTTTAATTCTGATAAAATCCGATAATTTCGGCATGATAAGGTGAGGTAGTTATTGTCTTAATGCTCAGTTACGTTCTGGAAATCGCTAGAATTTTTTCAAAAAAGCCCGTAATAGTTGAATTATCTAAGCTTTAACAGTATAATTAAGCTAGTAGCTTCATCAGGAGGTTCTATGCTACAATATAGTGGGTGGCACGGCACCACCAATAAAAGGAAAGAAAAGATTCTATCTGCTGGGTTTTCTTATGAGAAATATAAACCTGGTATTCATAAACAGAGACATCCGAACGATTTGGGTAATGGTATTTACTTTTTTCTACCTTTTAACAAAGATACTGGTAAAACGATTGCTTCTGCTTATGTCGCAAAGTATAAGTCATTTGAACTAAGCAAACCTGGGGTTAGGCCTGAGTTAATTCATGCTGAAATCACCCTAAAATCTATAGATAAGATTTTTATTTTAGATAACCCAAAAAACCAAAGGTTATTAGAGGAATATCGGCAAGCGGCATCTATTCAAATTGAACGTGAGATTGCAGGTATTTCAGGTAGCGGAGCCAAAAATAGAGCTACTCTTCTTAACCAAAATCAAGGATTAATTATTGAACTGTTGCTTGATTTAGCGTCTCAGCATGGGAAGAATTATGAAGCAGTGCAGTCCAAAACATATACTGCTATTCCATCTTTACCAGTAATTGACGGAAAGAATGGAGAGGAAATTTGTATCCGTGATTTAAATTGTATTACAAACATTTTATAAATAAGGAGGCTTTTATGAGTTTATTGTCAAACTTTTTAGGAACTGAAGAATTTTCTTTGATGGATTCTCCAATGTTCCAAGAATTAGTTGAAAATATTAAGGCCAACAAAATTTATTCAGTAAACAATGAATTTGATTATGATTTGAATATATCAGGAAGTCTTAAAAAATATAAAGATGAAATCCATTTTACTTCTCAATTAAATAATCAAAAAGAGTTTTATGATTTGAATTCTGTAACTAAAGTAAATGCAATGCCTGAATATAATATAAAGAACAAGAAGTCATGTTTTTCATATTTACCAATAGATTCTGAAAACTTAATTACAACAAAAGAAAATAGTGAGGTGGCAGCTTAATGTCCTCTTTACAATTTAAAGATTATTTTTTAAATGAAGTATCATATCGAAGAAATTCTAGTTTTGACCAAACAAATAGTACTATTAATTTACATCCTGAATTGTCTGCACAGATTTTAATAAGAAAATCAGAAAACCTTGCTTATGTTAACTTGATAACAAAGCAAGGAAATATAGATTCAGATGATTCTGCTTTTGAGCTTATTGTAGATATTGTTGGAGAATTTTCATTTATATATGACGATACAGAATTTGATATTGATTTTGAAACTTTTCTTAAAGAGAATGGCTTAGCAATTCTTTGGTCCTATATTCGGCCTATCGTATCTGATATGATTACTCGGGGTAATGAGTTCCCCAACTTCATATTGCCTGTCGTTAACATTAAAAAAATGCTTGAAGACAAAGATTCTATCAAGTTAACATACGAATAAAAACAGTGTATGTATTTTTCAAAGCTCCAATGAAATGCTTTCACATTTAAAAGGTATTCGGAGAACTATAAATCAAAATTGTGATAAAAATAAATAGGATCAAAGAGTTTTGTATGATAGTAGTTTCAATTTAAACTCTACCTTCTTCGAGACTCAGCTATCAATGAAAATCACCAGAAGGGCAGTATTTTAAGGCTCTTCTGGTGGTTTTTGAATTGTTTGGTTAGTGTGAGATATGAATAATTTGGGGTTTAATATTCTTCGAAAATCTCTTCAAACCACGTCAGCTTCCATCTGCAACCTCAAAACAGTGTTTTGAGTAACCTGCGGCTAGCTTCTTAGTTTGCTCTTTGATTTTCATTGAGTATAAAAACAAGAACACCTTGCCTGGCGCAGGGTGTTTCGCGTGAAACAGAAGAATTGGATAAGATGCATCATATCAAGCTGAGTTCATAATGTTTGATTTATAAAATAAAAAAGAGTATAATGAGTTAAGCCAGTCTAAAATTTACATAAAAATTTTAGGGGGGGGGGGCTTTTTATTTGCCCTCCTTAATATATATCAACAGATAATTATCGCAAAAGGAGTAAGATTATATATGTTTTATAAAGGTAGCGAAGATAGAGAAAAACGCTTGCGGTTTTCGATTCGTAAGGTTAGTTTTGGAGCTGCTAGTGTTGCAGTAGCAGCCTTGTTCATGTTTCCAGGAAATGGGACAGTGTCTGCTACAGAGCAAGGTGTAACCCCAACTAATGAGGGAAGACAAGACTCACCACTGAAAGACCCAGATGTCCAGAATGGAACCTACGGGGCGACTCCAGTAGTCAGTCAGTTGGATGGAAATTCTGGTGGCAGTGAGACTACTGCTCCGAAAGATCAAGAAGAAACAACTACTCCAACATCTACTGATGCAAGCGCATCATCAGTCGAATCACCTACTGTTTCAAAAGAGAAAGAAGAAACATCTACTACTGCCACTCCAGCGCCAGTAGCATCATCGACTGCTTCAGCAACAGAAGGAAAGTCAGCAGAGAAAAATACTGAGGTGCCATCTACAGAAGCAAATAGCGTAGAAAACAAAGACCAAACAAGAGCAACAGTTGAAGAGGAATCTACTAGACCAGTAGAAACAACCAAGCCCGCGGCAACAACAGAAAGCAAGAAATCAAAATCACGTAAAAAACGTGATATAAGTGCCACTCCAGATGCAGATGCTGCAAAGGATGATCCATCGGCACACCAGACTTACACAGCACCAAGCGCTGATGCGAGTGTAGAGGAGTTGGTTAAAGCTTTAAAGAATTTACCAGATAAAATAGAAAATAATGAAAAAATTCAAAATATGAACGAAGTTGGTGCTTCTACAGGCATTGCTGTCGGAGAGGTGAGGGAAATCCATGATTTTGCTGGATGGACAGCGGTTGATGCTAACGGTGAAGCAGGCAAGTTTGCGATTGCTAGAAAAACGGATGAGGGTGTTTTTCCAATAGAGACGATAAATGTCCTTGGAAGTAATGTTGTATGGACAATTGAACAATCTTTTGATAGAACTAATGACTATATGTTGTTTTTATCAAAAGTTAGAACAAAAGCAAATAGTGATGAAGAGTCGGTTGATAATACACCCTATAAACCAAGTGGAGAAGGAGGTCCTAGGGGGAGTAAAGTAGCCAAAGGTACTAAAGGATTTAGAGGGATAGAGAAAGTTTTTAAAGCCTATTCTTCTAAGGACGGATCGAAAGTACAAGTAGCTTTTAAAACTGGATATACCGGAGATATTGATGGCACTAAGGCACGGTATAAGGTTGAAGTTTTCACTGATGAGGACGGCTTTAAAACTCCTATTTATTCAACTAGCTTTTCACCTCAAACTCCTGCCAAAGATTCAGATAAAACTGTTATTGCAGCTAACGATGGAACGACAAAGAATAGGACAATTAACATTGGAACTGGTACTAAGAAAGATGCTGAAACAATCCTATCTAAAGCAGGAAATAGACCTAATGGAACCGGTGGAAGTTTTACAAGTAGAGAGATTGATTTACCTACAGGTGTAACATCTTATAAGGTGAGAATTAGTTCTGAAAATGACTTGGAATTGGGAATGAGTTATCAATCTAGGTTTTTACAGTACGCTTTACCAGTTACGGGACTAAACTTTAATATTACTCAAGATACTAAACAAATAGCGAAGTCATTATTGCAACAGGCTTATGATAGACTGTTGGATCAACAAAATAGCGATGAGAATAGGAAAACACCAGAAACTATTCGAAGTTATCAAGAAAAATTAGACAAAATAAAAGGGTTGTTGGATTCGGGAGATTTAAAAAGCAGAGCAGATTATCTTGCAGCTTTAGAGGGTGCTATTGAGACAAGAGATGACTTGAAAACTCAAGCACCAAGTGCACCAGTTCCAGCAGTAGTAGATACAGCCGACCATGTAGGTGTTGAGATTCCAGCACCAGAACATGCGGATAAGGTTGTTGTGACCTTCGATAAAGCAGATGGCACAGGCAAGGATACAGTTGTTATTACTAAGAATCCAGCGGACAACCAATGGAGTGCGGATAAGGCAGTTGCTGG
>NZ_VMLD01000006.1:0-53734 GCF_013276485.1 Streptococcus sp. 4886 | reverse complement strand
CTCCTACCGATAACAATTTATTATCATTAGTATACCATAAATTCATTTTTAGTTGTTTGATTTGCATAATGATTTTTTTAGTTAGAATTAAATAACAAACTATAGTATTGGCCAACTACGGTTTAAAACACTGTTTTAAAATTATATCTAATACTTTTGAGTTATTTACAAACTTACAACAATGTGATATTTGTATAGTCTGAAGAAAACAAGTACAAGTTTATTAGAAAAGCAACATTTTATAGAATTATCACTAAAAATTCTAATTTTAGAATTATACGTTCTATTGATTTAGAATCTGTTTTTAAATTTCTAAATGTTATAATAGTATTATCGAGTAAAAGAAGATGCCATGATTAGAAACAATATAAAATTCATACGAAAGGCACATGACCTGACACGTCCAGAATTTGCACGAATTATAAGCATTTCACCTAAATCTAGTGGGAAGATAATAAACTGACTTTAAAAATGGAGATTGTTAAGAAACGTTGAACAAATTTCCTAACTCATCACTATTGTTATCAAGATAGCCAGAACCTCATCTTTAATGATGGGACAATCACTGGATTGTAATGAGTGACGCCTTATCTGATATGGTGAATACCAACATTTATCTAGTGACTACTTTTGAAGAGCTTGAGCGTTACAGGTGCTACTTGGATGGTATTGAGTACATGCAAAAAACATCAGAAATGTGAATGGTAGCTTAATGAGTTTATATGATTATAGTGAGGATGAGTTTTTCTGTACCTTAGGTCTAAATATTTTCATACTTACGAAAGGAAAGTGAATGAGGCAAAATCCAATAGCTATCTTCCTCCATAGACAAAGCGAACTAGAAAGACAATTATTAATTGCATCAAGCTCAAAGAGTTTCTGTTCGGTGAGTGGAGTAAGGTAAGAAGTAAATGTTGAGACTGGGGAAAATAAATTGAGAAAATTTTAATTAGTCATGCTCTATGTTATACCAAATAGCAAGAGGGGGAACACTATGAAATTAAGAGATATATTAGATAAAGAATTTGAAGAGATTGTTACAGAGTTTCAAAATAGAGGAATAATATTTGAAGATCAATTTAAAGTAATGACTTCAATGTTTTATAAGAAATATTCAACGGAGTTCTGTGAATTATTAGAAGAGGAAACAAGATTAAACGTGTGGTATGGTTATCAGGATTTTTATTTTTTCTATTACGATAGTGAAAGATACGATTATCAACTGGCTTCTCTTGTTGCAAAAAAGTATCAAATTAAAAAAGGGAATTTGTAATAATTTCCGTAGAGGAGTTATAAAACAGTACATATATATTATGAGGTGGCAGATTATATGGGCAAAGTAATGAGACAATACAATGAATTTTATATAAAATTGCAAAAAGAGTTTAAACCGGCTCATAATATAGTCATAGAGACTATGCCAGAAAAATTTTCTAGCAAGGACTATGTTGATAAATTTACTTATATGTTTCCTGACAAAATTTCTAAGCTGGAAAAGGAAAGAAATTATTGGTATGGTAAATGTATTATTAAAAAGAATTTAGTTAAAATTCGGCGTAAAAGAATATCTTTAGAGATTTATGATTTTATTCTTGAGACATCTAAACATATAAGGAAACGAACAAGGAAAAATTTTTTAAGTAATGAGGAAAGAAAGAATCAAGTAGATGAAATTCGCAAAAAATCTTTAGCGAAATTAAAGTTACAATCTATAAAAAGAAAAAAAGTATTAGATTATATCCAAGAAATAGATCCACCGTATCTAAATCATTATCGTAAAAGATTTTTCAGAACACATGATTTACATGAAAGATTAGAGATTATTAGAGAACTTTCAAAGTATGATTCGAAGAAAGTCCATAATTTTTTCTATGCGATAAATGGTCATACAAGAAATCAATCGCTAAAAAAAGAAGTTCAGTCATACTTTCAAAGCTTATCTTTACCATTTAAATTGAGTAGAAAAAAGAAAGGAAAAACGAATTTTATTGATAATGAAATAGTAACAAATAGGAAAGGACCAGAAGAATTGAAGAAGAGGCTATATATTGATGATCTAGAAAAGATAAAAAAATTTGATATCTTTCTTTCACATAACTCTCAAGATGAAGCAAAAATAATAACCTTTTATAAAAAACTAAACAAAAATGGCCAAGTCATATATATTGACTGGGTTAATGATAAATACGATCTGAAACGAGAATGGTGTAATACTTCAACAGTCGATATTATCAAAGAGCGTATAAAACAATCGGATGTATTTGTTTTGTACTTTTCAAGTAAGACACTTAATTCTCAGTGGTGTGCTTGGGAATTGGGATATGCAGATGCAATTGGAAAGAAAATATGTATCTATTTTTCAGAAAAAATAAATAAATCAATTATTCCAAAGTTCTACTTTAAATATCCAAAATTACTTTTTTCTGAAGATTTTATGGTTAAAAATCATGGACAGTCAGATATTCCATTTACTAAATGGAAAGAGAATAAAAAATAATAGAAGGATTCAAGATGAGGAAAGAGCAATTTATTAAAAAATTTACGAAAGCTGTTCAAGATAGCAATGCGGCAGTTTTTGCTGGCGCAGGAACATCAGTTGACGCAGGATTTGTTAACTGGAAAAAGCTCGTAAAGCCATTTGCGGATGAGATTGATTTAGATATTGATAAAGAGTCAGATTTAGTGGGATTGACTCAATATTATATCAATTCTAAAATGGGAAATCGAGGTTCTGTAAATCAGGAAATAGTTTATCAATTTTCTAGTCAAGAAGCAGAAACAAAAGTAACGAATTTACTAACAAGACTACCCATTTCTACATATTGGACGACAAACTATGATAACGTAATTGAAAACGGTTTAAAGAAAAACAATCGTAGAGGAGATATAAAGAGAAAGATAGATGATTTAGCAATTAGTATTCGTGATAGCGATGCCATTGTTTATAAGATGCATGGTGATGTAGATTCGCCTAATGATGCAGTTATTTCAAAAGATGATTATGAAAGATATAGTGATAAAAACTCTTTATTTGTAACAGCTTTACGAGGTGACTTAGTTTCTAAAACATTTTTATTTGTAGGTTTTGGTTTTGAAGATCCTAATTTAGAATCTATTCTGGGGAAGGTAAATGTCCTGCTGGGAGATAATAAGAGAGAACATTATTGTATTCAAAAACAAGTGTTAGAGAGAGACTATGACGCAGACATCGAGGGATATAATTACGCTAAAATAAAACAAGATTTAAAAATCAAAGATTTACAGAGATATGGAATAGAGACCGTTCTAGTAGATGATTATTCTGAAATATCTGACTTGATACAAAAAATTGAGGAGGAGTACTTAAAAAATACAATCTTCATTTCAGGTAGTATATCAGATTATAATGAGAATTGGAGTGAAGAAAAGGTAAATCAATACTGCTATGATTTATCTAGTTTTCTTATTTCAAAAGATTATAAAATAATATCAGGGTTTGGACTGGGGATAGGAAGCAGTGTTATTAACGGTGCGCTGGACCAAATTTATAAAACTAAATATAGACATGTGGCTGAACACCTTGGTTTGTTTCCTTTTCCACAAAATGCCAATGGAGAGAAATCGTTAAAAGAACGTTGGACCGAGAACCGTGAACAAATGATTAGTGAGTCAGGGGTGTGTATATTTTTATTTGGTAACAAGCTAGTTGATGGTAAGGTAGAACTTGCTTCAGGGATGATGGAGGAATTTCAAATAGCTAAAGAAAAAGGAAAGATAATCATTCCGATTGCCTCTACTGGATTTGCTGCAAAAGAAATTTTTGATGAGATGAAACAATCAGGAGAATATAGTTATTTAGATAATTACTGGGAAACTTTGGAGACTGAAAAGGATTTCACTAAAGTTTTTTCCACGATTGATAAAATTGTCAATGAGGTACGATAATGGCAACCAAAATATTTATTTCGTTCCGTTTTAGTGATGGAAAAGAGATTAAAGATGAACTAGTTGATTTATTTGATGAATCTACTGAGGTAATTAATAGATCAGAAGATGTTGATAGAAGTCAAATGAGTGAGAACATTATTCAGGAATACCTATATGAGAAGTTAAAAGATACATCGGTTACAATTGTATTATTAACTCCAGAGGCTGTTTCTTATAGAAAGAATTGGATTGGAAATTATGATGATTGGCTTTATGATGAACTAAGGTATTCTTTAGAGGATAGAAAAAATAACAGAACAAATGGTGTCATAGCTGTTTATACTGATGAAGCTAAAGATAAGGTACTAGATGATAGTACTCATTATTGTCAGCATTATCAGCAGACTAAGTCGTGTAGGTCTTTGAAATATTTTGATAATTTAGCTAGAAAGAACATGCTAAATATTAAGTCGGCTTATAAGAAAAATCCATGTAATGATCTTTATGATAATGAGCACGATTCTTATATTTCTTTAGTAAGTTTGAGCGATTTCAAAGAAGATTATAGTCAGTATATACAGAATGCCAAAGACAAAAGAGAACGATTAGATGAGTTCAATATAGCTAAGAGGATGTAATAAACAATCCTTGTAGATAATTCTGCTATTGAGATAAGTTCAACTTTTTAAGAGCCGAAAGGCTCTTTTTTCATCCTCTCATTCTCCTGTGATAACTTTTCCAAATTCCCTCTGATATACTTTTTTCAACTTTAAAAAATCCAACTAAGATTTTTCTCTGGGGGTTTGGGGGCAGAGTCACCAAGTTATCTTATCGTTAGCTGTCAAAACTGGAAGGTTTTAGTCAGCTGGCGATATGATTTTTGGGATATTGTGGACACAATATCTGAGCTCGCAAAGCCTTACAAAAATGTTGAAGCTGTTTTGAAAAATGTACTGACAGTGTCTGTAAGCTTACATTGTAAGTACAGGTATCAATAAAGGAGGAAAAGTCATATGAAAAGAGATATACGTAGTATTCGGAAACAATTTCGCTTAACAGAAACGGAAGAAAAACAAATACTAGATTTAATGAGAGAGAAAGGAGAGGATAATTTTTCTGATTTTCTTCGTAAAAGCTTACTATTGTCTGATGGACAAAAACAGATGGAAAAATGGTTCAACCTTTGGAAAAAACAAAAGTTGGAACAAATTAGCCGTGATGTTCATGAAGTATTCATAATTGCTAAAATAAATCATCAGGTTACTCAAGAACATGTTTCTATTTTGTTAACTTGTATTCAGGAATTAATTAACGAGGTAGAAAAAACAAGTCCTTTTAGTGAAGATTTTCGTAACAAATACATGAGGTAGTTTAGTGGAGCACCGATATAGAACAAATTTAAAAAAAGTCTTTTTATCTGACCTAGAATTAGTCAAATTGAATGAAAATATCTCAAAAAGCAACTGCTTATCATTCTCAGAATATGCTAGACGAACTCTACTAGATCCTGGTATGAATTTTATCACCATTGATACAAATAGTTATCAAGATTTGATTTTTGAATTAAAACGAATCGGAAATAATATTAATCAAATAGCCAGAAGCATAAATTATTCGAATTTAATAACGGAAGTTGAATTAAATGAGTTGAGAAAAGGTATAGAAGAGTTAATAGTAGAAGTGGAGAAAGATTTTCTTATTCAATCTGAAAAATTGAGGAAATTTTATGGTCATCACTAAACACTTTGCGATTCATGGAAAAAATTATCGTAGTAAACTAATCAAATATATTTTGAATCCAAGTAAAACAAAAAATCTAACACTAGTTTCAGATTTTGGTATGAGAAATTATTTAGATTTTCCTAGTTATAAAGAACTAGTGAAGATGTACAATGATAATTTTTTAAGTAATGATATTCTTTATGAATTTCGTCATGATAGGCAAGAAGTAAAACAACGAAAAATTCATTCTCATCACATCATTCAGTCCTTTTTTCCAGATGACCACCTCACTCCTGAACAAATCAATCGGATTGGTCAGGAGACAGTTAAAGAGTTGACAGGAGGTAGATTTCGTTTTATTGTAGCAACTCATGTCGATAAAGATCATATCCACAATCACATCATCCTAAATTCAATTGATCAGAATTCTGATAAAAAGTTTCTATGGGATTATAAGGCAGAACATAATCTACGAATGGTTTCTGATCGTCTTTCAAAAATTGCAGGGGCAAAAATTATAGAAAATCGTTATTCGCATCGTCAGTATGAAGTTTATCGCAAAACAAATTACAAATATGAAATAAAACAACGAGTATATTTTCTAATCGAGAACTCGAAAAATTTTGAAGATTTCAAGAATAAAGCAAAAGCTTTACATTTAAAAATTGATTTTAGACACAAGCATGTTACTTTTTTTATGACTGATTCAAATATGAAACAAGTCGTACGTGATAGTAAATTGAGTAGAAAACAACCTTATAATGAAACTTATTTTAAGAAAAAGTTTGTTCAAAGGGAAATCATAAACATCTTAGAATTTTTACTTCCGAAAATGAAGAATATGAATTAATTGATTCAACGAGCAGAATTTTTTGGATTAAAAATAATACCGAAAGAAAAACATGTTCAATTTGAATTTGATGAGATTAAGATTTCAGAGCAGGAATTGGTAAAAACGAATCGGTATAGTGTTAGTTATTTTCAAGACTATTTTAATAACAAAAATGAAACTGTTGTCTTAGATAATAAAAATTTAGTTGAACTTTACAATAAGGAAAAGCTAATTAAAGAAAAAGAGTTGCCGACAGAAGAGGTGGTATGGAAATCCTATCAAGATTTCAAGAGAAATACGGATGCAGTTCATGAGTTTGAGGTAGAGTTGAATCTTAATCAAATAGAAGAAGTAGTAGACGATGGAATGTACATTAAGGTACAGTTCGGCATCCGACAAGAAGGACTTATTTTTGTACCAAATATTCAAATCAATATGGAAGAAGAAAAAGTTAAAGTATTTCTCAGAGAAACTAGTTCTTACTATGTATACCATAAAGATTCAGCAGAAAAAAATCGCTTTATGAAAGGTAAAACTTTGATTAGACAATTTAATCTTCAGTATGAACCACAGTATATGTATAGAAGAATTCCTCTTAGCAAAATTAAAGAAAAAATAGAACAATTAGATTTTCTTATATCTGCGGAAAATAGTCCGAATGATTTTGAAGATATAACACATGATTTCATTGCCCAAATATCATATCTAGAGAATTTGATTGAACAAGTCCAAAATAAAATTGATGATTTAACTAATTTAGAAGAAGTATTGTTGAATGATGCGAGAAATAGTTATGGAAATTTAGAAAATAGTATTCAAGGAAAAATTTCAGTAGATATAATAGAGAAGAACTTATATTTCTATAAAGGAAGAATTGAAAAACTGAAGGAGCAACATAGAGAAGCTGTAAATACATTTGAAATGTTTAATCGTACAATAAAGAACTACAAGAAATCAAAAAATATGAAATCTAACAAGGAAAAAGAGATACATATAGAGTAAACACTTTCCTAATAAGTATGTATAAAAGACTTTCGTGTGCCAATTTGTCATATTTCCTAAAATAAGAAATCAACTATACTATACTTATTTTAGGAGACATTAGATGTTGAAAAGGATTAGAGATTTACGTGAGGATACTGATTTGACACAAGAATATGTTGCAAAAATAGTCTTAAATTGCACAAGATCAGCTTATTCTAAAATGGAATCAGGTACCAGATTAATCTCTATAGATGACCTTATCAAACTTGCAGATTTTTATAAGGTAAGTTTAGACTACCTTGTACGTCGAATGTGTAGCTTTGTTGCTAAAAGCGTAAAAACCTTGGAACGAAAGGGATGATAGACTTTCTGCGAAACAAAAATACAATACAATAAAACTATGAATGATGAAGCAAGTAAACAATTAAGCGATAGCCGTTTTAAGAGACTTGTAGGTGTTCAGCGCACGACTTTTGAAGAGATGTTATCTGTGTTAAAAACAGCTTATCAACGTAAACGCGCAAAAGGTGTACGAAAACTCAAATTAAGCCTAGACGATCTCCTCAAGGTAACTATTCAATACATGCGAGAATAGCGCACTTATGAACAAATTGCGGCTGATTTTGTCATTCACGAAAGCAACTTAATTCGTCGGAGTCAATGGATTGAAGCAACTCTTATTCAAAATGGTTTTACGATTTCAAATTCTGCCTTAATTCTGTAAAAACAGTAAAATTCGAAGGATTGTAAGGTAAGAGTTTTTTTCTTTCTGAAAAAATGGTATAATAGCAATCAAAACTAGAAAATAAAACGGAATTTGGAACAGATTTGTCTGTATCCTAGTAGAGTGGTGATACTATGAAGATTAGTAAGAGGCACTTATTAAATTATTCCATCTTGATTCCCTACTTGCTTTTATCTATTTTGGGCTTGATTGTGGTCTATTCGACCACTAGCGCTATTTTAATTGAAGAAGGCAAGAGCGCCTTGCAATTGGTTCGAAACCAAGGAATCTTTTGGATTGTTAGTTTGATACTGATTGCCTTAATTTATAAATTGAGACTAGATTTTTTGAGAAATGAGCGACTAATCATTTTAGTTATATTGATAGAAATGCTTTTATTGTTCTTGGCTCGTTTTATTGGTATTTCCGTAAACGGGGCATACGGTTGGATTTCAGTTGCAGGAGTAACTATTCAGCCAGCTGAGTACTTAAAAATCATTATTATTTGGTATTTGGCTCACCGATTCTCCAAACAGCAAGAAGAAATAGCTATTTATGATTTTCAAGTTTTGACTCAAAATCAATGGCTTCCCCGTGCTTTTAATGATTGGCGATTCGTTCTCCTAGTTCTGATTGGAAGTTTGGGAATTTTCCCTGATTTAGGGAATGCGACTATTTTAGTCTTGGTTTCCTTGATTATGTATACAGTTAGTGGAATCGCTTATCGCTGGTTTTCAACCATTCTGGTGCTCGTATCTGCCGCTTCTGTCTTTGTCTTGACCACTATCAGCCTAATCGGTGTTGAGACCTTTTCAAAAATTCCAGTATTTGGCTATGTGGCCAAGCGCTTTAGTGCCTTTTTTAATCCTTTTGCCGATCGTGCTGATGCAGGTCACCAGTTATCTAATTCTTATTTTGCCATGGTCAATGGCGGTTGGTTTGGTCTAGGTCTTGGAAACTCGATTGAAAAACGAGGTTATTTACCAGAAGCTCATACAGACTTTGTCTTTTCTATCGTGATTGAAGAATTTGGCTTTGTTGGTGCCAGTCTTATTTTAGCTCTCTTGTTTTTCATGATTTTGCGGATTATCTTGGTCGGTATCCGAGCGGAGAATCCTTTCAATGCCATGGTTGCACTCGGTGTCGGAGGGATGATGTTGGTTCAGGTATTTGTCAATATCGGAGGGATTTCGGGCTTGATTCCATCTACAGGAGTAACCTTTCCCTTCCTATCCCAGGGTGGAAATAGTCTTCTAGTCTTGTCAGTGGCAGTGGCCTTTGTCTTAAATATTGATGCCAGTGAAAAACGCGCTAAGTTGTACCGAGAATTGGAAAATCAACCAATGAACCTTCTGTGAAGTAGAATAAAGAAAGGATAGTCTATGTCTCTTCAAAAATTAGAAAATTATAGTAATAAAAGTGTTGTGCAAGAAGAAGTCTTGATTCTAACAGAATTGCTGGAAGATATCACTAAAAACATGCTTGCCCCAGAGACCTTTGAAAAAATCATGCAGTTGAAAGAATTATCAACGCAGGAAGATTATCAAGGTCTAAACCGTCTAGTGACTAGCTTATCAAATGATGAAATGGTCTATATTTCACGCTATTTTTCAATCTTACCTCTTTTGATTAATATTTCAGAGGATGTGGATTTAGCTTATGAAATCAATCATCAAAATAATATTGATCAGGACTATTTAGGTAAATTATCTACAACGATCAAAATGGTTGCTGAAAAAGAAAATGCCGTTGAAATTCTTGAACACTTAAATGTTGTCCCTGTTTTGACAGCCCATCCAACACAAGTGCAACGCAAAAGTATGTTGGATTTAACAAATCATATTCATAGTCTTTTGCGTAAATACCGTGATGTTAAGTTGGGGTTGATCAATAAAGAAAAATGGCACAATGATTTGCGCCGTTACATCGAAATTATCATGCAGACAGACATGATTCGTGAGAAAAAATTAAAAGTGACTAACGAAATCACGAATGCTATGGAATACTACAACAGCTCCTTTTTGAAAGCTGTACCTCATTTGACGACGGAGTATAAGCGCTTAGCGCAAGCGCATGGGTTGAATTTAAAACAGGCTAAGCCAATCACCATGGGTATGTGGATAGGTGGTGACCGTGATGGAAATCCATTTGTTACAGCAGAGACCTTGAAGCAGTCTGCACTCACTCAGTGTGAAGTCATCATGAACTACTATGATGAAAAGATTTACCAACTTTATCGTGAATTTTCTCTTTCAACTAGCATTGTCAACGTCAGTAAGCAAGTCAGAGAAATGGCTCGTCAATCCAAGGATAACTCGATTTACCGCGAAAAAGAGCTTTACCGTCGTGCCTTGTTTGATATTCAATCAAAAATTCAAGCAACAAAAACCTATCTGATTGAGGATAAGGAAGTTGGGAATCGTTATGAAACCGCCAATGATTTCTACAAGGATTTGATTGCCATTCGAGATTCTCTACTAGAAAATAAGGGCGAGTCCTTGATTTCAGGTGATTTTGTGGAATTATTGCAGGCAGTAGAGATATTTGGTTTTTACCTAGCATCAATTGATATGCGACAAGACTCTAGCGTCTATGAAGCCTGTGTGGCAGAACTCTTGAAATCAGCAGGAATTCATTCTCGTTATAGCGAGTTGAGCGAAGAAGAAAAGTGTGACCTTCTCTTGAAAGAATTAGAAGAAGATCCCCGAATTCTTTCTGCGACTCACGCAGAAAAATCAGAATTATTAGCAAAAGAACTAGCTATTTTTAAGACGGCTCGTGTTTTGAAAGATAAGTTGGGAGATGATGTCATCCGCCAAACCATCATTTCGCATGCTACCAGCCTTTCTGATATGCTAGAATTAGCTGTCCTATTAAAAGAAGTAGGACTGGTGGATACGGAAAGGGCGCGTGTTCAGATTGTTCCCCTTTTTGAAACAATTGAAGACTTGGATCATTCAGAGGAAACAATGAGAAAATATCTTTCTCTTAGCCTTGCCAAAAAATGGATTGCTTCACGCAATAACTACCAAGAAATCATGCTTGGTTACTCTGATAGTAATAAAGATGGCGGTTACTTATCATCATGTTGGACCCTTTACAAGGCTCAACAACAATTGACTGCTATTGGAGATGAATTTGGCGTTAAGGTTACCTTCTTCCATGGCCGTGGTGGGACTGTCGGTCGTGGTGGTGGGCCAACCTATGAGGCTATCACCTCTCAACCACTCAAGTCTATCAAGGATCGTATCCGCTTGACGGAGCAAGGAGAAGTAATTGGCAATAAATACGGTAACAAAGATGCTGCCTACTATAACCTTGAAATGCTAGTATCTGCAGCCATTAACCGTATGATTACTCAGAAGAAGAGCGATACCAATACCTCAAATCGTTATGAAGCCATTATGGATCAAGTAGTGGACCGTAGTTACGATATCTACCGTGATTTGGTCTTTGGTAATGAGCATTTTTATGACTATTTCTTTGAGTCAAGTCCAATCAAGGCTATTTCAAGCTTTAATATTGGTTCTCGTCCAGCAGCTCGTAAGACGATTACTGAAATCGGTGGTTTGCGTGCCATCCCTTGGGTATTCTCATGGTCACAGAGTCGTGTTATGTTCCCTGGATGGTACGGGGTTGGTTCAAGCTTCAAGGAATTTATCGATAAAAATCCAGAGAATATTGCTATTTTACGAGATATGTACCAAAATTGGCCTTTCTTCCAATCGCTTCTTTCAAATGTTGATATGGTTTTGTCAAAATCAAATATGAATATTGCTTTTGAATATGCTAAACTTTGTGAAGACGAGCAAGTTAAGGCCATCTATGAGACTATTTTAAATGAATGGCAAGTTACTAAGAATGTTATCCTGGCTATTGAAGGACATGACGAACTCTTAGCTGACAATCCATATCTAAAAGCTAGTCTGGATTACCGTATGCCTTACTTTAATATTCTCAACTATATTCAGTTGGAGTTGATTAAACGCCAACGCCGTGGAGAATTGTCCAGTGATCAAGAACGATTGATTCATATCACCATCAACGGAATTGCGACCGGATTGCGTAATTCAGGCTGATACCTATCAAACTTCCTCTTTTCTATAGGGGAAGTTTTTGAATCTTTCAAAAAAATGCTAAAAGAGTCTTGACAAGTAGTTGAAAAATGATATAATTTAAACATTCAGAAAAGTAATCATAATAAACTTTTTAGAGAGTCTGTGGTAGCTGAAAACAGATAAGTGATGATGATGAAAATTGGGCTGAATGTTATTTAGAATTTGAAATCATAAAAATTCGGTGAGCACACCTTACAGTGCATCTCGTTATTGCGAGACAGAGCGATAGGGAAATTCCCTATAATTGAGGTGGTACCGCGCATCGACGTCCTCACACAAGTTTTTTGTGTGAGGACTTTTTTGATGGAGGTTAGTATGGAAAGAAAACGATGGCGTCGCTTGTTTATACTCAATGAAAATCAAAAAGCAAACTAGGAAGCTAGCCGCAAGCTGCTCAAAACACTGTTTTGAGGTTGTGGATAGAACTGACAGAGTCAGTATCATATATCTACGGTAAGGCGACGCTGACGTGGTTTGAAGAGATTTTCGAAGAGTATTAGATAAGTGAAGTATTTTAAAGGAATAAAAGGGGAAATAGAATGAAAAATAAACGTTTAATTGGAATTATCGCTGCATTAGCAGTCTTAGTAGCAGGAAGCTTAATTTATTCTTCAATGAATAAATCAGAAGCTCAGAATAATAAGGATGAGAAGAAAATAGCCAAGATTGGTGTGCTTCAATTTGTGAGCCATCCATCCCTTGACTTGATTTATAAAGGGATCCAAGATGGACTTGCAGAAGAAGGATATAAAGATGATCAAGTTAAAATCGATTTTATGAACTCAGAAGGTGACCAAAGTAAGGTTGCGACAATGAGTAAACAATTGGTTGCAAATGGGAATGACCTTGTGGTTGGTATCGCAACACCAGCAGCCCAAGGTTTGGCTAGTGCCACAAAAGACCTACCTGTTATCATGGCCGCTATTACAGACCCAATTGGTGCTAACTTGGTTAAAGATTTGAAAAGACCAGGTGGCAACGTTACAGGGGTATCTGACCACAATCCAGCTCAACAACAAGTTGAACTCATCAAAGCTCTGACACCGAATGTGAAAACAATCGGAGCTCTTTACTCAAGTAGCGAAGACAATTCAAAAACACAGGTCGAAGAATTTAAGGCTTATGCTGAAAAAGCAGGTCTGACAGTGGAAACATTTGCAGTTCCTTCAACAAATGAAATTGCCTCAACTGTCACTGTTATGACTAGCAAGGTAGATGCTATTTGGGTTCCAATTGATAACACCATTGCATCAGGATTTCCAACGGTTGTCTCTAGCAATCAAAGTTCTAAGAAACCGATTTATCCAAGTGCGACAGCTATGGTAGAAGTAGGTGGTTTGGCATCAGTTGTAGTTGACCAACATGACCTTGGTGTGGCAACTGGAAAAATGATTGCGCAAGTCTTGAAAGGTGCAAAACCAGCCGATACCCCAGTCAATGTCTTTTCAACTGGTAAGTCAGTCATCAATAAAAAAATAGCACAAGAACTAGGTATTACGATTCCTGAGTCTGTTCTCAAAGAAGCAGGACAAGTCATCGAATAAATAAGGTAGGGAGGAGGAAACTCTTCCCATTTTTTAAAAAGATGAATATAGAAAGGATTAAATAAAATATGATTGTTTCCATTATTTCTCAAGGATTTGTCTGGGCTATTCTAGGTCTGGGAATCTTTATGACATTTAGGATTTTGAACTTTCCAGATATGACAACAGAAGGTTCCTTCCCTCTTGGCGGAGCTGTTGCTGTCACTCTGATAACCAAAGGCGTGAACCCTTTTTTAGCGACACTTGTTGCTGTAGGAGCAGGTTGTTTGGCTGGTATGGCAGCAGGACTTCTTTATACAAAAGGGAAGATCCCCACCTTGTTATCAGGGATTTTGGTGATGACTTCCTGTCATTCTATCATGCTCTTGATTATGGGACGTGCAAATTTAGGCTTACTTGGAACCAAGCAAATCCAGGATGTTTTGCCTTTTGATTCAGATTTGAACCAACTCTTGACAGGTCTTATCTTTGTCAGTCTTGTTATTGCTCTCATGCTCTTTTTCTTGGATACCAAACTAGGACAAGCCTATATTGCTACAGGTGACAATCCTGATATGGCTAGAAGTTTCGGGATTCATACTGGGCGCATGGAGCTTATGGGCTTGGTTTTATCAAATGGTGTGATTGCCCTTGCAGGTGCCCTCATTGCTCAGCAAGAAGGCTATGCTGATGTATCTCGAGGAATCGGGGTTATCGTTGTGGGGCTTGCAAGTTTGATTATTGGGGAAGTTATTTTCAAGAGTTTGAGCTTGGCAGAACGTCTGGTTACCATCGTTGTCGGTTCCATCGCTTATCAATTCTTAGTGTGGGCAGTTATTGCGCTTGGCTTTAATACAAGTTACCTTCGTTTGTACAGCGCCGTGATTTTAGCAGTCTGCCTCATGATTCCAACATTTAAACAAACAATCTTGAAAGGAGCCAAATTAAGCAAATGACAGCAATTGTAGAATTAAAAAATGCAACCAAAGTCGTTAAAAATGGCTTTGATGAAGAAAAGATTATTTTAAATGATGTTTCCTTAGAAATTTTTGAACAGGATTTTATCACGATTTTAGGTGGAAATGGTGCTGGGAAATCAACCCTCTTTAACACTATTGCAGGAACCCTGTCACTAACCAGCGGAACCATCCGTATTTTAGGTGAGGATGTTACCAAGTTTTCACCAGAGAAGCGGGCTAAGTATCTGTCTCGAGTCTTCCAAGATCCCAAGATGGGGACAGCTCCTCGTATGACAGTGGCAGAGAATCTCTTGATTGCCAAGTTTCGTGGTGAAAAGCGTGGATTGTTACCACGACGCTTGACTAGTTATAAGGATGAGTTTCAGGCAACTATTGAAAAAGTGGGAAACGGTCTTGAGAAACATTTGAATACACCGATTGAGTTTTTATCAGGTGGTCAAAGACAAGCCTTGAGTCTCTTGATGGCAACCTTGAAGCGACCTGAATTACTCTTGTTAGACGAGCATACTGCAGCCCTTGATCCAAAGACCAGTGTTGCCCTCATGGAATTGACAGATGAATTTGTCAAGAAAGACCAGCTGACAGCTCTTATGATTACTCACCATATGGAAGATGCTCTCAAATATGGAAATCGTTTAATTGTCATGAAAGAAGGACGAATTATCCAAGATTTGAAGCAAGAAGAAAAAGCAAAAATGAAAATCTCTGATTATTATCAACTCTTTGAATAAAGTAGGGAAAATGAGTGAAATGGTTTACTTTTTTTCTGAAATAAAGTATACTATATAAAGTAAACTATGATAACATGGAGGTATTGTGTATGGTTGACAAACAAGTCATTGAGGAAATCAAAAACAATGCCAACATTGTGGAAGTCATAGGAGATGTGATTTCTTTACAAAAGGCAGGACGGAACTATCTAGGGCTCTGTCCTTTTCATGGTGAAAAAACACCTTCTTTCAACGTTGTAGAGGACAAGCAGTTTTACCACTGTTTTGGTTGTGGTCGCTCGGGTGATGTCTTTAAGTTCATCGAGGAGTACCAAGGGGTTCCCTTTATGGAGGCTGTCCAAATCTTAGGTCAGCGTGTCGGGATAGAGGTTGAAAAACCGCTTTATAGTGAACAAAAGCCAGTTTCGCCTCACCAAGCTCTTTATGATATGCACGAAGATGCAGCCAAATTTTATCACGCTATTCTCATGACAACGACCATGGGGGAAGAGGCCAGAAATTACCTTTATCAGCGCGGTTTGACAGATGAAGTGCTCAAGCATTTTCGGATTGGTTTAGCACCTCCAGAACGCAACTATCTCTATCAACGTTTGGCTGGTCAGTATCGTGAAGAGGATTTCCTGGATTCGGGACTATTTTACCTCTCAGATGCTAATCAATTTGTAGACACCTTTCACAATCGGATTATGTTTCCCCTGACAAATGACCGAGGAAAGGTGCTTGCCTTCTCAGGTCGTATCTGGCAGAAAACGGATTCACAAACTTCTAAATATAAAAATAGCCGATCGACTGCAATTTTTAACAAAAGTTACGAATTATATCATATGGATAGGGCAAAAAAATCTTCTGGTAAAACCAGTGAGATTTACCTGATGGAAGGATTCATGGATGTCATTGCAGCCTATCGGGCTGGAATCGAAAATGCTGTCGCATCTATGGGAACAGCTTTAAGTCGTGAGCATGTTGAACATCTGAAAAGGCTAACCAAGAAGTTGGTTCTTGTTTACGATGGCGATAAGGCTGGGCAAGCTGCGACATTGAAAGCACTGGATGAAATTGGTGATATGCCTGTGCAAATCGTCAGCATGCCTGATAACTTGGATCCAGATGAGTATCTACAAAAAAATGGTCCGGAAGACTTGGCCTATCTATTAACGAAAACTCGTATTAGTCCGATTGAGTTTTACATTCACCAGTACAAACCTGAAAATAGTGAAAATCTGCAGGCCCAGATTGAGTTTATTGAAAAAATAGCTCCCTTGATTGTTCAAGAAAAGTCTATCACTGCTCAAAACAGCTATATTCATATTTTAGCTGACAGTCTGGCATCTTTTGATTATGCCCAGATTGAGCAGATTGTTAATGAGAGTCGTCAGGCGCAAAGGCAGAATCGCATGGAAGGGATTTCCAGACCGACGCAAATCACTATGCCTGTCACCAAGCAGTTATCAGCTATTATGAGAGCAGAAGCCCATCTACTCTATCGGATGATGGAATCCCCTCTTGTTTTGAACGATTACCGTTTACGAGAAGATTTTACATTTGATACACCTGAATTTCAGGTCTTATATGACTTGCTTGGTCAGTATGGCAATCTTCCTCCGGAAGTTTTAGCAGAACAGACAGATGAAGTTGAAAGAGCTTGGTATCAGGTTTTAGCTCAGGATTTACCTGCTGAGATGTCACCGCAGGAACTTAGTGAAGTAGAAATGACTCGTAACAAGGCTCTCTTGAATCAGGACAATATGAGAATCAAAAAGAAGGTGCAGGAAGCTAGCCATGTAGGAGATACAGACACAGCCCTAGAAGAATTGGAACGTTTAATTTCCCAAAAGAGAAGAATGGAGTAATAATGGCAACAAAACAAAAAGAAGTAACAACATTTGACGTACAAGTAGCAGAATTTATCCGTAATCATAAGCAAAAAGGGACAGCAACTGATGATGAAATCAATGCTAGTCTTGTCGTTCCTTTTACCTTGGATGCTGATGGGATTGAAGATCTCTTGCAACGAATTCAGGATGCAGGGATTTCTATCACAGATAACGAAGGAAATCCGAGTGCGCGTGTTCTTAGCAATGAAGAAGAACCAGAACTCAGTGATGAGGACTTGATTGGGTCAACTTCGGCTAAGGTCAATGACCCTGTTCGTATGTACTTGAAAGAAATCGGGGTCGTTCCTCTCTTGACCAATGAAGAGGAAAAAGAATTGGCGCTGGCTGTTGAAGCGGGTGACATCGAAGCTAAACAGCGCCTTGCGGAGGCCAACCTTCGTTTGGTTGTTTCTATTGCTAAACGCTATGTCGGCCGAGGTATGCAGTTCCTTGACTTGATTCAAGAAGGGAACATGGGCTTGATGAAGGCGGTTGACAAGTTTGATTATTCTAAAGGATTTAAGTTCTCAACTTACGCAACTTGGTGGATTCGTCAAGCTATCACTCGTGCCATTGCGGACCAAGCTCGTACCATCCGTATCCCAGTCCACATGGTTGAAACCATCAATAAATTGGTTCGTGAACAGCGTAATCTTCTTCAAGAATTGGGACAAGATCCAACACCTGAGCAAATCGCTGAACGTATGGATATGACACCTGATAAGGTTCGTGAAATCTTGAAGATTGCTCAAGAACCGGTATCCCTTGAAACTCCTATCGGTGAAGAGGATGATAGCCACCTTGGGGACTTTATCGAAGATGAAGTGATTGAAAATCCAGTGGATTATACGACTCGTATCGTCTTGCGTGAGCAGTTGGATGAAGTCTTGGATACTCTTACAGACCGTGAAGAAAACGTTTTGCGTCTACGTTTTGGATTAGATGATGGAAAAATGCGTACCCTTGAAGATGTGGGTAAAGTATTTAACGTAACCCGTGAGCGTATCCGTCAGATTGAAGCAAAGGCTTTGAGAAAACTACGCCAACCAAGTCGTAGTAAACCGCTTCGTGATTTTATTGAAGACTAAGAGTGAGGATGAATATGGCTTATACAGAAGAGCAAATTGATAACATCAAAACACGAATTTTATCAGCCTTGGAAGAAGTTATTGACCCTGAGTTGGGAATCGATATTGTCAATCTTGGTTTGATTTATGAGATTCGTTTTGACGGCGACACAGGGCAAACAGAGATTGATATGACTTTGACAACCATGGGTTGTCCCCTAGCTGATCTTTTGACGGACCAGATTTATGATGCTATGACAGAGGTTCCAGAAGTAACGGATACTGAGGTTAAGTTAGTTTGGTATCCAGCCTGGACAGTTGAAAAAATGAGTCGCTATGCACGCATTGCCCTAGGCATTAAGTAAACATATAAAAGCATGTGAGAGACCCTTGGAAAAGCGAGGAAATTTCCCCTCTTTTCCTTTAGTCTCTCCTTTCTTTTGCTGATTTTATTCAAAGAAAATGATATAATAGTAGCTATGGAAAAAAAGAAATTACGCATCAATATGTTGAGTTCAAGTGAGAAAGTAGCAGGACAAGGAGTTTCAGGTGCTTACCGTGAATTAGTTCGTCTTCTTCACCGTGATGCCAAGGACCAATTGATTGTTACAGAAAATCTTCCAATCGAGGCAGATGTGACTCACTTTCATACCATTGATTTCCCCTATTATTTATCAACATTCCAAAAGAAACGATCAGGGAGGAAAATTGGATATGTGCATTTCTTACCTGATACACTTGAGGGAAGTTTGAAAATTCCATTTTTCTTAAAGGGAATTGTGAAACGCTATGTATTTTCTTTTTACAACCGGATGGAGCACTTGGTTGTGGTAAATCCGATGTTTATCGAGGATTTGGTGGCAGCTGGTATTCCACGTGAAAAAGTGACCTATATTCCTAACTTTGTCAATAAGGAAAAATGGCATCCCCTTCCACAAGAAGAGGTAGTCAGACTGCGAACAGAGCTAGGTCTTAGTGACAATCAGTTTATCGTAGTAGGTGCTGGTCAAGTTCAGAAACGTAAAGGGATTGATGACTTTATCCGTCTGGTTGAGGAATTGCCTCAGATTACCTTTATCTGGGCGGGTGGTTTCTCTTTTGGTGGTATGACAGATGGTTATGAACGCTACAAGAAAATCATGGAGAATCCCCCTAAAAATTTGATTTTTCCAGGTATTGTATCGCCAGAGCGGATGCGCGAATTGTATGCCCTAGCGGACCTTTTCTTGTTGCCTAGTTACAATGAGCTCTTCCCGATGACTATTTTAGAGGCTGCTAGTTGTGAAGCTCCTATTATGTTGCGTGATTTGGATCTTTATAAGGTGATTTTGGAGGGAAATTATCGGGCGACAGCAGATAGAGAAGAGATGAAAGTGGCTATTCTGGAATATCAAGCAAATCCTGCTGCCTTAAAAGACCTCAAAGAAAAGGCTAAGAATATTTCTAGAGAGTATTCTGAAGAGCATCTGTTGCAAATCTGGTTGGACTTTTATGAAAAACAAGCCGCTTTAGGGAGAAAGTAAAAAGTGAGGTAATCTATGCGAATTGGTTTATTTACAGATACCTATTTTCCTCAGGTTTCAGGTGTTGCGACCAGTATTCGAACCTTGAAAACCGAACTTGAAAAGCAGGGACATGCTGTTTTTATCTTTACGACAACAGATAAGGATGTCAATCGTTATGAAGATTGGCAAATTATCCGCATTCCAAGTGTTCCTTTCTTTGCTTTTAAGGATCGCCGCTTTGCCTATCGAGGATTCAGCAAAGCACTGGAAATTGCTAAACAGTATCAGCTGGATATCATCCATACTCAGACAGAATTTTCTCTTGGCTTGTTGGGGATTTGGATTGCGCGTGAATTGAAGATTCCAGTCATCCATACCTATCACACCCAGTACGAAGACTATGTGCATTATATTGCCAAGGGGATGTTGATTCGTCCTAGTATGGTCAAGTATTTGGTTAGAGGTTTTTTACATGATGTGGATGGGGTGATTTGCCCGAGTGAGATTGTCCGTGACTTGCTATCTGACTATAAGGTCAAGGTTGAAAAACGGGTCATTCCAACTGGAATTGAATTAGCCAAGTTTGAGCGTCCGGAAATCAAGCAGGAAAATTTGAAAGAACTGCGTAGTAAATTAGGGATTCAAGATGATGAAAAGATGTTGCTTAGTCTTTCCAGAATTTCCTATGAAAAAAATATTCAAGCAGTATTAGCAGCCTTTGCAGAAGTTCTGAGAGAGGAAGACAAGGTGAAACTGGTAGTTGCTGGGGATGGGCCTTATCTGGATGACCTCAAAGAGCAAGCCCAGAAACTAGAGATTCAAGACTTCGTTATCTTTACAGGTATGATTGCTCCTAGTGAGACGGCTCTTTATTATAAGGCGGCAGATTTCTTCATCTCGGCATCGACAAGTGAAACCCAAGGCTTGACCTACTTGGAAAGCTTAGCTAGTGGGACGCCTGTCATTGCTCATGGAAATCCTTATCTGGACAATCTCATCAATGACAAGATGTTTGGAATCTTGTACTATGGAGAACATGATTTGGCTGGTGCTATTTTAGAGGCCTTGATTGCAACACCAGACATGAATGAGCATACCTTATCAGAAAAATTGTACGAGATTTCGGCTGAGAACTTTGGGAAACGGGTGCATGAGTTTTATCTTGATGCTATTATTTCAAATAATTTCCAGAAAGATTTAGCAAAAGATGATACGGTCAGTCAGCGTATTTTTAAAACAGTTTTGTATCTTCCGCAAAAGGTAGTCGCTGTACCGGTAAAAGGCTCTAGACGCATGCTGAAGGCTTCAAAAACACAGTTAATCAGCATCAGAGATTATTGGAAAGACCATGAAGAATAGAAAGAGGAATAGCTATGAAAAAACAATTGATGAGAAGTGGTAGTGATCAAAAAATTGCTGGTGTTTGTGCTGGGGTAGCCCATTATTTTGATATGGATCCGACTATTGTTCGTGTAATATGGGGTGTTCTTGCTTGCTGTTACGGAGCGGGAATTGTAGCTTATATCATTTTATGGATTATCGCACCAGTAGCAAGTGACTATTGAAAACTAGCTCAATTCATGCTAAGATAATAGAAAATAGAATGTAACGAAGGAGAGAAAAATGGCATTTGGAGATAATGGAAATCGTAAAAAAACGATGTTTGAGAAAATAACCTTGTTTATCGTGATTATCATGCTAGTAGCAAGTTTATTGGGAATTTTTGCAACTGCAATTGGTGCCCTCAGTAATCTATAAAATAGATTCAAGAAAATTTAGTGACTGGGATTTCCCAGCCCTTTTTTAAAGTGAGAAGAAATAATGAGTATGTTTTTAGATACAGCCAAGATTAAGGTCAAGGCTGGTAATGGTGGCGATGGTATGGTTGCCTTTCGCCGTGAAAAATATGTCCCTAATGGTGGTCCTTGGGGTGGTGATGGTGGTCGTGGAGGCAATGTCGTCTTCGTTGTAGATGAAGGTCTACGTACCCTCATGGATTTCCGCTATAATCGCCATTTCAAGGCTGATTCTGGTGAGAAAGGAATGACCAAAGGGATGCATGGTCGTGGTGCAGAGGATCTCAGAGTTCGTGTTCCACAAGGTACGACTGTTCGTGATGCAGAGACTGGCAAGGTTTTGACAGATTTGATTGAACATGGTCAAGAATTTATTGTAGCCCACGGTGGTCGTGGTGGACGTGGAAACATCCGCTTTGCGACACCAAAAAATCCTGCACCGGAAATCTCTGAAAACGGAGAACCAGGTCAGGAACGTGAGTTACAATTGGAACTAAAAATCTTGGCAGATGTCGGTTTAGTAGGATTCCCATCTGTTGGGAAATCAACACTTTTAAGTGTTATTACCTCAGCTAAACCTAAAATTGGAGCCTACCACTTTACGACCATTGTACCAAATCTTGGTATGGTTCGTACCCAATCAGGTGAATCCTTTGCAGTAGCCGATTTACCAGGTTTGATTGAAGGGGCTAGTCAAGGTGTTGGTTTGGGAACCCAGTTCCTCCGCCACATTGAGCGTACACGTGTCATCCTCCATATCATTGATATGTCAGCTAGCGAAGGCCGTGATCCATATGAGGATTACCTAGCTATCAATAAAGAGCTGGAGTCTTACAATCTTCGCCTCATGGAGCGTCCACAGATTATTGTAGCTAATAAGATGGACATGCCTGAGAGTCAGGAAAATCTTGAAGACTTTAAGAAAAAATTGGCTGAAAATTATGATGAATTTGAAGAGTTACCAGCTATCTTCCCAATTTCTGGATTGACCAAGCAAGGTCTGGCAACACTTTTAGATGCTACAGCTGAATTGTTAGACAAGACACCAGAATTCTTGCTCTACGACGAGTCCGATATGGAAGAAGAAGCTTACTATGGATTTGACGAAGAAGAAAAAGCCTTTGAAATTAGTCGTGATGACGATGCGACATGGGTACTTTCTGGTGAAAAACTGATGAAACTCTTTAATATGACCAACTTTGATCGTGACGAATCAGTCATGAAATTTGCCCGCCAACTTCGTGGTATGGGAGTTGATGAAGCCCTTCGTGCGCGTGGTGCTAAGGATGGGGATTTAGTCCGCATTGGTAAATTTGAGTTTGAATTTGTAGACTAGGAGATTGATATGGGAGATAAACCGATATCTTTCCGAGATGCGGATGGCAACTTTGTTTCCGCTGCAGACGTTTGGAATGAAAAGAAATTGGAAGAACTGTTTAATCGTCTCAATCCAAATCGTGCCTTGAGGTTGGCACGAACTAAAAAAGACAATTCATCTCAGTAAAGAAGATAAAAAAATCCCGTGTCTGATCAGACACGGGATTTTGTGGTACGACGGGCATGTATAGCAAACTGAATCTGGAATAGCACAGCATATCTTCTAAAATATTGTTATCAATTGATTTGAATTTCAAAATTAAATTGTTTAATTCTTTTTTCACTTTATTATAGTATATCTGATGTCAAAGTTATCGGCGAGTCAAATAGCGATTCCCAAGTCTGATGCTGGAAATAAGAATCGTCAGAGGAAGGGATAGCGAAATCGTGGCTCTACGAACAGGAACGTGATAGTAAGGCGTATATAGTAGATAAGGGGGCTCAAAACTCTAAATTCCAAAAAGGTAGTCGTAACCTATATGCGTAAATCACGAGAGTAATTGAATTCGGACTAGGATTTTCTATTTTCACTGTAACCTTTTAACGTCCTCATATCTTGTATACACGAGGAAAGATGTATGACTTATCCCGTGAGGTCTATCACTATAAAGAGAAAACGACAGATAGAGGTGATCCTGAGTCACGGTTATCTTTAAAATAGATTGTCTGATAGGATGCTAGCCTGAAAACGTCTTGTTCATGAAATATAGGACGCTATGTATAAAACGCTTCTGTGAACTGAGAGAAGGGGGAGAAGTTCTTTCTAAAGTTTAGTTGAACAGCCGTATTCCGATACTTAGATAAGGGGGGTAGTCTTAGCTCCTACTCGATTTCAGGGGGCAAAAAAGGGGCAATAGCGATTCGAGAAAGATTATACTCTTCGAAAATCTCTTCAAATCACGTCAATATCGCCTTGCCGTATATATGTGACTGACTTCGTCAGTCTTATCTACAACCTCAAAACAGTATTTTGAGCAGCCTGCGGCTAGCTTCCTAGTTTGCTCTTTGATTTTTATTGAGTATCAGTGACTAACTCATCAACTCTGATTTATCCAATAAAATTGAAAAGGATGGAAAAAAGGTTGCATTTATGATATAATTTATTTTAAAGACCTTATTAGAAATCTTGAAAGAGTATTGAAAACTTAGAATGAGAAAAATTGTTATCAATGGTGGATTACCACTGCAAGGTGAAATCACTATTAGTGGTGCTAAAAATAGTGTTGTAGCCTTAATTCCGGCTATTATCTTGGCTGATGATGTGGTGACTTTAGATTGCGTTCCAGATATTTCGGATGTAGCTAGTCTTGTCGAAATCATGGAATTGATGGGAGCTACTGTTAAGCGTTATGACGATGTATTGGAGATTGATCCAAGAGGTGTTCAAAATATTCCAATGCCTTATGGAAAAATCAACAGTCTTCGTGCATCATACTATTTTTATGGGAGCCTCTTAGGCCGTTTTGGTGAAGCGACAGTTGGTTTACCGGGAGGATGTGATCTTGGTCCTCGTCCGATTGACTTACACCTTAAGGCTTTTGAAGCTATGGGTGCCACTGTTAGCTACGAGGGAGATAACATGAAGTTATCTGCTAAAGATACAGGACTCCATGGTGCAAGTATTTACATGGATACGGTTAGTGTAGGGGCAACGATCAATACGATGATTGCTGCGGTTAAAGCGAATGGTCGTACTATTATTGAAAATGCAGCCCGTGAACCTGAGATTATTGATGTAGCTACTCTCTTGAATAATATGGGTGCCCATATCCGTGGGGCAGGAACTAATATCATCATTATTGATGGCGTTGAAAGATTACATGGAACCCGTCATCAGGTGATTCCAGATCGTATTGAAGCTGGAACATATATTTCTTTAGCTGCTGCAGTCGGCAAGGGGATTCGTATAAATAATGTTCTTTACGAACACCTAGAAGGATTTATTGCTAAGTTGGAAGAAATGGGAGTGAGAATGACTGTATCTGAAGACAGCATTTTTGTCGAAGAGCAGTCTAATTTGAAAGCAATCAATATTAAGACAGCTCCTTACCCAGGCTTTGCAACTGATTTGCAACAACCGATTACCCCACTTTTACTAAGAGCGAATGGTCGTGGTACAATTGTTGATACGATTTACGAAAAACGTGTAAATCATGTTTTTGAACTAGCAAAGATGGATGCGGACATTTCGACAACAAATGGTCATATTTTGTACACGGGTGGACGTAATTTGCGTGGAGCCAGTGTTAAAGCGACCGACTTAAGAGCTGGCGCAGCTTTGGTTATTGCTGGTTTGATGGCCGAGGGACAAACTGAAATTACCAATATTGAGTTTATCTTACGTGGTTATTCTGATATTATTGAAAAATTACGTAATCTAGGAGCGGATATTACACTTGTTGAGGATTAAACCGTAGAGGTGTTTATGAATATTTGGACCAAATTAGCAATGTTTTCTTTTTTTGAAACGGATCGCTTGTATTTGCGTCCTTTCTTTTTTAGTGATAGTCAGGACTTCCATGAGATAGCTTCGAATCCAGAAAATCTTCAATTTATTTTCCCGACTCAGGCAAGTCTGGAAGAGAGCCAATATGCGTTGGCCAATTACTTTATGAAGTCCCCTTTGGGAGTGTGGGCAATTTGTGACCAGAAAAATCAACAAATGATTGGTTCTATTAAATTTGAGAAGTTAGATGAAATCAAAAAAGAAGCTGAGCTTGGCTATTTTTTGAGAAAAGATGCTTGGTCGCAAGGATTTATGACAGAGGTTGTTAGAAAAATTTGTCAACTTTCTTTTGAGGAATTTGGCTTAAAACAATTATCCATCATTACCCACCTTGAAAATGAAGCTAGCCAACGGGTTGCTCTTAAGTCTGGATTCCATTTGTTTCGTCAGTTTAAAGGAAGTGATCGCTACACAAGAAAAATGCGGGATTATCTTGAATTTCGCTTTGTAAAGGGAGAAGTTAATGAGTAAGCACCAAGAAATTCTAAGCTATTTGGAAGAATTACCAGTAGGTAAAAGGGTCAGTGTTCGTAGCATTTCCAACCATCTAGGAGTTAGTGATGGAACAGCCTATCGGGCCATTAAAGAAGCTGAAAATCGTGGAATTGTAGAGACTCGTCCAAGAAGTGGTACTATACGTGTTAAATCTCAGAAAGTTGCTATCGAAAGATTAACCTTTGCTGAAATTGCTGAAGTGACTTCTTCTGAGGTTCTGGCTGGGCAAGAAGGTTTAGAGAGAGAATTTAGTAAGTTTTCAATCGGTGCTATGACCGAACAAAATATTTTGTCTTACCTTCATGATGGGGGACTCTTGATTGTCGGAGACCGTACCCGTATCCAACTGTTAGCACTTGAAAATGAAAATGCCGTTCTGGTTACAGGTGGATTTCAGGTTCATGATGATGTTCTTAAACTGGCCAATCAAAAAGGAATTCCTGTTCTGAGAAGCAAGCATGACACTTTCACTGTTGCGACTATGATCAATAGAGCCTTGTCAAATGTCCAAATCAAGACTGATATTTTGACAGTTGAGAAGCTTTATCGTCCAAGTCATGAGTATGGTTTTCTGAGAGAGACTGACACTGTTAAAGATTATTTGGACTTAGTTCGTAAGAATCGTAGCAGTCGTTTCCCTGTTATCAATCAACATCAGGTTGTTGTTGGAGTTGTAACCATGAGAGACGCTGGTGATAAGTCACCAAGTACGACAATTGATAAGGTTATGTCACGTAGTCTATTTTTAGTTGGATTATCGACAAATATTGCCAATGTGAGTCAACGGATGATTGCTGAAGACTTTGAAATGGTACCAGTTGTTCGAAGCAATCAAACCTTGCTTGGCGTTGTAACCAGACGAGATGTCATGGCGAAGATGAGTCGTTCCCAAGTTTCTGCTCTACCTACTTTTTCTGAGCAGATTGGTCAAAAACTTTCTTATCACCATGATGAAGTCGTCATTACAGTGGAACCCTTTATGCTAGAGAAGAACGGTGTTTTGGCTAATGGTGTATTGGCGGAGATACTGACTCACATGACCCAAGATTTAGTTGTGAATAGTGGTCGCAATCTCATCATCGAGCAAATGCTGATCTACTTTTTGCAGGCTGTTCAGATAGATGATATACTGCGCATTCAAGCACGTATTATCCACCATACTAGACGATCAGCTATTATTGATTACGATATTTATCATGGTCATCAGATTGTTTCAAAAGCAAATGTGACTGTTAAAATTAATTAGAAACTAGGAGAAAAAATGATAACATTAAAATCAGCTCGTGAAATCGAAGCTATGGACAAGGCTGGTGATTTTCTAGCAAGTATTCATATCGGCTTACGTGATTTGATTAAGCCTGGCGTAGATATGTGGGAAGTTGAAGAGTATGTCCGACGTCGTTGTAAGGAAGAAAATTTCCTTCCGCTTCAGATTGGGGTTGACGGTGCAATGATGGACTATCCTTATGCTACCTGCTGCTCTCTTAATGATGAAGTGGCTCACGCTTTCCCTCGTCACTACATCTTGAAAGATGGTGATTTGCTTAAGGTTGATATGGTTTTGGGAGGTCCAATTGCCAAATCTGATTTGAATGTCTCAAAATTAAACTTCAACAATGTTGAGCAAATGAAAAAATACACCCAGAGTTACTCTGGTGGTCTTGCAGACTCTTGTTGGGCTTATGCTGTTGGTACACCGTCCGAAGAAGTCAAAAACTTGATGGATGTAACCAAAGAAGCCATGTACAAGGGTATTGAGCAAGCTGTTGTTGGAAATCGTATCGGTGATATTGGTGCAGCCATTCAAGAATACGCTGAAAGTCGTGGTTACGGTGTAGTGCGTGATTTGGTTGGTCATGGTGTTGGCCCAACTATGCACGAAGAACCAATGGTTCCTAACTATGGTATTGCTGGTCGTGGGCTTCGTCTCCGTGAAGGAATGGTCTTAACCATTGAACCAATGATCAATACCGGTGACTGGGAAATTGATACAGATATGAAGACTGGTTGGGCTCATAAGACTATTGACGGTGGGCTATCTTGTCAATATGAACACCAATTTGTCATTACTAAGGATGGTCCGGTAATCTTGACTAGCCAAGGTGAAGAAGGAACTTATTAATAAAAAGTGAAAAGATCTACTGGAAGTTTATTTTGATAAAAAATCCAGTAGATCTTTTTATAATAAAACGCATTGTATCAAGCTTTTAATGCCTGGTATAATGCGTTTTTCTAATTTTAAGATTTTTTCCAACTCTGTTTGTAACCACATCATAACAAAGGGTCTAGAATTCATAGCTCTCCTCCTATATACTATTAGTAAAGCAAAACTAGGGGAGAATATTTTAGTGTCGCAATCTATTGTTCGTGTAGAGGTTTTACGATATCGTTGTTTTGATTCTAAAAAGAGAAATGGAATTCTGTTTAACGTTCGTATTGCCAATCTTAAATTTACCTTTTTTATATTGAAGTATTGAGCTAGTTTATGAAAAAATTGAGTGAAAGAGTCGAGTGTTTTAGAAACCTACAGTGTAGTATTCTAGTTTCAATCCACTATATTTTGCTACTCCCCATAAAGTTTCTATTTTCCCTGAATTCTGATATAATAGAAATATTGACTTCAAGAGTAAGGAAGAGAAGATGAACGCATTATTAAATGGAATGAATGACCGTCAGGCTGAGGCGGTGCAAACGACAGAAGGTCCCTTGTTGATCATGGCAGGGGCTGGTTCTGGAAAGACCCGTGTTTTGACCCACCGTATCGCTTATTTGATTGATGAAAAGCTGGTCAATCCTTGGAATATCTTGGCCATTACCTTTACTAATAAGGCTGCGCGTGAGATGAAAGAGCGTGCTTATAGCCTCAATCCAGCTACTCAGGACTGTTTGATTGCGACTTTTCACTCCATGTGTGTTCGTATCCTGCGTCGCGATGCGGATCATATTGGCTACAACCGTAATTTTACTATTGTGGATCCTGGTGAACAGCGAACTCTTATGAAACGCATTCTCAAGCAGTTGAACTTGGATCCTAAAAAATGGAATGAACGGAGCATCTTAGGAACTATTTCCAACGCTAAGAATGATTTGATTGATGATGGGGCTTATGCCTCCCAAGCTGGAGATATGTACACGCAAATTGTGGCCCAGTGTTATACAGCCTATCAGAAAGAACTGCGTCAGTCGGAGTCGGTTGACTTTGATGATTTGATTATGCTGACCTTGCGTCTCTTTGATCAAAATCCTGATGTTTTGACTTATTACCAGCAGAAGTTTCAATACATCCACGTTGATGAGTACCAAGATACTAACCATGCCCAGTACCAACTGGTCAAACTCTTGGCTTCACGCTTTAAAAATATTTGTGTGGTTGGGGATGCGGACCAGTCTATCTACGGTTGGCGTGGTGCGGATATGCAGAATATTTTGGATTTTGAGAAAGATTATCCCCAAGCCAAGGTTGTTTTGTTGGAAGAGAATTACCGTTCCACTAAAACAATTCTCCAAGCGGCCAACGAGGTCATTAAAAACAACAAAAACCGCCGTCCTAAGAATCTCTGGACCCAGAATGCTGATGGGGAGCAAATCGTTTACTATCGTGCCAATGATGAGCTAGATGAGGCTGTATTTGTAGCCAGAACTATCGATGAACTTGGTCGGAGTCAAAACTTCCTTCACAAGGATTTTGCAGTTCTCTATCGTACTAACGCCCAGTCTCGTACTATTGAGGAAGCCCTGCTCAAGTCAAACATTCCTTATACCATGGTTGGTGGAACCAAGTTCTACAGCCGTAAGGAAATCCGCGATATTATCGCTTATCTTAATCTTATTGCTAATTTGAGTGACAATATCAGTTTTGAGCGTATTATCAACGAACCAAAACGTGGAATTGGGCCAGGTACTGTTGAGAAAATTCGTGACTTTGCAAATATGCAAAACATGTCTATGCTAGATGCTTCAGCCAATATCATGTTGTCTGGTATCAAGGGTAAAGTAGCCCAGTCTATCTGGGATTTTGCAAATATGATGTTAGATTTGCGAGAGCAACTGGACCACTTAAGCATTACTGAGTTGGTTGAGGCCGTCCTAGAAAAAACAGGTTACGTCGATATTCTTAACGCCCAAGCGACCTTAGAAAGCAAGGCTCGTGTAGAAAACATCGAGGAGTTCCTCTCTGTGACGAAAAACTTTGATGACACCTCTGATGGGCCAGAAGAAGAAACTGGTCTGGATAAACTGAGTCGTTTTTTAAATGACTTGGCCTTGATTGCGGACACAGATTCAGGTAGTCAGGAGACATCAGAAGTGACCTTGATGACCCTGCATGCTGCCAAAGGTCTCGAGTTTCCAGTTGTCTTTTTGATTGGGATGGAAGAAAATGTCTTTCCACTTAGTCGTGCAGCTGAGGATTCAGATGAATTGGAAGAAGAGCGCCGTCTGGCCTATGTAGGTATCACGCGTGCAGAGAAAATTCTCTATCTGACCAATGCTAACTCACGCTTGCTTTTCGGTCGTACCAACTACAACCGTCCCACTCGTTTTATTAACGAAATCAGCTCGGACTTACTTGAGTATCAAGGTCTGGCTCGTCCAGCAAATACAAGCTTTAAGGCATCTTATAGCAGTGGTGACCTTGCCTTCGGTCAAGGTATGAGTCTTGCCCAGGCTCTTCAAGACCGTAAACGCAGTGCTGCCCCAAAATCTATCCAGTCAAGTGGCCTTCCGTTTAGTCAATTTACAGCTGGAGCAAAATCAGCTTCTAGCGAGGCAAATTGGTCCATTGGTGACATTGCCCTCCACAAGAAGTGGGGAGAGGGAACTGTTTTGGAAGTTTCAGGTAGCGGTGCTACGCAGGAATTGAAAATCAATTTCCCAGAAGTAGGTTTGAAAAAACTTTTGGCTAGTGTGGCCCCAATTGAGAAAAAAATCTAATTTTTCATCCTTCTCACGAATAATAAAGTGAGGAGGATTTTTATGTACAGTATTTCATTCCAAGAAGATTCACTATTACCAAGAGAAAGACTGGCCAAGGAAGGAGTTGAAGCGCTCAGTAATCAAGAGTTACTAGCTATTTTACTCAGGACAGGAACACGTCAAGCTAGTGTTTTTGAAATTGCCCAGAAAGTCTTGAACAATCTTTCAAACCTAACGGATTTGAAAAAAATGACCCTGCAGGAATTGCAGAGTCTGTCTGGTATTGGACGTGTTAAGGCCATAGAATTGCAAGCTATGATTGAACTGGGGCATCGTATTCATAAACACGAGACTCTTGAGATGGAAAGTATTCTCAGCAGTCAAAAGTTGGCCAAGAAGATGCAACAGGAATTGGGGGACAAAAAACAAGAGCACCTGGTGGCGCTCTATCTCAATACTCAAAATCAAATCATCCATCAACAGACCATTTTTATCGGCTCAGCTACTCGTAGTATTGCTGAACCACGTGAGATTCTTCACTATGCTATCAAGCATATGGCGACTTCTCTCATCTTGGTCCACAATCATCCTTCGGGAGCGGTAGCCCCTAGCCGAAATGATGATCATGTCACTAAACTTGTTAAAGAAGCCTGCGACCTGATGGGAATTGTCCTCTTGGACCATTTGATTGTCTCATATTCTAGTTACTTTAGTTACCGTGAAAAAACAGATTTAATCTAAAGTTCATTAACGACATAGTCAAAGAGGTTTTTATCTTTGGGACGATTTTCAAAAAGAAACTCTGGATGCCATTGGACACCGAGAAAGGCGACATCATCCGTACTCATAACAGCTTCTATAATACCATCTTTAGGATCATGAGCCGCAATCTTTAAATTTGGTGCTAAATCCTTGATGCTCTGGTGGTGGAAGGAGTTGATATGGGAGATTTCTCCATAGATTTCTCGAAGAACTGTATCAGGTTCTGTCACCAAGCGTTGGGTTGTGTACTCGGCGGAACAATCCTGCCAGTGATCTTCGATATCTTGGTACAAAGTTCCACCCATGGCAACGTTAAAGAGTTGAGTCCCACGACAGACAGAGAAAATCGGCTTTTGCTGTTTGATAGCTTCCTTGATGAGGGCTAGTTCGAATATATCTCTTTGAAGGTGGTAGTCATCGCTATCAATGGTTTTTGGTTCACCATAGAATTTTGGATCAACATTTTGCCCACCTGTCAAGATGAGCTTGTCAATCATACTGATATAGTGGCAGGCCATTTCTTGATCACCAATCGGTAGGATGATGGGAATCCCTCCAGCGTCTTTAACGCCTTCAACAAAGCCTTTTGCTGCGTAGCTCATCATGATGTCATCATCAGGATGAGTTTTTTCGTTTCCTGTAATCCCTATAACTGGTTTTTTCATAAAATGATTTTCGCTTTCTAATCCTCTTTTCGCATGAAATAGAGGAGTGTTTGGAGTTCACTTGTCAAATCGACATACTGAACGACCACATCTTTTGGTAAATGCAGATGGACTGGTGAAAAACTAAGAATTCCTTTCACGCCAGCATCAACCAAGAGATTGGCAACCTCTTGTGACTTAACGCTGGGAACGGTCAGGATAGCAGTCTTCACATCAGCATCCTTGATTTTATCCTTGATTTGAGAAATCCCGTAAATAGGAATTCCATCAGGAGTTTGGGTTCCGACTTCGGGATGGTCATCTAGGTCAAAGGCCATGATAATCTTCATCTTGTTACGCTCGTGGAAGCGGTAGTGGAGAAGGGCATGGCCCATATTTCCAATACCAACCAGCATGACATTGGTAATAGAGTTATCATTGAGCAAATCGGCAAAAAATGTCATCAGTTTTTTGACATCATATCCAAATCCACGCCGACCTAGTTCACCAAAATAGGAAAAATCACGACGTACGGTCGCTGAATCAATCCCAATGGCCTCTGCAATTTGCTTAGAGTTGGCACGTTCAATCTTTTCTGCATGAAATCTCTTAAAAATTCGATAGTAGAGAGAGAGTCTTTTTGCTGTAGCTTTTGGAATAGCAGACTGTTTATCTTTCACAAAATCACAACCTTTCTATTCTTCTATTTTATAGAAACATTGTGAAAAAATCAACAAAAACAAGAAAAAACTAAGAAAAATCTTAGTTTTGTTGTAAAAAATCTGCATGTGATAGAAAACGGTAGAGGTCTCCGACCAGTCCTTGGTAAACTTCCTGTCCTTTAAAGGTCAAAGAAGTTACATAAAGTGTATCTGGCAGAGTCACACATCCTGACAGAGCTAGCATGAGAGCCTCGTAATCCTCATACTTGAGAGTGCGCTCTACATGATAGCTGTCCTTATAGGTCAGTTCAAACATTTTGGCTCTATCTTTCCGATTTTGTAAAGACACCACGTTCTACCAAGCTATCCATGAGGAAATAGAATTTTTCCTGATGAATGTGGTGGTCTTCTGATTTGAAAATATCAACTAGACGTAGCCCAAACTTGTCAGTGATATTGATTTTAGCACCTGTAAGTTCCTTGTTAATGATGATTTTGAGTTGGAAGCCTTCACCGCTGTTTGGCACTTTTTCAAGTAGGCGAGTCAATTCATAGTTACCAACCTTAGTCTCAAAAAAGGTGTTGTCCTTAAGGGTGAATTTTTTAACAGAAGGGCTAAGAGTGTAGTCGTAACGACAATTTTTTAACTGAATGGTTTTTTCAAATGCCATATGGCTAACCTCCGATAATTTCTTTTAAGGTCTTTGCGAGGGTATGTAGGTCTTCAACAGTATTTTCTGGCGAGAGACTGATACGAACGGATTCCTTCAAGCGTTCTGAATTTGCCCCGTACATGGCTTCAAGAACATGGCTGGATTGGACAATGCCTGCCGTACAGGCTGAGCCAGTAGAGATTGAAATTCCAGCCAAATCTAGCCGAAGGAGTAAGAGGTCGTTTTTCTGACCAGGAAATCCAATATTGAGAACATAAGGGAGATGATGTTGTCCTCTATTCACGTAATACTGAATTCCTTCTAGCTCTGCAAGAAAGGCAGTTTCTAGATTTTGTACATGTTGGAAATGTTCTTCCTGTTTTTCTAGGTCTTCTTTTAGGGCTGCAACCATACCCACGATGGCAGCTAGATTTTCAGTTCCGGCTCGTTTTTTCTGTTCTTGGTCTCCGCCATGAAGATAGGAATCAAAATCCATGCTAGATGCGTAGAGAAAACCGATTCCCTTAGGACCATGGAACTTGTGGGCAGAAGCAGTGAGAAAATCAATGCCCAATTCTTCTGGGTGTATAGGGATTTTACCAATAGCCTGAACTGCATCGACATGATAGGCGGCTGGGTGTTGCTTGAGTATTTGGCCAATTTCAGCAATGGGCAGTAGGTTTCCAGTCTCATTATTGGCAAACATGGTAGAAACCAAAATCGTATCGTCACGTAAGGCCTCTTGAATTTGCTGGGCGGTGATTTCTTGATTTTCTGGCTGGATAATGGTTGCTTCAAACCCAAAGTGTTGAACCAAGTAATCAATTGTTTCAAGGACAGCATGGTGCTCAATAGCAGTTGTGATAATATGTTTTCCTTGTTCTTGGTGACGAAGGCAGTAACCAATGATAGCAGTATTGTTGCCTTCTGTCCCACCAGAAGTGAAAAAGATATGTTGAGGTTTTGTCCCCAGTAACTGAGCTAGTTCCTGACGGGCTTCTCGTAAGAGTTTACCAGCTTGACGACCATGACCATGAATACTAGAAGGGTTGCCGTAGGTTTCTTGCATCACCTTGGTCATAGCTGAAATAGCAACTGCTGACATAGGAGTTGTCGCAGCATTGTCCAAATAAATCAAAGAATCACCTTATTTCTTTTTGTTGTAGGCAAAGAGTGGGCTGACTGGTTTTCTTTCGTGGATACGGACGATGGCGTCACCAATTAACTCACTAGCAGTGATGTAGCATACGTTTTTAGGAGTTTTTTCTTTTGTTGCTACTGAATCAGTCACAAGAATTTCTTTAATCTTAGTATTGTCAAGAAGTTCAGCAGCTCCCTCGACGAAGAGACCGTGGCTAGAAACAGCATAAATTTCTGTAGCCCCTTCACGTTCAACGATTTTAGCAGCTTCAGAGAAGGTGCGTCCTGTATTTAAAATATCGTCAATCAAGATGGCTTTCTTACCTTCAACATCACCAATGATATAACCTTCGTTGCGAGTTGCATCGTCTTGAGGATAGTCGATAATGGCGATAGGAGCATCAAGATATTCAGCCAAGCTACGCGCACGTTTGACACCTGAATTTTTAGGGCTAACGACAACAACATCTGAACCGAGTAGTCCCTTATCGCAGTAATGTTTTGCAAATAGGGGAACAGTGAAAAGATTATCCACTGGAATATCAAAGAAACCTTGAACCTGAACGGCATGCAAATCAAGAGTCAGGATACGGTCAACACCAGCCTTAACCAGCATATTGGCAACTAGTTTAGCTGTAAGTGGCTCACGAGGACAAGCAATGCGGTCTTGACGTGCATAGCCAAAATATGGAAGGACAACGTTGATACTGTGGGCACTTGCGCGCACACAAGCGTCGACCATGATCAACAATTCCATTAGGTGGTTGTTAACAGGGAAACTTGTTGATTGGATGATGTAAACATCATAACCACGGACACTTTCTTCGATATTCACTTGGATTTCTCCGTCTGAAAATTGACGTGACGATAGTTTTCCAAGTGGGACACCAACAGCTTCAGCAATTTTCTGTGCAATCTCTTGGTTAGAGTTGAGTGCGAAAAGTTTCATGTTTTTTCTATCTGACATTATAGACCGTCCTCTGTAAACTTTTTAAATCCTAGTGATATTTGCCTTACCTATATGAACTGGGATTTTTGTATTTTTATCTTTTCTATTTTACCAAAAAATGGAGATTATTTCAGCTATTTTTCATACTTTTGACAAATCGAACCAATTTTGAAGGAGCTTTTTGATAAGAAATCTGATTTTCCTCTAAAAATTTTTGGAAATCTTGTTTGCCTTGCTCGTGATTTTCCACTTCAAGCTCCAATTCGTAATCCGTCATATCAAAGTATTGACTTTCATCCAGAGCCATGAGACCGATAGCTGTTTGCATTTCATAGCGAAGTGTTGTTAGACAACCAAGTACCTGCCAGTTCTTGCTTTGGATGCCATGTTTCGCCAATTCATCCAGTACTAGCCCTTGAGGAAGTTCTTCCTTAGACAGATAGTTTTCAGCATCTTTTAGTTGCAATTTTTGGTTGTATTCCATGTTTCCAACACTCTGCGGGACTTTGAGTGTCAATTCTGCCCAGTCTTCAAAGGTTCGAATGCGCATAGCAATTTTCTTTTCTCGCAGTTCAAAATCAGGTGTGTCCATGTAGTGGTTTTTTTGAAGAACAGGAGTGACGTCTGTGAACTGGTCTTTTAGACGATTGTATTCATCTTTTTTCAATAGTGTTTTCAATTCAATTTCTAAATGTTTCATTTTTCTTACCTTTTCTTTATCGTTGAAAGCGGATTATGGTATAAACTGCTCACGGTTTCCTGTACCCTTGAAATCATTGGTTTTATAGTGTCTATCTAAAAGTGAATACGAGATTGAATACGACTTTACTTTTAGCTTGAACGGATAAAAGTCATGAGCTGATCCACGGTTTCAACACGTTGATTATCATTGATGTGGGTGTACATATCAAGGGTAGTTTGAACATTATTGTGTCCTAATCTATCTGAAATGATTTTAGCTGTAACACCTGCTTCAAAGAGGAGAGAAGCGTGTGTGTGCCTGAATCCGTGAGGAGTGATTTTTTTGATATCGTTATGTTCACAAAAGAATCTTCTAAGTCTCTCTTTCACAGCTGAAGGAGAAATCCAACCTCCGAAACTATTCGTAAAGATATAATTTGAATCATGTTTGTAAGGCACACTAGCCCGAAAATATTCTTTTATCTGCTGACGTTTCCAGAGTTTCAATACATGCAGAGTTTCATCATCCAAGGTGATAACTCTCTTACTTCTCTTGGTTTTAGGATCCTGAACAGTTTGTTTTTTACCAACTACGACAGCTGTCCGCGAAACATCCAACCGTTTATTTTCAAAATCAACATCTGACCACATGAGTCCAAGTGCCTCACCACATCTCAAACCAGTAAAAGCTAGCAAGTGATAAAAGGTATACTCTACTGTTTTACAATCTGCTTTGCAAACTTTTAGAAAATCTGTTAGTTCCTGTTTGCTGTAGTAGTTCTCTTTGGCCTTTAAGGGCTTGTTTTTAGGCTTGATAATCTTGTCTAATGGGTTTGACTTAATGATGTCAAGAGAAGTGGCATACTTGAAAATACGGCTAATGACAGAGTAGTAATTGGCATAGAGTATATAGCGATTACTTAACTTTATAGCAACCTTCTGACAATAAGCGACACTGATCTGTTGGATGTTCATATCTGTAAAATACAAGTCAATCATAACATCAAGTTTTTTCTTAACGTTCTGATAGGTTGTTGGTTTTACAGTGCTCTTATAGCTATCAAGCCACAAATCAGCGACTTCAGCAAATGTAGGGTTCTGGAAATCTCCATTATTTGAAAAACCATTCTCTTCAACATCTAAGAGAAGGTCACGTTCGGCAGCCTTTGCTTCTTTAATAGTTTTAAACCCACGGCGTGTTGTACGTTTTTCTTTTCCAGTTGCAGGGTCTATGCCCAGGTATGTTTGAAAGAGATATCTAGTCTCTCCTTTTTTTGTAATATATTTTTTTATCATAAAAAGTCCTTTCTTTTCGATTGCTTGCCCGCATAGTTGAAAAGGTGTAGAACTTATGATAAACTATAGGTGTATTTTTTTATCATCCTTTCCATTGCTTGCTAGATGGAAAGTTGAATCCTCACACTCAAAGTTTGGCGATGGAGAGTGTGGGGATTTTTTTGTTTAGACGATAGGAATAAGTTCACCGCCTATTTGTTGGTTTATATAATCTCTATCTTCTGGATATTTCAACAGATAGGAGTTGATAGCTTCCATAATTTGGAAGTTCAATAATCCCACTGGTGATACTGGACCCCAAGTTTTGAATAAGGTTAGGGAACAGATGAGTGTTCTCAAGCCGTTTTGTCCTTGCCCATTCTTGTAATCTTCTTCTGTGATGTGCAATCGATTGTGAAAGAATTTATTGTAATTGATTTTGTTCTTTTCTGTTGTGAAGTTATAAACTCTTCCAAGATGGGCGCATCTGTTTCGATAGGAGAGTAAGAAGTAAAATACATTGATGAACAATTGTTTAATATCATTATCTATATTTTCTTTGTCTAGTCCTGTCATGCGCTGGATAACTTCTGTCTTTATATGCGACTTTTGTAGTTTATAAAAAGTGATTAGGTGACCAAAAGTCATCCCTTTAACAAGAATCCAAGGCGGCACGTTGCCATGCTTTTCTCGATAATGTTTATATGGTTGAGTCTTATCTTGGGTGATTTTATAACATTTACGTAGAAACTTAGATCGTTCAGACTCTTTGAATTTTTTAGCACCTCGTTCATAGTTCTCTCTTTGAAGGTATTTATTTTGGTCTGCAGTGTAATGTTCTGCGACTACGTAGGAAAGAACGGTTCTAAGATGAGCCTCGATTTCTTGTAATGCTAGATTGATATTTGTTCGTATGCTTTTGTCCATGAGGAAAAAGTCTACGAGTTTTTCAAATGTTGCGCCCTCTTTAAATTTCTCTCCTTGTTCAATACCAATTTCTTTATAGCCGTTTATGATTTCGTAATAGCTGTATGTCGATAAAATTCTGATTGCCCTGTTTTCATCTCGGATGGTAAGTCCTCGAGATTTTAGGAGTTCTATCTGCTCTCGGAATGTTTTGAACGGTTTTGTTTCCATATCTCTCCTTCGTAAATCAAAAAGAGCCCTTGCATAGATGCAAAGACTCTTCTAGGCTCCCAGGGGGGAGCATTCACTTAGATTAAATCCATTATAGAGTCTTTTGTTGTTTTTGTCAAGTTTTTTGTTAAATTTATTTTTATTGTTGCCAACTATTTCCATTTTGGAAACAGTTGCTTTTTACTATTGTTCGTTGTAGAATAGTGATGAAAGGTGCTGCGATAATATGTTTTCTTTTTTTACTCACATCAATCAAAAGCGTCAAAAGATGGAGCAATCTAAAAAAGAAATGGAATTGCGCCACAATGAATTTGCTGATAGAGTCCGCACGGATATTAAAACAGGCGAGGGAGAACTCGCTTTAAAAAGAGAGTGTTTTAATCAGCGCTACGGGCATCTATTTAGTCATCGAAATAAATAGCAATAGGTCTTACTAGGTGATTAGCCTTGTCTACCTTTACTAAACAGTTTGTTTTTGCTAAAATCAAATTAAGAAAGCAAAGAGGAGGAGTTGGTATGAAAAACATTCAAATCCTTTGGGGATATTTATTGTTATATTCTATTTTTTCTCTCACTCTTTTCTTTTTAGACAGGGATATTATTTTAATAACCTTTGTGATTTTTATTCTAGTCGTAAAAATCATCCCTCACCCTGATTCTCATCGGAATCCATTTGCGTTTGGGCTACGTTTTCGTAAGAGACATTAGGAGAGTCAACGGTTATTTCAAAAGCCCTGACATTTTTTAGTAGTTCTAGTTCTTTGCGAGCTTTTTCTATTTCTACTTCTCGCTGTGCATCTTTCAGCTTGGCATCTTTTTCCATAGTCTCAACTTCTACAGTCAGTTTGCGTTCTTCCAAACTGGCTGTTTTTCTTTGTTGCAAGTATGGGAAGAGTCCCTTCACTTTAATACCTTTGATATCAATATCTCCAAACAAAAGCCCTAGTCCTATTAAGCCTGAGTTCAGCATCCAATGATTGTCCGATATGAATTGACTTATGGATTGTAGAGTTATATCTCCTGGACTCTCTACGTTAGAAGTGGCAACGATTTCCTCATTAATTTCAGGATTTTTATATTCATCGATAATAGAATAGAGATTTTTCCACATACTTGATGTGATAGGTTCATTAGTATTAACTCTCAACTGAAGGTGTAATTTCCCATCTTTGAAGTAAAGCGGAGATATGAGACCGTTGATGTATTTTGATAAATCTGTGATATTAAAAATAGTGTGATGGACTGTCAGTGTACTGTATAGAAATTTTGGATTTACTTTTCTTCGTGGCACTTCGTTAATCCACTTGACTTCTCGACGTTTGATATCCGTAGACTGTTCGTAGCCATGGTTTAGGGTTAGTTGCTCTTTCGGCATATCTTTTTCATAGACATCACTTGTGATTTGTCCAATCAAGAAATAGTTAGACTTAAATGATGGAACTATGACGTAATCTCCTACACTCATATCTTCTATAAAGCTATAGAGTCGTTTAGCAGTAAATGTAATTTGGTGTTTTGATAGACTTTTGTCTTGATACACTCTTGCAATTTGTTGCTTGTAGTGCTCTATAGTTTTTTCTGTTGTGAGGAGTAAGTTAGTAGTCTGTAAATCTGCAAGCGTGACTTGGTTGTGATGAATAGAAATGAAGTGGTTGTATTTAAAATCATCGTAATACTTTCCACCCTCTGCTCGAACTAGCCAATATTTTGCACGACTGTTAAATTGATAGATTTCAATTTGATTTTTGTGAGACATTTCAATCTCCTTTTTTATTTCTCCCTATATAAATCAACGACTTCTCCAATGATTCGGAAGTCTGTTTCTGGTGTGATTGGCATATCTTTGTAATCAGGGTTCAAGCTATGTAGGTAGGATTGTTCTGTATCAATAACCAGTTGCTTGATATATGCCTCTCCGTTGTAGTTAAACACTCCGATAACACCGTCATTCAAGTCAACACTTGTCTGGATAAACACTAGGTCGCCATCATGATAATCAGGCTCCATCGAGTCCCCTTTGATCGGGATTACAAAGTCAGCATCTACATCTATTGGCAACTCTATCTGTTCAACTCGTACATCATTCAAATACTGCCCAGTACCAGCAGAAGTAGCGTGGTCGTAGTAGTCGTAACCATAGAGTTGAACAATTTTCTCCGATACTTCGTTTATCTTAGCTTTTCTTCGTTTCTCTTGTTCGTCACGTAATTTTTCAGCGTATGTGATAACTTTACTTTGTCCAGGCGGTTCTAGTTTGTCGTAGATGGATTGGATAGGAGATTTTGAGAGAAGAGCTGGAGTGGCGTTGATTTGAATTTCTTGATCATCATCAAGCATATCAATTAAATTTTCTGTAGAAATTTGCATTCCTTTAGCAATTTTTTCTATTGTGTCATAAGATGGGACAATGGGCTTTTTGGATTTCGGATGTTCATTTTTTTCAAGCATAGAAATATACCCTTTAGTTAAATCAGATAATTCACAAAAAGCATCCATCGATAATTTATGCTCCGTTCTATATGATTTGAGCAATTCTCCTAACTTCATTTAAAAACTCCTTTCTATATATTGTTTAATCTATTATACATCTTTAAATAAAAAAAGTAAATTTTTTTGTTTAACACACTTGACATTTTATGTTTAACGTGTTAAACTATAATCAAGCTTAAAGAAAAGGAGGTAAGGCAAATGATGGAACACATCATAAAAAGCCTAGCAACCAAGGACACTGCAACCGTCATCTTGGCACTAGGCTTAGTCAGAGAAGCACGTTTGTGGCACAAACAAATCTTAGAACACAAACGTAAGCTTCAAAACAAAAAGTAGAGAAAGGGGCAGAAGCCCCAACCTCTACTTGATAGTGTACCATCATTTGCCGTGAAAAGCAATGGATGAAAATGTTGGTTTGATAATCCTAGCAGGATTTGTGATTGTATCTTTCACTATTCGTAAGATAGTGGAATACCGATGTGATAAAAAAGGGAAGGAGTAGGAAAATGGAAAGTGTTTTTTCAGCAGTTCTCGTCTCAGTAATTACTTCGTTTTTGGTAACGGTAATGCTATTGCGAGGATATTCGAATAGATTGACCGAAATGCTTGATTCTTTCTTTCAAAATGAATTGCAAGCACGAGAAAAGATGCAAAAATTTGTTTTAGATACAATAAATGAAATTGCTAATAAATACAAATAAAGCAAAGTTTTTACCGATAGGAGTAGAAAAATGAACGAACTAGAAAGAACAGCCCTCAATGAGATATTGAGGACCGTGACATATATTGCTGAGAAAGTGGATGAACTAGATTCTAAGATTTCTTTGAACGATTCACAAGTTCCTGAGCGATAAAAAAGTCTTAACCTACTTTACACTAGGTCAAGACTTGCATACTTTGATAAGGTTTCACAGTCGGTGTAAAGCAACTGGTTGAAACTTCGCTGGTCATGCGTCCAGCACTGCAATCAACGTGGTTTGGCTAGTCTTTGAGTGCCGCTAGGTAGTTATCTGTCAGTCCCGCTATAAGCAGAGCTGCAGTCCCTCTTATAGTCAGCGACAGGCTCCGTGCAGTCACACTCGCAGTAAAAACGCGTTGGTTACCTAACCAAACTGAATCACTGAACCACAGTCCCCTTCAAAAATTTTGCCAATTTGCATCAGCTCCTTTCTTGTTAAGGATAATATAAATATATACTGTTTTTGAAGGGGGGACATCGGTCTTAAGACCGATTTTTGGAGAAATTCATGGAAGATAAAATCATCGAACTTGCTGATTACTTCATCAGCGAATCTACAACGTACAGAGAAGCTAAAATAGCGTGTGAGAAGCTATTGAAACAAGTCAGCCATGAGATTGAACTCAGGGCGCTGGAAAGTAAAATAAGGGGGAACGATAATGGAACAGCCACATGTTAATGTTGATATTTCTGGTATGGAAAAATTAGCAGAAGTAACTCAAACAGCAGCAGAAGGAATACAAGAATTGATTGCACTAAGAAAAGAATGCGAATTTTTGAGGAAAATGTTGATTGATGAACGGAAGTTCTTTATTGAGACAATGAAGTACCATTTTATTCAAGAGTATCGTTCAACAATTGCTAGCAATCGAGAGCATAAAAAAGAGTTGCAGGAAGCAACTCAGTCAAATTAGCCGTTATGTTCGGTTGGCATGCAAAAGTAGCAACCGTCAAACTGCTTGTAGGGTTCGGTTTGCCTAGCATATTCCATGGCTTGAAAATTGTAGTCGAATTTTCCTAGATACGTGGAATGAATTGTATCAGGTAGATACTTACAAGAAAGTTTATGTACTTCGTGATTATTGTTAGTATCAACGCGATCGTTATACCAATAATGAGTCATAACATTACCTCCTTTCTATTGGAATTTTGACTAAAACGTGAGAGGTCTTAGTCAAGATATATTATAAACCAAACATATTTGATTGTCAACATATTGTATAAGAAAGGATCTGATGTGATTGAAAAACACAACATATGGTATTTCTGATGTGGAATAAAATTGAAAAACAATTAAAAATAAAAGGCTGGTCGATGTACAGATTGGCCAAAGAATCAAATGTCCATCCATCTAATTTTTCTAACCTAAAGGCTGGAAGGATGAAAGAGATGTCATGGACGAATATGTGCAAAATTGCTGATGCACTGGAAGTCAGCTTGGATGAATTTAGATAAGGGGGTGAGTGCGTGCAAGGAGAACGTTTAAGAAAATGGCGCGAGAAAGAGAAGATGTCTCAAGAAGAACTCGCAGAGAAGTCAAATGTTTCTCGAACAACAATACACTTGATTGAGTCAGGTCAGTCGTCAACAGTGAAAATTAGAACGCTTCAAAAATTAGCAGTAGTTTTTAATAAGCAAGTGAAAGATTTTTTTTAAAGTAAATGTTTAACAAGTTAAACAAAATAATATTTTCTATTTTAAAATATTTGTATCGAAGGAGAAAGAATGATTGAAAATAAGCGAAGTGAAAAACAATGCTTTTTATCAGATGCCTCAGTGGCTTTATGAACCGCCATACAATGTGCTGAGTGACAAAGCTAAGCAGATATATATGTTTCTCTTTGATAGGCGGACATTGTCAATTCAAAACAAATGGTTTGATGAGAAAGGGGATGTTTACGTCTATTATACGAACGAGCAACTTATGGAGAAGCTTAATTGTAGTAAACCAACAATCATATCAGCAAAAAAAGAACTTGCTGATATGGGATTGCTTAGAGAGTTTCGGCAAGGTGTGAATAAACCAAACAGGTTATACATTTCCGGAAGTAAAAAAACTTTACTTCAAGAAGTAAAAAAAGTTGACCACGGAAGTAAAAAAACTTTACTTCAAGAAGTAAAAAAAGTTGACACAATCAAGACTGATAATATCAATACTAATTTATCAAGACTGAGTGAATCAGAGGGTGGTGGTGCTAACTATATAGATAGTATAGAGGACGCCCCAGCAGAAAATGACCTTGGAATTGTTCACGATTGGATTTTTTCAGAGTTTGGAAGACAGCCGACACCGTTTGAGATTGAAGATTTGAATTACTTCTTACAAGACCATAGTAAAGAGGTTATCAAATTAGCAATCAAGGAATGCGTAGGTAATGGTAAACCTTACTTCAAGTATCTCAGTAGTATTTTGAGAGATTGGAAGCAGAAGGGTCTAGTGACTGCTGAGTTAGTAGAGAACAGACAGAAACCGAAGCGGTCAAGTGCTTATCAAGGAAATACCTTGAAATTATCAGATGATGGTTACAACCCACGACTGGGATTCTAGGAGGGTGCTATGCGAGCAGTATCAAGAGATGAATTGCAGGGTAGATTTTTACAGATAGAAACTTTGGATACCCAATGCCCCAAGCATGAGGGAGTCTATATGTGGCGCTCAGTCAACCCTTGCACGCAGAATGTGCGGACTTATTGCCCTGAATGTGAACAGGAGAAAATCAACAGTCAAGCAGGCGAACAACTTGCTCAAGCTGAGGCTCAAATCAGAAATACAAGATCCTACTCTTTATTTTCTAAGGAGAGCATCATTCCACCTGATTTACAAAATGCTACTATCGGCAACTTTGAGATTCACACAAACCAAGACGCTGAAGCAGTCAATTTCGCTAAGCGTGTGACGGTTGACTATGTGAAGGAGCGATATGAGGGGAATACGATTATCAGCGGTCCGCCTGGAGTTGGCAAGAGCCATCTAGCAGTTGGAATTGCCAAGACGCTGAACGAGAGTTTCCAGAAGTTCCAGTTGAAGCGCTCAGTGGTCTATATTCCCTCTATGGAACTATTCTCACGGATGAAAGACGCTTTTAGATACAAGGATTCCAAGTGGGAAGAAAGACGGACTATCCAGTTCTTGCAGAAAGTGGACTTCTTGATTTTGGACGACCTTGGCAAAGAGTCAAGTGTAGGCGATGAAATCAAGCAGGGGAACAACTGGATGCAAAAAGTCCTGTATCAGATACTTGAAAACAGGACGAATACGATTATAACCACGAACTATGGAGGCAATCACTTGGAGCAACTTTACGAGAAAAGCCTCGTAGATAGAATAACGAAAGGAAACATGAAGACTAATGCGTTCAAATTTAGCAATGACACAGAGTCTAGACGCACCTTGTCAGCAAGCGACTACTGAAGAACGTCAGAAAATTATTGAACAGTTTGAAGAAGAACATTACGGATTATCTAGCTTGCTGAAAGAGCGGTTGCTGATTACAAGCGACTACCAGTTCACAAGAAAGATGAACGAACTGACGTACTATGCAACAAATGGAAGCGTCTATAGAACCTAAAAATAAAAGCACCTGACGGCAATCAGGCGCTAATCAAAAATTACTAATTGAATTATATCACAAAAATGCTTGCCCGCATAGTTGAGAGGATGTAAAAAAATGGAAGGTATAACGCTACAATTACGATTGGATGGCGAAAGTGCTGAATTGTTCACGAATCAATTGTTGGCCTTTGCTGAAAAGCAGGTCAAGGAGCAGTTAGAGAATGATCGCATGCCAATCAATCAACAGGCTTTGATGAAGAAGTTCGGCTTCACTCATGGCTATGTTAAGCAGTTAGAACGTAAAGGATTAAGATTTCGTAAGCAAGGGAAAGATATTATGTACGATGTCAATGATGTTTATGAGATTTTGGAATTAGAGAAAGAAGTACGAAAATTAAGAGCGTAAGGAGAGAGAGAAAAAATGTTTGAACCACCATTAATCAACCAGATTTTAGGAACTGGCGCAGTGATTTTAGGATTTATCGGAGCAGGAATTTTAGCACGACAAATGGAGCTGCACGAACTTGAGAAACAACGAAAGTTGGAAGAACGTGATACGAAGATTATACAAGCGTTTAACGAAGCGGTTGAAATCGGTCGTGAGCTTGAACGTGAGGAAATCCGTCAAAACATCCGCAGAGAGTTTCAAGGATTTACGTTTGATAAAGAACGCCCTGAAGGTTTGAAGCCAGAGCCGTTAGCTTTGCCAGAACCTAAGAAAGTGATTATGAAAGTGTTACGCTGAGGATAAGATAATGACTAGAATTGAACTTGAAAACCGTGTGTGGCTTTTGGCCAACCATGAAGAAAAAAACGAATTGCTGGATCTTGGGCTAACGTCCAAGGCCGGATATGTGAAACGAGTGCTGGAACTTGGAAAGGTGTATGCTCATGTTTGATTATGACAGAGATATGATGCAACCACCCGAAGAGCGAGAAGAACTCGACCCAAGCGAGTACATCTATGTTGGATGTGGTCAGTATCGATATGTGGGTGATGAAATATGATTGAGGAACTACTTGCAGAAATCGACAACTGGCGAGCTGATTATATGCATCTTGGAATTGAGCTCGGAGAAATTATCAACAACCAACAAAATATTATTTTGAAATTACAAAACGAAAATAGACGTATAAAACGTGAAAATTGGAATTTGAAGAAGACGAAAGGAAGAAGAAAATGACAAATAATCAATTAGTAGCACAGACAAAACGTGACATTACTACTGACCCAAGTTCATTGACTGGGGCAGACATCAAAAAGTATTTTGACCCACAAAACCTGTTGACTGAAAAACAAATAGGTCAGGCTCTAGCTTTATGTAAAGGTCGCAATCTTAACCCATTTGCTAACGAGGTCTACATTGTGGCTTACAAAAATCGTAATGGAGGCACTGAGTTCAGTTTGATTGTCTCCAAAGAGGCTTTCTTGAAACGTGCCGCTCAATGTAAAGACTATGAGGGATTTGAGGCTGGAGTAGTGACAGTGGATGGCGAGGGCGTTATGCACGAACGCAAAGGGGCAATCATGCTCCCAGGAGACACACTAATAGGCGGATGGGCAAGAGTGTACCGTAAAAATTTCAAGGTACCTGTGGAAATCTTTGTTAGCCGTGAGGAATATGACAAGAAACAAAGCACCTGGAACTCTATGCCAGCTACCATGATTAGAAAGACGGCTCTGGTAAATGCTCTTAGAGAGGCTTTCCCTGAGGACTTAGGCAATATGTACACAGAGGATGACGGTGGAGAAACATTTGACCGTATCAAAGATGTCACACCTCAAGAAAGTCGAGAGGATGTCGTAGCACGCAAGATGGCTCAGATTGAACAATTCAACAAAGTACAAGAGGCGAATCACCCAGTTCCTAAACCTACTCAAGTTGAGGAGTCGATCCAGAGCGAACCGTTACAAGGCGAACTCTTAGAAGAAATGGAGTACTAACATGCAAGAATTACAAGTAAGTGTCACTCAGGCAGAGGTTGAGATTTTAGACCGTGAATTGTTTGAACAAAATATTAAAGAAGTGGTAACGAAGTACCAGAATTATACAGTTACTGCTTCGACAATCAAGGACGATAAGCAGGTTTTAGCTGATCTCAGAAAACTGTTCAAGCAGATATCTGACGAGCGTATCAAAATCAAAAAGGATTTGTCAAAAACTGCTGATGATTTCAACGAATACATCACCGAGCAGGTTGAACCGCTGGACGGTGTTATCAAAAAGATTGCGAAAGATGTCAAAGAGTTTGAAGACCATCAGAAAGCACTCAGACTGGATACAGTCAAGAGCTATATCACAAATAAGGCGTCAGAATACATGCTTGACCCTCGTCTATTTGACGAGAAAGCCCTTGAGTACATCAAGGCAGGCGATTTCATGGCTGACGGTGTGACACTCAAGAAAGTTACGATGAAGTCGCTTGATGACATGATTACATTTGAGTATCAGAAGCAAGAAGAGTATAAGAAAACCATCTCAGCAATCTCAGGACAATGTGCCGAGTACGGAATGACAGACCAGCCATATATTCGGATGTTGAAAGACATGACTTTGGTTGAAGTGTTGGAACAAATCAAGGTAGACCACGCTTTTGAAAAGCAAAAAGAAGAAGTTAGATTGGCTCAAGAGCGAGCTGAACGAGAACGTGAAGAAGATTTAGCTCAGCAACAAAATGAACATCCAGAGTTTAGAACAATACTTGGCTGTCATATCGACGAGGAAACGCAAGAATTTGACCCAGAGACGGGCGAAATCTTAGACGGTGGGCAATTATCCCAAAACCAACAAAAAGCTGTCAGTGGGGCTGAAAACGGCTTAAAACGATATACCCAAAAAATGACCTTGGAAGTGTATTTCGCTGACACGGAAGAAAAAGACTATTTCAAGAATAGCCTTGCGGATTTGGGATTTGAATACAAGAAAAACTACACTGTCCAAGGTTATCAACGTATCGAGCCGTTGACGCAGGCAGAATTGGATGAACTGATTAAATAAACCAACTTTTTCCATTTTGGAAACAACTCAAAAAACAACAAGCCGTGCATTCTTGTAAAACTGCGAACTAGAAAACGTCAGTAAAGGTCATGTGACCTTGGACGAGCGACTGCCCGTATTTAGCCAATTCTCACAAAGGCAGTCGCATTTTTTTGAAATGACATGAATGAAATCAAAGAAAAGGCTCTGGCAAAATTGCTAGAGGAATTAAAAGGAGATCATGGACCAGCTGAAGATGCAATACACAATTGGATTTGTGATCAAGAGGACGAAAAGCTTTTCGAAGGAGTTTTGGGTGATAAGAAATCTATTAGAGAAGCTTTGAACTATTGCGCTAGCCAGGCTAAGAACTTTAAGTCAGGAACTTGTGCGATGGTAGATGACTCTACCGTATTCGGTTGGGTCTATAAGTACTTTACTGGCAAAACCAAAAAGGTTGAGGCAATCCATGCGACTGTAGTAGTCGGCCAACAACCTGAAAAACCAAAATCTAAAAAAGTTAAAAAACAGAAAAATGTTATTGACGGTCAGCTCGATTTATTCGGAGAATTAGCATGACAAAAAATCAAAAAATAATTGCCGGACGTTTGAAACCGCCCCAAAAATTCTTTGACTGGTGCTATTCGCAGATCCCGACCATCAAATGGTCTAACAAATCTCAAACTATTCAGAGCGATCGGACAGGTTGTAGAGTTATCGAAAAACGTCTGACAAAATCGAGCAGATTAGACTTTTACGACAAATTCTACAGTTTCGCAATTATTCTTGTGACGTGCAAACGGATTGAAATCCAATCTTACGGATTCTGGTCGCGATACACGAACGGCAAGCAATCTATTAGGAGGCAACTTACAAACTTTGAGCAGATGAGCGACAATCAAGTTACACAACTGACTGAAAGATGCGGAGTCTACGCTCCTGGGCTTACTCCTAACTTCACAGGCCAAGGAGCATATTCAGGAACAATATTTTTTGAAAACAATTGGGAGAATAAGATTCGAGAAATTTCCGAATTGAAGTACTTGGAATTTCCTCGTGGGTTGGGCTACTATCATTTGCCACACATGTATAAATACCGCTCTGAAATCGAGTTTCTTCAGAAAATAAATGCCTGGAGAATGGCTACGGATCTCGCTTATGATGTTACTGAATATGATGGATGGCATGTGAGAAAAGCGGTTGATTGCCGTGTCGTAACAAAGAAATGGCTTCATGAAAATAAGCGATTTTTCAAAAATACAGATAGGTCCTTCAGAGATTATGAGCTAGAACGTCGCATCAAATTGAGAGGTGGCACGCTTGTTCCTGGTATTGAAAAAATCCTGACTTATCAAGACATCAACAAAATCCCCAAAGCTGCCAAAATGAACAGATTCCAGAATTGGTTCTTAAAAAACAAAGTTAATTTTGACTACTATGTAGACTATATCAGCATGTTGAACGAGCTTGATATACCCATTGATACTGACAATCTCATCATGCCGAAAGATTTAGTCAAAGCGCATGATAATGCGGTTAAGCTGCTCATACAGCACAAGAGCGAGATTGAACAGCGCAAGTTCGAGAAGCGTCTGAAATCTTTGGCCAAATACGAGAAAGCGGTAGGCCAGTATCTCTTTAAACCGGCCTATAATTCCGGAGAATTGATTTTGGAAGGGAAGGCATTGTCTCATTGTGTTGGTAGTGCTAGGTATACTCAAGATCATGCGAACGGCAAAACAACAATCATATTCGTTAGGTCAAAAGATGAACCAGACAAGCCGTTTTTCACTTTGGAATACAAGGATGACCGAATCACTCAAATTAGGGGGAAACACAATTTATCAGCTCCAGAAGAAATTCGGCAAACTGCAGAACAATGGCTGGTAGAAATCAACAAAAATACAAAACACGCATAAGGAGAAAAATAAATGCTAAACAAAATCGACATACCAGGAACAGATATCACACTTGAAATCGTGGACAAGACCATCACGATCACCAATAAAATTGAATATGATATGCAGATGCATTTTAGAAATACAGATGCAGATGCTTCTCTTGATACAAGTGGCGACGTGTTTGAGCCTCTCTACTGGTTAGATATTAAGGCGACACCTAAAATGCCGACAGAGTATCATACGAGCCTTGGAATCAAGAGAGAAAAGCGTCACTTGGCCGAACTTCAGAAGTTCTTTGAGTTTATTGAGAGTAATAAACGAAACCTATTTGATCTCTGTGGATTCAAGGGAGAACTGCAATGAAATCTCTGACATTATCGTTAGACATTTCAACTACTGCGACAGGCTGGGCCGTATTTCACGGCTCTGATCTTGTTCAGAGTGGTGTCTTAAAGCATAAAAGCAAATCGTTCTTTGAACGTGGGCGGTTCATGGCTAGTGAATTGCGAGCGATTCAATCGAGAGCGCTCCATAAGTACGACTGCCATTTTGAATCAATTGTGGTCGAGAAGAACTCAGTCATGGGGCCAAATCAGCAGTCTATGATTAGTATTGGAATTGTGACAGGTATCATTCTTGGCCGACTGATTGCTGACAATGTGTACTTCGTGAATGTGTCGACCTGGCGCAAGTATTGGCAGTTTAGTTACAAAGACCGTAGCAAAAAATCGATGAAACTGCAGGCAGTTGCTAAGGTGTCTGATGAATTCGACCTGAACGTCAAAGATGACGAGGCAGATGCGGTTCTGATTGGTTCGTATTTTGTAAACCAAGGGCATGAATTTGGAGAGCTGGAAAGCCATAAGATAAGTTAAGGAGTTGGAAGATGAATGTTAAGGAATTAATTGAGAAATACAAAAGATATGAGGGGAAGTGGAATGGTAAAACAGGAGAACTAGCTCGTCAAATTTTTCTAGAAGACTTGAAACAACTAGACGAGCCAGAAAAAGTCAAAGTTCCGCAGTTTGTGGATGATGTGATTGAGGGTGCAAGAGAACATAGTCCAGAACTAGAGGATGCGTTGCATTATGCTTGTAGCAATGGAAGCCAGGAATTTACGGAATGGTATCAAAAGAAATCCAACAGAGATCTCTTCGCTCGTGCATGGCTTGACGGCTACGAGGTCGAGAAAGAGAAAAGGTATTATGTAAGGTTTAAATGGATTGAATCAGCATATAGTTACTTAACCTTGATTAAGCACCTTCACGCTTGGACGTTAAAGAATATAACATTAGATAAAAAATTTCGTACAGCACACACCCGCAAAGAACTAGAAGACGCTGGCTTCGGCTGGGTGTTTGATTGCCCAGGGATTGAGATTGAGGAGGTAGAAGGATGATACAAACGCTTGAAGAAGGAATGAAGAATCAAAGTAAATGCATAAAAGTCCCAAGGGAAATCAGACCGTTTGATGTGGGTTATCGAATAGTGAATCAACATGGAAATCCGCTTGCCTTAAAAAACGGAGCAAGCATATTCGATTTACCTTCGCTGGCTGAAAAAGCCATTAAGAAAGAGTTTGGAAAAAATGATCCAGACTTTGACATCGAAAAACATTTTGTCGAAGAGGTCGTTATTGTCAATTTAAGTAAATTTCATAGTTATTTTGAGGAGGTTGAGTGATGGAATTTTTACTAACAAGCACAAGCGGGTGGGTTGAAAATCGAATCCCTAACGCCGTGATTAAAAAATACACAAAAATACAAGTTAGAGGCTGTTCGACATTTGAAGAATATGATGAGCGATTTTCTAGGATAGAAGGCAGTTGGCTTTCTGAAGGAGTTAATCATAAAACGTCTAAAGGTCGAATACAAAGAGAATTTCCGAACGGTGCAGAGGGGCATTTTATCGAAATCAATTCGATAGAGGAGTTGCTAGAATTTCAAAAAAAAGTTGGAAACGAGCTAATAATTACTTCTGCTATTGACAATGAATCAATTCCAGCTATTGAAATTTACAATAATTACAGGGAGTGAACATGAAACGATTCATAGCTATTTGGATTTTATTGTCTGCTGGATTAAACATCTGGCAGATGGACAGGATTCGAGATTTGGAAGAAAAGAAGCCGATGGTTATCTACAAGGCAGATAACGCAGGCGCTGAGATATTTGGTAAGGTGGTCGAGAAAGGACGACATGGAAAACTATACACGCTTACGATTCGTGATTACGGGGTGTTCGTGGTTACGAAGGACGTGTATGAAAAAGTGAAAGTTGGAGACGAGGTGTTACTATGACAGAAACTATTAAACTACCAGACTATTATGAGCCTGATTGGAAAAATGCAAGGTACGGGTCGTTGGAAGAGCTTAAAGAATTGTTGCTCTTTAAGCGTATTGTGAAATGGGATAAGGACTTTTTGCTGCTTGAAGACGGCACAAAGGTCACTATTGAAATGTCTGAAAGTGATTGCTGTGCCTCAGCAGATGGGGAGTTCCAAGATGTATCACTTGACGCTGTGATTACTAATGTTGAAATTGGAGAACCGGAAGAAATCCCCGACCATTGGGGAACTGGTTATAAAAACAAAGTAACTATCTTCCATAATCAGAACCCTGTAGCTATTGCCAATTGTGAAGCAGAGCATAACGGCTATTATTACAGCGTAGGCTCTTTAGTGATTGGTGATATTCATTTTCCAGTTGTTAATGCTTAGGAGGATTTAACATGACACCAAGATATATAGCGTGGATAAAAACAGAAAAACGTATGTTTTTTTCAGATGACATTCTTGCTATTGACTACGAAAACGAAGAAATAGTGACACAACAAGTTTATTTTGAGAATGGTTTACCAGACGATAGATTTATCTATTGTTACAAAACTGACGAAATCGAACTCATGCAAACAACAGGACTCAAGGACAAGAACGGCAAGGAAATCTTTGAAGGCGACATTGTCAAAATGTCTAAGGATGTCTATTCTGAACCGACTTATTACGAGGTTGTAAGGCATTACGGTGGAGCGTATCGTCTTAAATCCAAACAACACGGATGTGAATTGTGGCTACGACATACTAATTGCGAGGTTGTAGGCAACATCTACGAAAACAGA
>NZ_VMLD01000048.1:0-853 GCF_013276485.1 Streptococcus sp. 4886 | reverse complement strand
CGATCTGAACCGACTTATTACGAGGTTGTAAGACATAGAGGTGGAGCATATCGTCTTGAATCCAAACAACACGGATGTGAATTGTGGTTACGACATACTGATTGTGAGGTTGTGGGCAACATCTACGAAAACAGAGAGCTTTTGGAGGATAAGGAATGAGACCAAAAAGATACCCGTTCAGTGGTGCTAAAAAAGAGAGCGAAGCTAAGAAGATATCGTTAATGCTAAAAAAAGTCGATGAATCAGACTTGAAAGGAAGTGTTTGGGCGGAGCCTCTACCTCTCTATAGTAAAACAAGAGTCTATGTAGAGATAGAGGGATATGGAAAGAAAATCACGACTGAGTTTAAAACAGATGATATAGATTTTTTCAGAAAAACTTCATTCTTTAAGAGGGCATTATTCAAAAGAGCTGAAATGATGTCTCAGTTTGATTTTAGAGAAACAACAATCGAAGAATGGAACCGAATAATCTTAGAACTTTTGGAGGCTATCAAATGGACCCAGAAATAATTGACAACGTAAACAAACCAAGCCACTACCAAGGAAGATTTGGCATGGAATCTATCGATGCCTTAAGGAATTTCATGACACCAGAACAGCTGAAAGGCTTTTATCTTGGAAATGCCTTGAAGTATCAACTGCGATTCCAGAAAAAAAACGGTCTTGAAGACCTGAAAAAAGCCAGAAAGAACCTTGACTGGCTTATCGAGGAGATGGAGCATGAGAATTAAAACATTAATGGGAACAATCATCAATGTTGATAGGATAAAGCGCAGTATCACAATTGAGGGCGTTGAATTGGGCTCAGATTGTCGTGCGCTGACCTCTAAGCATAAAGATGGTACAGGTAC